>JAEUQG010000273.1 GCA_016789755.1 Bryobacterales bacterium
GAAAATACAGCTTGTCCGGGATTTCCGGATGGGGTTGTACCGTGGATACAGCAGGGTTCGCCATCTTCTCTAAGCTACGAGGGGAGGCTCCCTTCAATCCTAAAGAAACACTACGCCCGCGTCAAGACGAACTTACGCCAATTCTTTGTAGTACAGCACCGTTGCATCCAACTCGCCGCCGGCGCTGCGCGCATAACCGGGTATCTCCCCAGCGGCTAGGTAACCGATCTGCCGGTACAGCGACTCGGCCGCATCGCCTTTGCGCGTGTCCAGCACCAGCAAGGTTCGTCCCCGGGCTCGCGCCATCTCCTCGGCTTCCGCCATTAGCATCTTCCCTAACCCCAGACGCCTCGCCGTCGTGTGCACCATCAGCTTCGCCACTTCCGCGCGATGCTTTCCATTCGGCCGCAGGCACAACGCCAGTTGCACCGAGCCCAGCAGAATATCGCCGTCGTACACCGCCAGCAGCAGTGCTCCGCCGTCTTCCATTTCGTCGCTCAAGCCGTGCCAGTAGTTGTGCGCCGTGATCGGATCGAGCGGCGGCAGGAAGCCGAGCGATGCCCCGTCGTGCACTGCGTCTTCCAATAAGGCTACGAACGCCTGCATTTGCCATCGCAGTTCAGCGGGCGTGAGCGAGCGGATTTCGAATGACATAGGCATAGTATAAAGGGCCGCCTAAGAGCCATAGAAGGCCCGCAACCGGCGGGCATATTCTGCTCCCGCCGATTCCACGATGTTGTTGTGCCCCGCTCCCGGCAACACCCACATCTGCTTCGGCTCATTCGCCCGCTCGAACAACCGGCGCCCCAATTCGATGTCGATCACCTCGTCGTCGCTGCCATGAATCAGTAAAAGAGGCGCCTTCGACTTGCCGATCTTCGAGGCCGAATCGAACCCCCACATTAACACCCCGCCCAAACCCGGAAGCACAGAACGCGCCACGTCCCGGGCGGACGAGAACGGCGCCTCCAGCACCAGCCCCCGGCACGGCTTTCTCGAGGCAAGCTCCACCGCTACCGCCGTCCCCAGTGACTCCCCGTGCAGCACGATCGCCGATTCCGCGTATCCCTTCGCCAACAACCACGCATAGCCCGCTTCCGCATCGCGATACAGACCGGATTCCGATGGCGATCCTTCGCTCTTTCCGTAGCCCCGGTAGTCCAGCAGCAGTACCGCCGATCCCGCCGCGGAAATCCCGCGCAAGGCCTCGCCCCGATGCGTCACGTTCCCCGCGTTGCCATGCAGGAACAATGTGGCAATCTTCGCTCCCTTCCCCATCGCCCACCATCCATGCAGCTTTACTCCGTCCGCGGCCGTGAGCCACACATCTTCCGCCCCGGTCTCTTGCTGCACGTGCCACCAGCCTTGCGGATAGCGCATCGGAAAGAAGGCACTGCGATGGGCCAGCCATGCCAGGGCTACCCACAGGCTCGACGCAATCAGAATCAGAACGAGTGCTGTTCTCACCAGACCGCAATTATTTCACGGCCGGCGCGCGCGTCGGGGCCAGCGCTTCGGCAATCGCTAATTCGTACAACGCCTGCGCCCGGAAATAATCGGCCTGCGCCGCCACTTCGCGCACCGCTGCATCGAACGTCGCCTGCTCGCGCAAATTGACCAAAAACAGCGTGCTGTCGCCGAGATCGAACTTCGTGCGTTCCGCATCTTCCAATTGCCGCGCTACCTGCACTTCTTCCCCAATCAATCGCGCACGGCGATACGCGGTTTGCACGGCGGAGATGGCGTCCTGCACCTCGGCGGTGATCTGGTCGCTGGTGAATTGCTGCCGCTGCTCAATCTGGTTCAGCCGCGCTTCCGCGTTCAGGATGCGCCCCTCGGCGGCCCGCCGCTGCAACGGCAGCTCGAAAATAAGGCTCCCTTTCAGTTCCGTGGGCCCGCGCCGCACCGCACCCGTGCCGCCCTCGCGTGTGAACGAAAGCAGCACATCCACATTGGGCAGCCGCTGGTTCTTCCCGAGCGCGGCATCCACCTCCGTTTGCCGCCGTTGCACGATGAGCCGCTCCACTTCCGGCCGGCGGCGCAGCGCTGTCTCGATGTCGTCCGAAATCTGCTCCGGCGTCAGTGCCGATTGTTCCGGAAAGCCTCCCGGCAATTGTTCCGCCGCGGCCATGCGCGGCTTGCCGTCCGGCGTGCGGTAAAACAGCGATAGATCGATGGTGGCCAGTTGCAGGGCTCGCTCTGCTTCCACCAGTTGCGAACGCCGTTGCAGGATCGCCCGCTCGTTTTCGGCCACCTCGATGGCCGGAGTCTGCCCCAGCCGCACGCTCTCCTTCAGAATGTCGTTGCGCTTCATGGCAAGGTCCAGCAGTTGCTCGGCGACCGCGTAACGCCTCCCCGCCGCCACCCACTCCCAATAGCGCCGCGTCGCGGTTTGCAGAATGACGATCTTTTGCTGGTCGATGGATAAGGCGGCCAGCCGCCGGTTCAAATCCGCCTTCCGCACATCCGCCCGCCGGCTGTCGATCGACCGGTCGCGCAGCAGCGGCAGCCGCATCCCCGCCCGAAACTCACCGTAGCTGCGTGTATCCAGCTTGCCATCGTAGGGCGCAAAACTCCCTTCTCCCAGACGCCATCCCCCGAAATAGCTCGAACCCCATTTCGTCGTCGCCTGTTCGAAACCCAAATCGATGCGCTCGTTGTCGTAAAAACCGATCTGATCGGTATCGAAACGGGCCCGGAAAGTGGTATCGAAGCGGCCCATCGCGGAAAGCAGATCGCCTTCCGCCGCCTGCTTCTCCTGCAACGCGGCAAGCAGCGGCGGATAGCTCTTCTCCACCGACTGCAACACGTCCCGCAGCGATAACACCTCGCCGTGGGCGGCGGCAGCAAGCAGCACGAGAAAAACTACCTTCACTTCTTCCCTCCGGAAGGCGCTTTGCCCGGCTCTGTGATCGCTACCGTGGGTGGGAACCCGTTGAACTGCCGCCACAACTCGAATCCCAACTTCACTTCGTTCAGCAGCACCCATCCGTTCGTCCGGACCCCTTGCCGCAGCCAGCGCGACGAAGGCCACGGCTCATCGTCCGGATCGGGCACCACCAGCACACGGAATTTTCCTTCTCCGTTGTCCGTCGAATCCACCAGCAGCACCTTCCCGCCGAACGTGCCCACCGCTACCGACGGCCAGCCGACAAACTGAATCGCCGGCCAACCTTCAAACTGCAAGCGTACGACGCGCCCAGGCGTGATCAGCGGCGCATCGTTCCCGTTCATCCAAAGCTCCACCACCACCTGCGTCGCCTCCGGCACCAGCAATGCCACCGGATCGCCCGCCTTCAGCACTTCGCTGCCCGGCTGGGCCAGCAGCCGGAAAATCGTGCCGTCGCGCGGCGCCCGCACCGTTTGGCTCTCCTGCCTCGCCAGCCTCGCATCCACCCGCTGCAGTTCGATGTTGGCGTTGGCGATCTCCGTCAGCGCTGCGGCGCGCGACGCTTTGGCATCTTCAATGGAGGCCTTGAAATCCGTGGTGATCTTCTCCTGGTCCGCCAGCAACACAAACTTCGAGTTCTTCTCCGCGTTCACCGCGGCCCGGCTCCGCTCCACCTCCGCCAGCGCCCGGTCATAGGCCATCTGCGCCAGTTCCACGTTGCGCGTCGAAGTGAGCCCTTTTTCAATCAGCTTCTTCTGACGGTCCAGATTGAGACGGTCGGCGACTAGAGTCGCCTCCGCCGCTGTCAGAGCCTTCTCCGCCGCCTGCACGCGGTCCGAGGCCGTTTCGATCCGCGACCGGTTCGCGTCCAGCGAATTGCGCCTCGACCCATCGAGTCCCTCAATCCGCTCGCCAAGCGAAAGCTCCCTCGCACGGGCCGCGTCAATCCGCCGGATGATGTTCTGGCGTTCCTCCACAATCCTCGACAGGAACGCCGGGTCGATGTCAGTCACATCCACCACCGGGTCCCCTTGATTCACCTTCGTCCCCTCCACCACGTGCCAGCGCAGCACTCGGCCGTCCACCGGAGAATCCACCGCCTGCTGGCGGTCGCTCGGATGAATCGCCGATACCTTCCCTTGCCCGGCGACGTTTTGCTGCCAGGGAGCCAGCAACAGCGTGACCGGCATCACAATCAACAAAAGGAACAACATCAGCGCCAGAGTCCAGACAGCGCCCGGATAGCGCACCAGACTCATTGAGGGTAGTAGCAGGGTGGTCTCGTGGGTTGTCATCGCTTCGAATACTCCCGTAGCGTTCCTTCTTCCAGATGAAAATGCTGCTCGCAGGCGGCCCGGACTTCCGGGTTCTTCGTCGACACCAGAACCGTCCAAGGCTTGCTCGCATCGAACAGCCCCGCCATGATCCGCGAGCGCAGCTTGATGTCTTCGATCTCATCCAGGCATTCATCCAGCAGCAACAGCCGCGGATGCTTCAGCACCTCCCGCGCAATCATCAGACGCAATGCCTGGCTATGCGAAAGCGGCAGACCCCCGGTGACCAACTGCGTGTCGAGACCGTCCGGCAGATTGCGGATTTCATCCAGCAACCCCGCTTGGTCCAGCGCCGAGCGCATCTCCACCGCCCCCGCCGCCGGATTCGCCACACGCAGATTATCGGCAATCGTCCCCTGGAAGATCTCCGGCCGCCGCACCAGCCCGATCTGCGCGCGCAGCGAGGTCAACTGAATGTCGCGGCTGTCGAGTGAGTCGATCTCGATCTCCCCGCCGGCAGGCGTCCGAAGCCCATAAAGCAGATCGAGAAACGTGGTCTTCCCATGACCGGTCAGAGCCACACGCCCGCCCGCGGGGATTTCGCAGCTTCCATTCTGGATGATCGGAGCGCTGTTCGGATACGCAAACCGTACATCGCGAAACAGAACCCGCGAGCCCTCCTGTTTGTCCGGCAACCGGTCTTTTCCGCTCTCCTCCGTCGGCAATTCCGTCAGGTAGCTCAGCTTGTCCGCGGCTGCGCACAGATCGTAAAAGGTCTCCAGTTGCTTGCCGAACTTGCTGAATCCGCTCACCACCAGCGTCACCACCAGTTCGGCAGCCACTAACTGGCCCAGCGTGAGCTGGCGCTGTATCACCAGCCATCCCCCCGCCCCCAGCAACACCGCGCTGGCAAGCGCATGCAGCCCCAGCGATCCCAGAATCTGCCGGATCAGGATCCGGAAATGCTTCACTCGATAACCGAGGTATTTCTTCACCAGCGCGTCGGTTCGTTCCGTCGCAAATGCGTATCCGTTGGCCGGCTTGAACGACGCCGGCCAGCGGGCGATCTCCTCCAGCCAGGCCACCAGCTCATATTTGGCCTTCGATTCCAGGATGCTCGTGCCCACTGCACCCCGCCCCATGGGGAAGAGAACCACCAGGATCGCCAAAAACAGCAACACATCGAACGCCAGCAGCCACGGATGATAAACCGCCAACAGAATCATGCCGATGGAGGTCTGCATTAAAATCGATAATCCATCGATCAGCAGAATTGCACCGCTCTTTTGTACCGTCACTACCTCCAGAAATCGATTGACCAGTTCCGGACCGTGATGGCCGTCGAATGCCTCCACCTTCGCCCGCAGCAGTTTTCCCACTACGTCCGACGAGACACGCACAAAAATCCGCCGTTGCAGCAACTCCACCACAAAGGTGCGCAATCCTTGCAGTACGCCCGAAAATCCGAGTCCCGCAAGCACCACCAGCGTCAAAACAAACAGAGGCTGTAATAGGTTGCCGAATGCCACCGTATTCACCAGAGACTGCACGGCAACCGGAACAACCAGCGAGAGAAGTCCAATCGCAACCGAGTAGATCACCGCGATCCACAGGAGAGTGCGCTCTTCCACGAGCCAGGAGCGGACTTGCTGGAGAGGAGAAGTCGTCATAGGGGCAATTGCGATGTTAGCATTGCCAAATCTTCATGTCAAGATATTTGAATATTTGCATTGTAATATATTTTGACATTACAACTAGACTCGTGTATCATCGTTCCTGGACATGCCTACTCGCGCCTTTGTCTCCAAAGAACTTGCCAAACTCCTCGGCGTGCTTTCCCACCCTCACCGCATCCGCATTATCGAGGAACTGCGCGATGGCGAGCGCGATGTCAACTCCCTCCAGAGTGTCCTCGGTGTTTCCCACTCCGGTGTCTCCCAGCACCTAAGCCTCCTCCGCTCCCACCGTCTGGTGGAGGAGCGCCGCGAAGGCCGCCATGTCTTCTATCACCTCTCCCAACCCGCCCTGGCTCGCTGGCTGACCGGCGGGTTGGATTTCCTCGAGGGCTCCGCCACCCAAGTCAGCGAACTGCGCGATGCCGTCGAAGCGACGAAATCCCTCTGGACCACCAGCGGCTAGCCGCGCCTACTCCCCCAGCGACCGGAATACCTCCAACGCCCGCCTCTCGAAGATCCCTTCCCATTCCGGAGCCACCAGGCTGTCGCAGTCCTCTTGCGCATATCCGGCATTACGCCGCTGCGCCGCGGTCGGCGTGTAGTAGATGTATCCGTTCGTGTAGCCGGCCACAAAGGCAAACCCGCGTAACTGCTTCTTCAGCCGCAGCCCGATCTCCACCGTCAATTCCCCTGGAAACGTCACAAGCCGGAACCCTCCGATGCGCAACCCCGACACCTCTACGGTCAGCGTCTTGCGCCCCGCGCTCTCCTTTTGGTGCTTCTCGAGCAGAGCCAGATTGGTCTGCAATCGAGTCAATTCTTCCATGGTCTCGATATTGCGCAGATAGCGCTCCATCTCCGCCCGGTTGTCGGCGTCCATGCGCTTCAGTTCCTCGCGCCCGGCCGACTTTTCGTGCAAATAGCGATGGCTATAGTACGACGGATACGCCCCACCGAGACCGTATTGAACAAGAAGCGCTGAGAAAGTCTTGAAGTTCAGGCTGGTGCCTGTGAGCGACTCCATCAGTTGCTCCCGCTTCGCACGCAGCGCAGATATGCGGGCGGCGTAGTCCGCGGCGCGCGGCAGATCCAGCGTCACGTTCCTCACGTCCATCGAAGACACGGCTTCAGTGCGGATACCCCGCAGCGCGCGCAACGCCGCCAGCCCCAGCAAATTGCCCAAAGGCTCGGCGTCGTGCGGCGTGTGCACGTCCTTGTACTTCGCCGGATTAATATCCCCCGCGCAGCCCTGGATGAAGAACGCAAGCACATCAGGGCCAAGGTTCTCCTCGATCGCCTTAGAGGCAAACGCCGGGTAATCGGCGGTGTTCGCCCCGGAAGGGACCCCATGGATCGGATGCGCGGCGAAGTTGTAGATCACCGCCAGCGGCGTCCCGTCCAGCCGGTCCAGCCGCAGCAATCCGATGTCCGGATCCGTCGGCCCGGCCTCCACCACATCCTCATCGCGAGGCATGGCATACGCCCTCCGAACGTCGGTCTCCGCTCCGTTCTTCAGCCGCATGCGGCGGTTCTCCATGATCCGCTCCTCCCGTCCGCGCCCCGCTCCCGCCCTCACTTCCGTCAGGTGTCCCCATGCCTGCCGGGCCGCTGCAATGGTCAGAACATCGGCGTCCTTTCTCACCACATGATGACAGTGGCTGGCGTTCACAATGACGTTGCGGCCAGGCACACCCAACTCCCTTTCCATCGCCGCCCGAATGCGGCCCAGATAGCCATTGTCGATGTACCCGATCTCTCCCAGCGACACGGCATCCACCGTAATCAGCAACGACCGTGTCGAGCCGTCATCGAGCGCCAGCACCTTCACGAACGCCGGATCGTTGACCGGCCCCGCCTGATAGTCCGTAATGTCGGCCTTGGCCGCCCCGGCGCGCAGCGCAGCCGACGCCGTGGCCGCGGAAAGAAGAACGAGAAGGAGTGATTTCATGGGTCTGCTATGATGAGCCATCGTATGAACCGCCGTGCTTTTTTTCAAGTATGCATGGGCGCGGCAGGCGCCGTTTCCATCGCTGACCGCGCCGATGCCGCCGGATTGCCGAAAACGAAGATTACCCGGATCCGCTACTACCGCACTCCCACCGATGCCGCCGGGCGTCCCAACACACGCCAGCCGCTGTTCAACCAAAGCACCAACGTCGTGCTGGTGGAAACCGGCTCAGGGCTCGTGGGCGTCGGCGAAGGCGGCTCCGGCGACACCATGGAACAATGCGCCGGCCTCCTCATCGGCGAAGATCCGTTCCGTACCGACCGCCTTTGGCAATCGATGTACCGGTCTTATTTCTACCCCGCCGGCCGCGAAAAAGTGCATGCTCTCGGCGCCCTCGACGTGGCGCTGTGGGACTTGAAAGGCAAGGCCCTCGGAGTGCCGGTCTACCAGTTGCTCGGCGGCCAGTCGCGCGAGCACGTGGAATGCTACTCCACCGGCTTCCCCGCCAAAGGAACTCCCCGCGAAGTGGCCAAGGCCTGCGTCGATGCCGGTTTCCGCGCCTACCGCATATCCACCGATGTGCGCGGAGGCGCCATGGACCGCTTCGCCACCGTGAATCGCGTCCACGAACTATGCAAACAGGTGCGCGAAGGCGTCGGCCGCGACGGAGGCTGGGCCATCGATTTCCACACTGAACTCGACATGCCTGACGCCGTCACGCTCGCCAATCTGATCGAACCCCTGCGCCCTTACTTCGTCGAGGATCTGGTGCGCAGCGAAAATCCCGGCGTCTACCGTACCTTGCGCAACCAGGTCAAAGTGCCCATCGCCGTCGGTGAGCAGTTCGGACCCAAGTGGGAATGGAATGAGCTCATCCAGAACCACCTCATCGACTACGCCCGCGCCACCATCCCCAACGTCGGAGGAATCACCGAGTTTCAGAAAATCGCCGCCATGTGCGAAACGCACTACGTTGGCTTGGTGCCCCACTTCACCGGCCCCATCTCCGAAGCCGCCATGGTGCACTGCTCCACCGTTTTCTCCGGCCCCGTTCTCATGGAGTTGGTCATGGGCGGCACCCGCCCTTGGCCCTATTTGAAACAGAGCTACGATCTCAAAGACGGCAAGCTCTGGCCCAACGACCGCCCCGGCCTCGGCGTCGAAGTCGACACTGCGAAACTCCAGCAAATCGGCGATTACAAGGACGCCTACTCCCTTACGCCCATGCTGCGCCGCCCCGACGGCTCGCTCACCAACTGGTAACGCTCACACCCCTCCACATCCATGAACCCCAAGGTCGACTGGTTCTTCGAAAAAGACACGCCCTGGCGCGCTGTCTACGCGGAACTCCGCACCATCTTGCTCAGCTCTGGGCTCACCGAGGAACTGAAGTGGGGCTGCCCTTGCTACACACTGCATGGTGCAAACATCGTGCTCATTCACGGTTTCAAAGAGTATTGCGCCCTGCTGTTCCACAAAGGCGCGCTATTGCGGGACCCGGAGGGCATACTGGTCCAGCAGACGGAGAATGTGCAGTCGGCCCGTCAGATCCGCTTTCGTCACCCCGGCGAAGTGCTCCAGATTGCAAACGCTTTGAAGGCGTACGTCGAAGAAGCAGTGGAAGTCGAGCGGGCAGGGCAAAAGGTGCAACGGAAGCAGACGGCGGATCTCCCAATGCCGGAGGAATTCACCCGGAAGCTGGAGGCTTCCCCGGCGCTCAGGGAAGCCTTCTTTGCCTTGACTCCCGGCCGGCAACGAGGCTATCTTCTCCATTTCAGCGCGGCCAAGCAGAGCAAAACACGCGCCGCGCGAATCGACCGGAACCTGGAACGCATCCTCGCCGGCTTGGGCCTGGAAGACTAACGGCTACCCCGCGCAAACCGCCAGCAACGACGCCTGCAGCCGCCGCATGTGCTCCTCGGTCAGCTTCCGGCCGGCATGGCTCACATAGAACACGTCCATTGCCTTGTGCGCTTCCGTGTCCACCAACACTAGCTCGATGTTGCACCCGCTGTTCGACAAAGCCGAAGCGACATCGTACAGCAGTCCGGGGCGGTCCTCGGCCACCAACTCCACCAGAGTCGCCGTTTCCGAAGCCTCGTTGTCGAAGCTCACCTTCGGCGCGATGGCGCTCCGCCGGCTCGGCAACGATGGCTTCGGCCGCGAACGCAGCAGTTCCCGCACATGCAGCCGTCCCAGCAGCACGCGCTCCAAGATCGACTGCAGCCGGTCCACCTCGGAGGGGTTCAGCTCCAAAGTGCGCGACGGATCGGCAAACACAAAAGTGTCGAGAATCGTCCCCTGCTGGTTGGCGAAGGCCTACGCCTTGAGAATGTTCATCCCGAAGCTCGCCAGCGCTCCCGCTACCTACGCGACCAGATGCAGCCGGTCCTTGGCCAGCACGGTCAGCGCGTAGCCGCCTTCCGTCTTGCGGATATCGAGCGCCACCTCCGTTTCTCTCCGCCGCGCCTCCAAATCGAGATGCATGCGGATCTCCGGCTCACTGTGCGTCCGCAAGTATCGCACCGGAAGCCCCTTCAGAAAGCTCTCCCGTTCGCCCCCTTCTTCCCCCGGAAGCTGGATCCGGTCCGTCTGCAATTCACGCGTCAATTCGTGATGCGTTCGCAGATACACCCGCCACAATTGCTCCAGCCGCCACGGCGACAGCGCTGTCGTGTTAACCGCCGACACATCGGCGTAAGTCAGCAACGTCAGGTAGCGCAAACCCTCGATCGTCCCCACCTTCTCCGCCAGCATGCGGGCCGTTGCCGGATCGTCCAGATCGCGGCCGGTCATCGCCGCCGACAACGCCAGGTGCTGGTCGATGAGAAAGAGAATCATCTCCCGAGCCTTCTCCGGCGCTCCCAGCCGTTCCAGCGTCTCCCGCGCCATCCGCACCGACTCCACCGAATGGTTCCCCGTGCGCGCGCCCTTGCCCACATCGTGCAGCAGCAGCGCCGCCCGCAGAATAGACAGATCCTCAATCTCCGTCAGCAGCGTCGAGAACCGGCGATGGCCCGGTTCCGAGGTGCGCGCCAGTTTTTGCAGGTTCTCGATCGTCACGATGGTGTGCTCGTCCACCGTATAACGGTGGTAAAAGTCCCGCGTCACCATGTGCTCAATCCCTTCCCACTCCGGAAACAACAGCCGCAACACCCCGCTTTCCTGCATCGCGCGCAAAGCCATGGCCGCGTGCGGCTGCAGCAGGATCTCCCGTACCTGCGGCCAGATCGCACCGGCTTGAGCGAAATGCTCCCGCAGTTTCGGATACGCCTCCATGATGCGGCGCTCGCAATCGAGCGAAAGCGCAATCCCGTGCCGCGCCACAAAGTGATAGAGCCGCAGCACCGCCGCCGGATCGGTATCCAGCGTCTGGCTCGATTTCAGCAGCACCCGGTCCTTGGAAACGGTGAACTCCCCGTTGGACAGCCTCGAGCGCCATTCCCGGAACCCCGCCAGCAGAACGTTGTGCTTCGATTCAATAGCGTCCATCGCCCGGCTCGCAGCGCCCTCAATGGCCCGCACATGACGGAAAAATTCCCGCATCCAGGCATCCGCCGACTCCAGCCGTGAATACTTCTGCTCGGCCAGTTCGTCTTGCGCCTCGAACGACAGGTTGTTGTTGTCGCGCCGCGACCGGTAATGCAAAAAACATCGCACCTGCGACAGAAACAGACGCGGTTCTTCCACGTCGCGCCAGCTAATGTCGTGCAAACCCGAAATCTCCAGCTTGTGAAACCACTCGAGCAGATGCACATCCCGTAATCCGCCCGGCCCCTCTTTAATCTGCGGCTCCAGATGAAACACCGTGTTCTGGTATTGTGCGTGCCGGCTCCGCGCCAGCCGGCACAGATGCCGCGCCAGAGACACCCGCTGATTCTCATAGAACTTGCGCAGCTTCGGCTCCAGCCGCGCATAAAGATCCGTATCCCCGGCCAAAAACCGCTGGTCGATCAGACTGACATTCAACTCAATGTTGGTATCGTGCAGTTCGCAGCATTCCGGCGCCGTGCGCACGGATTGGCTGACCCGCAGATTCGCGTCCCATAAGGCCTGCAGAAACGACGAAATATTGCTCCGCTTCTCTTCGGCGATCTTGTCGTTATCCACCAGCAGGCACACATCCACGTCCGAGTAGGGAAACAACTCCTGACGGCCGTAGCCGCCCACAGCGAGTACCGCCAGCCCAGCCGGAACCTCGGGCGCCAAATGCTCCATGTACGCCCGCTGTACTTCCTGCTCAACAAGACGCGAACGCTGGCGAAAAACTTCGCCAGCGTCGCCGCTTTCTTGAAAGCGCTCCCGGATCAGGTCCCAGCTTGGGGCCGGATCAGAGGGCAATCTCTCCCCTGTCGTCGTTTCGGATGCGGATGGCTTCTGCGACATCGTAAACAAAGATTTTCCCATCTCCGATCTTTCCTGTTCTAGCCGCGCCCAAAACGACGCGCAGCACCTCTTCCAGCCGCGAGGCCGAAATCACCAGTTCGACTTTCACCTTCGGTAGCAGATCGACCGTGTATTCCTGCCCCCGGTACACTTCCTTGTGCCCTTTTTGCCGCCCATGGCCCCGGACTTCGGTGATGGTCATACCATCCACCCCGGCAGCCTTCAGCGCTTCCTTGACGTCTTCTAACTTGAACGGTTGAATGATGGCTTCGATTTTTTTCATGTGGCGTCTCCCGATCAGGCCTCCTGGCTATAGGCTTCCTCGCCGTGCATGGAGAGGTCGAGGCCATCCTGTTCCTGGTTGGCATCCACACGTACTCCAATTGCGATATCGACGATCTTCAAGATGATGATGGTCCCCACGATCCCAAGGACGATGGCGATCCCCGCCCCAATGGCCTGATCCACGATCTGCCCTGCGTTGCCGTCCACCAGGCCCAAGGCAACCGGCTTGCCCGCCGAGTCCTTCAACGCGTTGTTGATCTCGTTGGTCGCGAACACGCCCGTCAGAATGGCCCCCAGCGTTCCACCCACGCCATGCACCCCGAAGGCGTCCAGCGAGTCGTCATACCCAAGCTTGTGCTTCAGGATGGCCACGGCAAAGTAGCATACGAAGCCCGCCAACAGGCCGATAATCATTCCTGACATCGGCGTCACGAATCCCGAACCCGGAGTGACGGCAACCAGTCCGGCAACCGCTCCCGAAATCCCGCCTAGTACGCTCGGCTTGCCAACGTGAAACTGTTCCGCAATCAACCAGCCGATGGCCGCGGTCGCCGCCGCAAAGTGCGTCGCAACAAAAGCGCTGGTCGCCAGTGCACCGGCCCCAAGCGCGCTGCCCGCGTTGAATCCGAACCAGCCCACCCACAGCAGGCAAGCTCCGATAAAGCTCAATACAAGGTTGTGCGGCTTCATCGGATCCGTGCGGTACCCCTTCCTGGGGCCCATGTATAGTGCGCACACCAGAGCCGAAATCCCGCTCGTAATATGGACCACCGTGCCGCCCGCGAAATCGAAGCAGCGGAACTGGCCCCCCAGGAAAGCATTCAGCAATCCCCCCTTGCCCCATACCATATGGGCCATCGGGAAGTAGACCAACAGGCCCCACAGCGTCATGAAGACCAGCATCGCGCTGAACTTCATCCGCTCGGCGAAGGCGCCCGTGATCAGGGCCGGTGTGATGATGGCGAACATCAACTGGAATACCATGAACGTCTGCTGCGGAATCGTCGCCGCATAGTCGCCGTTCGGCGCCGCCCCAACTCCCTTCAAAAACAGGTAGCGCAGGTCGCCGATGAACGCATTGCCTTCACCGAAAGCCAGGCTGTATCCAACAATCCCCCACAACACGGTCATGAGGGCCATCATGATGAAGCTCTGCATCATGGTGCCGAGGACGTTCTTCCGGCGAACCAACCCTCCGTAAAAGAGGGCAAGTCCTGGCCCGGTCATCATCAGCACGAGGGCGGAACTCGTCAACATCCAAGCGTTGTCTCCCGCAGTCTGGGCGGATTGAACCGCAGCTTCCAAAGCTGCGACTTTCTCAGGGGTGACAGCCGTTTGCGCGGCCGCCACAGAGGCGCTTGCCGTAAGCAAGGCGAGCAGGTTTTTCATTGTTCTGGAACCTCGAGCGAGTGGTTGCGATGCAACTGTTTCAGGATCGCCCGCCGCCTCCGGTACCCACAAGAAAAAGGTTTTGATAGCGTGGATTACGATTTTCTATCGCTTCTCTGTAAGTCTTTGCACACAAAGGATTTTGCAGTCATGAAAAGCACCCCTATATAACTGCGATCAAAATTTTGGATTGGTCCGCCGGCGCATTTCACGGCTACAGTTGGATTTCAACACAAACCCACGGAGCGTACAAAATCCAATGGCTCGTACTCGAGACCTCATCCTTTTCACTTTCACCGTCTCGCTGGCTTTTTCACAGCAGACCCCCGATCCTCAGGCTGCTCAGACACCGCCGCCCGCGCCGCCGGCTTGGTCTGCCGGCCCCATCGACTTCAGCGGACTCGTTGATGGCTATTACTCCTTCAACTTCAATCACCCCGCCTCCATGACGAATAACCTGCGCAACTTCGATATCCGGGCCAACTCCCTCAGCCTCAACATGGCCAAACTCGAAATGCAGCACTCCGCGGACCCCGTCGGCTTCCGTATCGATCTCGGCTTCGGCCGCGCCTTCGACCTCTTCCATGCCACCGAACCGTATCAAAACGGCACCGGCATCTTCCGCTACATCCCCCAGGCCTACTTGAGCGTCAAACCCAAGGATTGGGGCGGCTTCCAGTTCGACTTCGGCAAGTTCTACACCAGCGCCGGCGCTGAGCCCACGGAAACCCACCTCAACTGGAATTACTCCCGCGCTTACCTCTACGCCAATGGCCCCTACTACCACTTCGGAGCCCGCATGAGTAAGCCCATCACCTCCTGGTGGACCGGTGGTGTGCAGATCATTAACGGCTGGAACAACGTCGAAGACAACAACAGCGGCAAGACATTCGGCTTCACTTCCGCCATGACCGCCAAGAAGGCCGCCTGGTTCAGCAACTACTACGTCGGCCCCGAGAAAACAGCCACCAACGAAGGCTACCGCCACTTCTGGGACAACGTCTTCACCGTCACCCCCAACGACAAGGCTGCCTTCTACTTCAACATCGACATCGGTTCCGACAAGGTGAAGAACGGGCCCAGCAACAACTGGTGGGGTGTCGCCGCAGCTCATCGCTACTCCCCCAATAGCTGGTTCGCCCTCAGCCCGCGCATTGAATACTACAAGGACAACAAGGGCTTCATCACCGGCACCGCCCAGGCTTTGAAGGAATTCACCCTCACCGCCGACTTCAAGATGCAGGAAGGCTTCCTGTTCCGCACCGAATACCGTCGCGACTGGTCGGATAAGCCCTTCTTCGATCGCGGCAATGAACTGGCCAGCAGTAAGGCCCAGACCACGCTGCTCGCCGGCTTCATCGTCTACTTCGGACCGAAGCGTTAGACTCTCTCATCTGCCCGCGCGGCTCGAATCGGTTCGAGCCCCGCGGGTATATGATGAGGTCATGAGAAGCTTCAGGATCGTTGCCCCCCTTCTGTTCGCCCTCCCCTGCTTTCCCCAATCCCCCACAGCAATCATCAACGGAGTTGTCCGTGACTCCCAATCCTCCGTCATCCCCGGCGTGAAAGTCATCGCCACCAACGTCGCTACCCAGCAGAAAACCGAGTACGTCACCAATGACGAAGGCTTCTTCGCCCTTCGTCAACTCCCCATCGGGGAATACGTCGTCGACGCCGAAAAATCGGGCTTTCGACGCTATGTCCGCAGCGGCCTTGTCCTGACCACCGGACAACGCCTGGAACTGGATATTCAGCTCGAAGTTGGCGCCGTCAGCGAATCCGTCACTGTCACCGGCTCAGCCACTATTCTCGAAACACGCACTTCCGACGTAGCCCAGCTTGTCGAAGCCAAAGCCGTGGAAGATCTGCCCCTCGGCGACCGCCGTGCCCTCAATCTCATTCAAATGACCGGCGCGGCCGTTTTCATCGGCTACGACAGCGGATCGAAGCCGAACTTCTCCCTCGCCGGCTCCCGCCAGCAATCGCAGATGTTCTGGATCGACGGCGGCACCGGCCAGAACATGCGCCTCGGGGTCGGCCAGGTCGATCTCGATCCTCCCGTGGAAACCGTGGCCGAAGTGAAGATCATGGCCAACAGCTATGCCGCCGAATACGGCGGATCGAACGGCGGCGTCATCGTCGCCACCACCAAGAGCGGCACCAACGAACTGCATGGCTCTCTCTTTGAATACCTCCGCAACCAGAAACTGGACGCCCCCAATTTCTTCGCACCCATCGTCGACGGCCGCAAGAGCAAAGCCCCGCTGCGCTACAACGTCTTCGGCGGCACCATCGGCGGACCCGTGTGGCTGCCCAAGCTCTACAATGGCCGCGACAAGACTTTCTTCTTCTTCGCCTACGAAGGCTCGCGCCGCCGCGACGGCGCCATCCGTACACTGACCGTCCCCACCGCCCTGCAACGCGCCGGCGATTTCTCCCAAACCACCAACAACGCCGGGGCGCTGCTTCCCATCTACGATCCCGACACCACCCAGACGGTGGCCGGCCGGCTCACCCGCACCCAGTTCCCCGGCAATCGGATCCCTGCCTCCCGCATCGATCCCGTCGCCGCTAAGCTGCTGCCGTTCTATCCAACCCCAAATCGCACTCCCGATTCGCTCGCCGGGGCCAACAATTTCCGCGCCAATTTCGTCAACGGACTCACCCGCAATAACTTCACCGCAAAAATCGACCACAACATCGGATCGAAAGACCGCATCACCGGCCGCTATCTCTACAACAGCGACGATACCGGCCTGCGTTCGGTCTTCCCCGATCCAGGCGCCGAAACCGAAAACATCGCCATTCGCCACCAGAACTACTTCTACGGCAACTGGACGCGCACCGTGTCCGCCACCATCGTCAACGATTTCCGCATGACCTACTCCAATCGCGTCAACCATGCCCAATCGCTGGGCCTCGGCAAGCCTTGGGCTTCGACGTTTGGTCTGCGCGGCGTGCCCGATGGCGCGTTCCCTGAGTTTGCCGCCGCCGGCTTCACCGCCATCGGCTCCGCCAACCAGGAGCGCCGCCAGTTCCCCATCGAGCAATATCAGATCGTGAATAACCTCTCCTGGATCCGCGGCAAGCACAGCTTCAAATTCGGGGGCGAGATCCGTCCCTCCTACAACTACGAAACCAACCGGCCCACCGCCTCCGGAGCGTTCGGCTTCAGCCTGCTCGGCACCGGCCAACCCGGCGTCGCCACCAGCGGCAACGGACTCGCCACCATGATGCTCGGCTTCGTCACCGGCTTCAGTTCCCGCGAGACCGAACTGCTCGACCGCTATAGCTGGTATCTGGCTGGCTTCGCCCAGGACGACTGGAACGTCACCCGCGATCTGACATTGAACATCGGCCTCCGCTGGGAAACCGACACCCCTATCACCGACAAGAACCAGCGCGGCAATGCCTTCGACACCGCTCAGATCAATCCCGTCAGCGGCACTCCCGGAGTCGTGAAGTTCCTCGGCGTCAACGGCTGGCGCACGTCGCTCTACAACACCGATTGGAATAACTTCGGCCCCCGCTTCGGCTTTGCCTGGAAGCCTTGGGGTTCGACAAAGACCGTCGTCCGCGGCGCTTTTGGCGTCGCCTATGCCCATCCGTTCGATGCCGGCGTGCCCGCTTCCGTGTCGCTCGGCTATGAGAAATCGGCCGTCCTCAACACCCCTGACCAGGGAATCACCGCGCCGTTCCTGCTTCGCAACGGCGTCAGCTTCAGCCTCGGCACTCCCGTACTCAACGATTCGTTCGGAGCCGTACGCGTCGGGCAGCAGCCCAATACCGCCGTCACGTTCTTTGAAACCGATCGCCGCACCGGCTACTCGCAGATGTTCAACTTCGGCGCACAGCGCGAAATCGGCGGCGGGTTCCTCGCCGAGATCACCTTCCTCGGCAATCTGTCGCACAAACTGCCGAGCGGCAATATCTCCCTCAATCAGGTCACGCCGGAACGCCTCGAACAGATCCGTCCTCTCGGCCGTAACCCCGCACAGGCCGACCGGCCCTTCCCGCAGTTCTCCAACGTCAACATTCAGGGCCCCAGCTTCGGCGATGCCCGTTATTACGCCGGCGTCGTGCGCCTCGAGCGGCGCTTCGCCAACGGCTACAGCCTGCTCGGCACCTATACTCTCGCCCGCTCCTTCAACGGCTACAACGACGGCGGATCGCTCGGCGCCGATATCGGCTTCAGCAACTTCTACAACCGCCGCGCCGATTGGGGTCCCACCGGCAACGATGTGCGCCACCGCTTCACCATGACTAGCGTCTACGATCTGCCCGTCGGCAAAGGCAAGAAGTATCTCGCCGGTCACTGGCTGGGCGCCGTCGCCGGCAACTGGTCACTCGGCGGTTTGCTCACCCTGCAATCCGGCGAGCCCTTTACCGTCAACACCCAGGTCAACAACACCTTCGTCTTCAGCGCCGGCGGCCAGCGCGCCGACATCCTGCGCGATCCCAACCTCCCCAACAGTCAGCGTACTCTCGACCGTTGGTTCGACACCTCGGCCTTCGCTCAGCCGGCCCAGTTCTCCTTCGGCACTCAGGGAGTCAACATGCTGCGCGCGGACGGAGTCATCAATCTCGATATGTCCATCCTGCGCAACTTCCCCATTCGCGAGGACATGAAGATCCAGTTCCGCGGAGAGTTCTTCAACTTCACCAACCACCCCAATTTCGGCGGCCCCGGCGCAACCTTGAACGGCCCCGGTTTCGGCATCGTCTCGGGCTCTGCCCCGGGCCGCAGAATCCAGTTGGGAATGCGCTTCGTGTTCTGAAGAGCCGTCACCCCGCGCCACCGCTTCGCCTTGGTTCGCGCCGTGTTCCATTAGATGATCGCTTACGCCCACGCTTTTCGAAAGCGGTGATAGGAGGAGCGATGGCGTACAGGGAAACAAGGCTGCGCAATGCCGATCTGAAGTATTTTTTCAATGTGAGCAAATCGGTCGGCCCGGCAATGCCGAATAGCAAGACCGACGTGGCGCTAGTGCAGGCATTGCTCTGCAACTGCTATGACGGCGGCGACATCGTGCGCCTGAAGATCGACGGGAATTTCGGCCCCAAGACTGGCGCGGCCATCCGCCAGTTCCAAGCCGACTTCAGCCGCTTCAGCCAGAGAGCCGGGCTGCTCGCCCTCGACAAAGATGGAATTGTGACCAGAGCCGATAATCTCGGCTTCGATGGGCCGAGCGGTGGCATCATCGCCTACACCATCGTGGCCCTGAATTTCACCCTCATCCGGTCTAAGCCCAAAGTCTGGGAGAGTTTCCCCAACAGCAAAGGTATCCCCGCATTCCTGCGGCCGGAGCTGATGAAGACAGTATCTTGAGCCCCTGAAATCCAATTTCCTTGCCGCGCTCGTAATCCTACACGGGAATCACGACAAATCACGCGCCAAGGAGATGACATGTTTCGACAGTCAATGACTCTCGGTGTGCTCGCAGGCCTGGGAGCGTTCTTCACGCTTTCAGCAATCCCTGACGCCGCACCCAACACAGGAATGGCAGACCCTGCCGGTCTGCTCCGCCTCTACAATCAGTACCGCGCCGCACGCCCGTCGGGTACAACTGTGCAAATCGGCCTCACCGGCCTCGGCAACCTTTCGCAGACCGCGCCAGCGGCATTCGGAATGCTCCGCGCCGATCTCGCATCAGGCGCCGTTCGATCGCAATTGCGCGGCATGCCCGAGGGTGCCTACGAACTTTGGCTCGCCGACAACCGCGCCTCCGCCGGCGCCACCGCCCTCGCGGACTCTTCCGACACTATCTTGCGCGCCGGAGCCTACCGCGCCACCCCAGATGGCCTTCTGCTCGATGCCTCTCTCACTCGTGAGCAACTATCCGGCTTCGAACTGGACCGCGCATACGTCACGCCTGCCGGACAACACCCCAGCATGGGCTTCGTCCTCACCGGAGCCGCGAACTTCTATGAGCGCCTCGCCCGTGGCTATGTCCGCAATCCGGAAAATACCGCCATTGCCGTCGAGACCGAGAACGATGTCTGGGCTCTCGTCGCCGCCGGCCGCAACATTTTCCTCCGCGAACGTTTCAACGGCAATGGCCGCACCTGCTCCTCCTGTCACGTCGAGAGCAACAACTTCACCGTCGATCCCGCTTTCCTCGCCACTTTGCCCGCCTCCGACCCCGTCTTCATCCACGAGCGCAACAGCGATCTCAAGGAACTGGAGAACCCCGATTTGCTCCGCAAGTTGGGCGTCTTCGTCGCCAACGCCGATGGCTTCGACGACCCGCGCAACAAGTTCACCTTGCGTCCCGCGCCCTCCCTCCAGGGACTCGCGCTGCAAAGCACTCCCCCGGAACCCGTGCTGGTCGCAGACTTCACCGCCATCGGAGCCGCCGCCGACACCCCCGAGCGTCTCGGCTGGAGCAACGATGCCCTGCCCCTGCGCGACTTCGCCATAGGCGCTATCGTGCAGCACATGCCGAAGTCCCTCAACCGCCGCGCTGGAACCGATTTCCGCCTCCCCACCGACGAGGAGCTCGACGCGATGGCCGCCTTCCAGCTCTCGCTCGGACGTTCGGAGGAATTCGACCTCACCAGGCTGAAGCTGTTCAACCCCCAGGCCATCGCCGGCCAGAAGCTTTACCTCGACACCGGCAACATCGGCGAGCCCGGTCACAAGAACTGCAATGCTTGCCACTTCAATGGCGGTGGCACCGGCGCATTCGCCTTCAATCCGGACGCGCCCGGCTTCACACCGAAGCTGGACGGCCTGCCGCGCGGGTTCAACGTCAGCACTGGCACCAACGTCAACGCACTGCCCATCGCCCTGCAATTGAAACTGCCGCGCGACGGCGGATTCGGGGCCATCCCCCTGCCCGGCGGCGGGTTCGGAAACTTCGGCTTCATTCCCGATGTGGGCTCGTTCCCTGTCGAGGAGTTCACCTCGAACTCCATTATCGAGGCCGCCGACACAGCGCCCTACTTCCACAACCACACCGTGGCGACACTCGAAGAGTCCATCGCATTCTACGGCTCGCCCGCCTATCAAGCCGTGGAGAGCATCGGCGACAAGATCGCCGGGCCCGTCCCGGTCAAGATCAGCGATGATCCCAGCGATCCGGAAGTGCAGGCAATCGCCACATTCCTTAGAGTGCTCAACGCCCTCGAAAACATCCGCTCCGCCGTGTCGGCAACGGAACGCGCGCGTCGCGTCGTTAGAGCCGAAGATGCCAGAGAAATCGCCCTCCTCGCCCGTGAAGAAGCCAAAGACGCCTTCGAGGTTCTCAGTTCGGGATCCCTTAGCCGGGCCGCGGACTTCACCATCACCCTCGCCCGCGCCCGGCTGGTGGCTGCCGCCACCGCGTTACAGGAAAACAACCTGGAACGGGCTCTGACATCGCTGCGCGGAGCGCGCGAGGTGCTGGCCGATACAGCCACGCTCCCCGCCGGATACCGCCAGTAGCTACTTCTTCTTGCCCATGATCTGCCATTCGGTGAACGGAGAGCGGGACCCGCGCACAATTACGTTGATCAGGTATGGCTTGCCGGAAGCGAATCCACGCTTCACGGCGGGCGCCAGATCGGATAGTTGCTCTACCGTCTCTCCGTCGCCGCCGAAGCCTTTCATGACCAGGTCGTAGCGCGTGTGCTGCAGCTCGCAGGCTACCGTCAAATCGCCGGTGATCTCGCGTTGCAGCTCACGCTCCAACCCCCATCCTCCGTCGTTGCCGACAATAATCACCACCGGCAGTTTGTAGCGCACCAGCGTCTCCAGCTCGGCGATGTAGAAACCAAGCGAGCCGTCGCCGGTAATCAGCGTCACCGGCTTTCCCGGGTTCGCCAGTTGCATCGCAATGCTGTTCGGCAACGCCGACCCGATCGTTCCCATCGGCCCCAACCGGGACCATCCGCCTCGCATCCGCGCCGGAATCATGGCCCGTCCCCAATGCACGAAATCGCCACCGTCCCAGCTATACAGCGTGTCCTTGGGGAAAGCATCGCGCAACACACCGAACACCGCCGCCGGATGCAGCGGAGCGGCTCTGTCCATCGACAGCACGTTCAGTTTGTCCTGATAATCCGTGTGCAGTTGGCGTAGTTTCCGTCCCCAGCTCGCCAGCGGATGCCAAGCCCGTTCTCCAGCCAGTTCCAGCATCGCTTCCAGCGTCGCTTTCACATCGGCGCAAATGCCCAGCGTAATTGGCCGCGCCGCTCCCAGTTCCGGTCCGTGCAGATCCACCTGAATGATCTTCGCCAGGGGATCGAACAGCCGCGGCCCACCCAGCGCCAGACGGTAGTCGATCCGCTTGCCCAACACCAGCACCACATCCGCTTCTTTGAATGCAGCCAGCGCCGCACGGTTGATCGCCGGATCGGCGTGCCCGTACACGTTCTTCTGTTCATCGGACACAATCCCCCGCCCCAGCGTCACCGTGTACAACGGCAGCCGCGTGGTCTTGATGAACCGCTCCAGCTCCTTCTCCGCATGCCCCCACCATGCGCCGCTGCCTGCGATCACCACCGGACGCTCCGCGGTGAACAGCATGCCCAGAGCTTCTTCCACCTCCGCACGGGACGGCCCGCCGTAGGCGGCGGCAGCGGCCGGAGGCATCGGCAGCGGCTGCTCCGAACCTGCCGCAAACACGTTCACCGGAATGCTCAGGTGCACCGCCCCTTTGCGTCCGCTGTTGGCCTCGTTGTAGGCCCGGCCCACCAGGTACGGTATCTGCGAAGGGCTCACCGCATCGGCGAACCACTTCACCGCCGGACGCGCCATCTCCGCCTGGTCGATCACCTGGAACACTTGCCTTCCCGCGATCATCGTCGACGGGGCGCCGCTCACCGCAATCAGCGGGCTGGCGCACAACTGCGCCGTGGCGATGCCGGTCAGCGAATTCGTGTGCCCCGGACCGCCTGTCACCAGGGCCACCGCCGGCTTGCGGTGAATGCGGGCCCAGGCATCGGCGGCGTGCGTCACTCCGCTCTCGTGCCGCATGTCGATGACGCGAATGCGCTCGGCATGAATCGCCAGCAGCACCTCATTCAAATGGTCCCCCACTAGGGTGAAGACCGTGTCGATGTTCAATTGTCGAAGGGATCGGGCAAAGAGCTCAGCGCCTGTTGGCATAACCTAACAGCGTATCAGCGTTGCCGCAACTCCGGATGATGCAGCACCAGCACAATCGGCTGCGGAGTGGGCAGTTGATCGCCTGTGGCGGCGCTCACCAGAAATCGCTTCCCGTCCGCCGAAGCCGCGTATCCGAATCCCGAATTGTAGAAGCTCTTGCTCGGAAACAGCGTTTGCACCGCGCCAATACGTAGTTTGGGCCGCATTTCCACTTGTGCCGAATAAAAGTGCCCGGCGTCGGCAAGGAACAATTCGCGCGAGTCGCTGCGCCATTGCGGCGAGGTTCCCCCGTTCGTCGTCACCTGCACCCGTTCCCGCTCCATCCCTTCCGCCGCCAGCGTCTCCACGTACACCTGATCCTTGCCGTCTTCGTTCGATGTGTACGCAATCCACTTCCCATCGGGCGAGATGCTCCCCTCGCGCGCATTCCCCTTCTTCGTATGGAACGGCACCGGCGGCCCGCCTTGCATCGGCAGCAGCCATAGATCGATGCCATTCACCGGATGATACTCCTGGTACACCAGCCAGCGCCCGTCGCTGCTGATCGACTTCGGGGTCTTGGCGTGTTCGGAAGCGTGGAGCAGTTGCGGCGATCCGCCGCCCTCCGCATCGCGGATGTAAATGTCCCTCCCCACCGAGTGCACAATGCGCTTGCCGTCCGGAGTAAACACCGGCGAAGTTTCATTGGCCCGGTCGAAACTGATGCGCCGCCGCAGATGCGAATTCAGCCCCAGTACCCAGATGTCGCCCAGCAGCACATTCATGTCGATGATCTCGACGGCCACCAGATCGCCGCCCGGCGATATGGCGGGAAACCGGTAAGCCCCCTCGCCCAGATTCTCCAGCCGCGTGCCGTTCCGGTCCATCCACACCAGCTCGCGCGGGCTGGTGGTCTTTCCGGTTCGATAGGCAAGCACGCCGGAAGATGCCGTCAGATCCGCCGCGCCGCTGAAAGGATGCACAGCCACTTGCGGTTCCAGTTGCACCGGTTCCGCCGCCAGCGCTTTCAGCGAAGTGTCGTAGCGCGCCGCCAGCAACCGCTCGCCGCTCTGATAAACAAGATGGCTGCCGCTCAATGCGGAGCTCGACAGTGCACCGGAAATCTTCTTCCTGCGCTGCGGCTGATGGAAGGAAGATACATAAATCCCCGTGCCGTCCTCGGCTTCCGAACGCACCGAATAGAGGAAATCGCGGGTCCCCGCAATCAGCGTCAGGGAAAAGTGATCGAGATCGCCCTTCTCGAACACGGTGAGGGGGTGCGGCTTCCCTCCAGTTGCAGGCAGGCGGAAGATCGCCCGCCCCAGCGTCGTCAGATAGATCCACCCCTCGGCGTCCCAGGCGCAGAGCCGTCCCCCGGTAAACTCGCCCACTTTCTCCACTACTCCCCCGCCCGCCGCCATCCGCTTGATGTCCGTCCCCTGGGCAAAAGCCACGTGGTTCCCATCGTGGGACCAGATGGGGAACTTCGCCTCCAAAGTCCCTTCCAGTTGGCGCGCCTGTACGTTGTCCAGACTTCGTATCCAAAGCGTTGCGTGCTGGTGCTTCTGCTGCGCGGTAAACAGCACCTGTTTGCCGTCGGGAGACAGCACCGGCCCGCCATGGCTGGCAAAGGGCGCGAACACGTAGCCCGGCGGAGGCTGAATCAACAGGCGTACGGTTTCCGCCTTCGATGCCGGACGAGTGTAAATGGCCCAGCCTGCGACGGCCGCCAGCATCACCGCAGCCAGCATCCACACCCGGTTCGGGCGCACCGCGGGCGCAGGAGGCGCGGCTATCGCCGGCGGAGCGGCTACCTGCTCCAGACACCGCTTCACATCCCGGATCGTCTGCCAGCGGTCGCCGGGATCCTTCGCCAGACACCCCTCCAGCAGCCATTCGAGCGCCGCCGGTGCATCCGGCCGTAGCGGCCCCATCTTCGGCGGATTCTGCGTCAGCACAGAGGCGATCGTGCCCGCTTTGCTCTTCCCTTCAAAGGCCCGGCGTCCCGTCACCATTTCATAGAGGATGGCCCCAAAGGCGAAAATGTCCGCCCGCGGATCCACGGCCTTCCCCTCCAATTGCTCCGGCGCCATGTAGGGATAGGTGCCCAGAATCGTCCCCGCTTCCGTCACTGCCTCGGCTATCGTCGAGGCCTCGTCCCCGTCCTGTTCCGCACCGTCTCCGTCCAACGGATCCCCTACCTTCGCCAGCCCGAAATCGAGGATCTTGACCCCCTGCCTCCCGAGCATGATGTTCGCCGGCTTCAGGTCTCGATGGGTCAACCCAAGCTGATGCGAGGCGTCCAGGGCGGAACAGATCTGCGAGGCGTAGAGCAGCGCCTTGTCGACGGGCAGCGGCCCTCTCGCCAGCACCTGCGAGAGGTTCTCACCCCCCAGGTACTCCATGACCAGATAATCGATTCCTTCAGCCTGCCCCATCTCGTGAAAGGCACAGATGTGCGGATGCGACAGCCCGGAAAGCACCTTTGCTTCCCGCTCGAAGCGCTTGCGGATCGTCTCCTTGTCCCGCAAATCCGCCCGCAGAATCTTCAGCGCCACGGCCCGCCGCGCGCGCGTATCTTGCGCCCGGTACACCTCCCCTATCGATCCTTGCCCCAGAAAGCTATGGATCTCGTAGTGCCCGAGTCTTGTGCCGGCGGTCAGGCGCATGCGGACGTGTGTTCCAGAATCAGGTAAGATAGCGACGGCCGGTCTTCCACCGGCTTTGTCACAACATAAACCTCTTCCATCGTAGCCCCATGGCCGGTCTGATGAAACTCCACTCCGTGATCCAGCATCGTGGACACGGTGGCCGCCAGATCCGAAGTCGACAACGCAATCTGGCTCACCCCGCTCCCTGTCGGCAAGTCCCGGCTCCCGCTTTCCTCCTCCAGCAGCAAACGTATCGATTGCCCGCCTTGGGTTCGTTTCGTCAATTTCCCACCCTCGGGGTTGACGAAGTTTAACACCAACTCATATTTCGTCAGCCACTCCTCCAACCCGCCGGCGGGCAGATTCATCGTGATCTGATGAATTCTGTTCAATCCCGAAGCGTAGGCCATTCGATCCGGAACCGTGGTGGCGGTGAAACCCGGCAGAAAAATCCCTCTGTAGGAATGCCGTTCCACAAGGGTGTGCACCGTCGCACAGCAGCTTGCCAGAGCAAACGTACGGACCGTGCCGTATTCGTCCCGAAACTCCATCGGATCCTGGACAATCTTACCGCCGCGCTGCTTCACCTCGTAGAAAGCAGCCTTGGCGTCATCCACGGTAAACGCAATGCTGTGTACGCTGTCGCCATATCGGTAAACATGATCGGCAATGGGGTGATTCGGCCGCAGGGCAGCCGTCAAGACAAATCGGATACTGCCTTGCGACAGTACATAGCTGGCGCGATCATGGATGCCGGTTTCCGGCCCCTGGTAGGCGATCAATTCCATGCCCAGCGCGGAACGGTAGAAGTGCGCCGCCTGCCTGGCGTTACCTACATAAAATTCAATATGATCCAGGCCAATCAGGGGTAGAAAATCGGGCGCGGGCGAGGGGGTTGCGGCCGCCTGCGGCATGTATTGGACTCCTGTATGAATCGATACGGATTGTGGCGGTGCTAGATCCACGTCTATCACGTTACGGCGTTTGGACGAAGGGGGAAACCGATTTGCGGTAAGAAAACGGTAAGGAAACGTCTAGCGGACCCACACCTTCGGGTATACTGAGCCTGTGTTACGGGAATGGCCGTTTGTGATGCCGCCGGAATGGCGGGGTGCCGGCGCTGCCATCGACGCCACCGGGTTCACGCCCGTCGAGTCCGGCAAACCACCCGCCGGAGTGCTGATCGCCGAGGGTGAATGGGCCGGGATGAAGCGCATGACAGGGGGATCGGAAGCCGGTCCGACCGGCATGCCCTGGGTCGACTCGAACGGATGGAAGATCCGCCTCCTGTCGATGCAGAACCCCGGCCAACAGGTGTGGGTCCACACCAAGCCGCCGGCGGCGAATGAGGTGATCCGTTTCGAACGATACCTGGTTGGGGTGGCCGACGCTGCCTCTCATGGCGGCCGCTGGGTGATCGAGCCCGACGCGAACTTTCGGCGAACACTGGCCGCGGCTGACCCCACAGCCAAGAAAAACTGGGACCGGCTGAAGGCTGCTGTGCGGTTTTTTACGGAACGAACCCAACTTTGCGGTCTCCCTGCCCGTGCGGTCACCGGCATTGTCTCTGATTTCTCGGGGGCAAACGAGGTCTTTAGCCAGGAGATCCTGAACCTCGCCGCGCGGCAGCACCTGCCTTATCTGCCTCTTCTCAAAACGAACCTGACCTCCCTGCCCGCGGGTTTGAAAGCCGTCGTCTACGCCGATGAACAGGCGCCCACTGCGCCACTGCGCTCCCTGCTGCTGCGATTCGTCGAAGCAGGCGGCCTGCTGATGACAACGGCGGCCTGGGGAAAGGTTGCCGGCCCCGTCCTGCCCGATACGCCGACGGTTCGCTACGCCATCCATACGGTGGGGAAGGGACGGATCGCGGTCCCCGAAGGAGAGGAGTCCGGCGATCCCTATTTGGCCGCCGCCGACGCCCAGGTACTGTTGAGCCACCGCCATGACATCGCAAGGCTCTGGAACGGAGGCCCGATGGGGATGTTCCCCACCGGCGACGCCCGCCGGTCGGTGGTGCATCTGGTGAATTACATGGGCCGCCCCACCGCCGATCCCGTTTCCCTTTGGATTCAGGGCGACTTCCGCACCGTGACCCTGCACAGCTTCGAGTACAGTGAAGCGAAGAAACTGACGATCATACGCCGGCGCAATGGAGCCGAAGTGCACCTGCCCGCCATCGCCATCTACGCCGCCGTGGAGGCGGTTGCCTGAAATGCTGGAGAAGATCCCGATGTCCATCACACGCAGATCCGTATTGAGCGCCGCGGGAGCGGCGATGTTCACCGGAAGGGCACTGGCCGCTCCGCAATCGACGCGCGTGGCAGTGGCCCAGTGCCCCGATTACGGCGCCGCATTAACCCCCGCATTGAACGGCCTGTTCGATCAACTGGGCGGCTTGGGGCGCATGGTGAAGGGCAAGACCGTGGTGATCAAGGTCAACCTGACCGGCAGCCCCACTTACCGGCTGGGCCATTCCCCGCTCGAAACCACGCACTACACGCATCCGTCCGTGATCGGCGCCACCGTGCACCTGATGGGGCGCGCCGGGGCGAAACGGATCCGCATCGTGGAATCGCCCTGGTCCACGGCGTCGCCTATTGAAGAGTACGTCCTGCAAGCCAATTGGGAGCCAAACGAGATTCTTCGCGCCGCGCCATCGGTGGAGTTCGTAAACACCAACTGGGGCGGGCCGAAACGCAAGTATTCGCGCTTTACAACGCCGAACGGCGGACACATCTTCCCCGGCTTCGATCTGCACCCGGCCTACGAGGAATGCGACGTATTCGTATCGCTGGCCAAAATGAAGGATCACGTGACAGCGGGCATCACCCTGGCAATGAAAAACTGCTTTGGGATTACGCCCTGCACGATTTACGGTACCGGGGCGGGCGTTGACGAGCCGAGCCTCACCCCCACCGGTGGACGCGGCATGTTTCACGCTGGAGACCGGCAGCCCTCGAAATCGGCCCCGCAGGAAAAGGCGCACTCCGTGCAGAAGCACGGGGGAGCGCGCGTGCCGCGCATCGTGGCCGATATCGTCGCCGCACGGCCGATTCATCTGTCGATTGTCGAAGCCGTGGACACCATGGCCGGCGGAGAAGGACCATGGACTGGCCCGGGGCTGAAGGTAGTGAGTCCGAGGCTGCTGGTGGCCGGGCTCAATCCCGTTGCCACCGACGCGGTCTGCATGCGTTTGATGAACTACGATCCGATGGCCCGCCGTGGCGCGCCACCGTTTGAATCGTGCGATAACACGCTGGAACTGGCCGAGCAGTTGGGCGTGGGCAGCCGCGATGCGAACCTCATCGATGTATCAGGCGTGGCAATCGAGAAGGCGAAGTTCGACTTCGCCGCATTGCGGGAGATGAAGAAGAAGATTCCCGGAGCGCGGGTCTGAACTCTACTGAATGATGGAGCCGCCGCCCGCGGCTTGCGCCTGCGGTTCCAGCCGGATTTCGCCGAAGGCCCCTTCGTAATCCTTCACATTCTGGCTCAGCACGTTGAGCAGCGCTTTGGCCTGCTGGGGGCTGAGATACACACCCTGGAAATTGTGGATGGTGACGCTGTCCGGCGCGGTTTGTTGCACGATGCCGAACATCAAAAAGAAATCCCACAGGTTGGCGCGTACCTGAACGCTGTTGGCGTAGGACTCGCGGTAATCGGGCCGTTGCAGCAAGTCAATCTTGGGGGGCTGGGCTGGATTTGCCATGGAAAACACCCGCTTCCGGAGGGAATTGAGGGAATGGCGGGGACGACGGGGCTCGAACCCGCGACCTCCGACGTGACAGGCCGGCGTTCTAACCAACTGAACTACGTCCCCGCAGCACTTGTCGGACTCTTTTAATCTAGCACGGTCAGCGAGCGGCCAGCAAATCCCAATGCCTGGCGCACTGTTCCACCACTACAGGCGCATCTTTCGCCAGCAGATAGCCTTGCTTGACCAGCGACGCGGCAGCGGCTTTCACGCGGGCAACATAATCCTCACGCCCCTTGTAGCGCTCCTCGATGGAGGCGCGCGGGTCACCCTTGGCCGTGCGCTCCGCTTTGGTGCGGGCAAAGGCGACATGCGATCCGTTGAGGCCCATCATTTCTTCGCTGCGATAGTGCTTGGGATCGACCATGTTCCAGGCCAGGTGCGTCGCCAGGGGGACCGCGATCATCGGCAGCCGCACACCGCCCAGTTCGTTGCCGTCGGCATCGAGTTGCGGGAGCTTGGCAGGATAGGGCGCCCCCAGGGTCTCCGCAGGTTCGTTGGCCATGACGCCGCTGGTCCGGAACTGCGGGCCGTAATCGAGACGCATGGCGCGGCGCACCTGCTTCGGCGCAGAAAATCCCGGAATACGCGGGAAGTTCATTTTGTCGAGCGAAGCCAGTTGATCGATGCGTGAATAAGCGGAAGGCGGCGGCTCTTTGCCGCTTACAAGCCATGCCTGCATCGCGTCGAGCAAGGCGCGCAGCACCGGGCGATAGTCGTTGACTCCGGATTCATAGAGGGCCGGCTTCGTGCGCCGGGGAGGCAACTGCCCGGCGCCGTGTTGCGTGCCGCTGACGTGGTAGATACGCGTATCCGGCGCCAGTGGTGCGTCGGCCGAGCCATCGATTGTAGTGTGCGTGAGCGAAGCGGAACGCCCATAGTATTCGTTCGAGCTCAGGGTGTAGAAAATCCGCGGCACCACATTGGCTTTCACCGCCCGGTCCAGCAATCCTCCGGAAAGCCCGGTGACGGGGTCGCGATCCGTCAGGTCGCGAAAGGGGAACAGCTCCAATGGGTAATAGGCCTGTGTCGGCGAGGGCTGCGCGAAGCGGTGATTGAAGCTGCCTACCGAAGCTCCGGCGATGTGCGGCCAGACAGCGTCGAAGACAATGCGTCCTTTCTCGTCGGCATTGAATCCGTCGTGCACGAACTGACGCAAATAGCGGCCGCTTTGGGAAGAACCGAACGCGATGGCGCGCTTGAGGAAGCGGCGCTGGTCGCCCAGCGCCGATACGGCATCGCCGCCTCCGTATTTGAGGAAGGAGATGAAATCGCGGATGCCTGCGCCGCCAAGCCCCGCCACAGCGGGATCGTTCGCCGTGTACACGACGTCATAGGATTTCCCCGGCGTACATGGAGCGTTCAGTTCCACCGTGAACACATCGGCGAAGCGCCATTCCCCGCGGGCCACGGGGGTGCGCTTGCCGAAGGTCGTGCCGCGCACGTACAGGCGGGCCGATGCATCGTTCAAATCCATAGGCGGGTAGGCGCTCTGGAGCGCGAAACGCCGCGTTGCTCCGGTGCATTGAAAATCCTCGCGCACCGGGCCGCTGACGCCTTTCGCCACCGGCAGGTCGATGCGCAGCAAGCCGGGTCTCTTGGCCACGTCGAACTGCCAGCCGAGCCACACCAGCGTGTAACCCTGTTCGAGCAAGTAGCCATCGCCGTATTCGCCGCTATCGTTGCCATAGCTGAACGTGCGCATCAGCCCGCGGCCGCCGCGGTTCGACACCTCAAAGAACGCCGTGCCGTTGCCCTTGGCCGGATCGCGCGGTTTGAGGACATAGACATCGGCGCTGAATTCCACCAGCCCTTGCGCGTTGCGCGGAGCGTGTTGAATATCGGCCACGATGCGGTTGGCCTCCGCTTGCGGATCGACGGCGAAGTGAGCGCGCGCCACGATGCGTTCATAGGCGCCGGCCGCGCCGAACGGCTTCCCGTTGAGAACATCGTCCCGCTCCACAACATGGACCGTGGTCACCGCCGCGGGCGATGCGCAGGCGAGCAGAGAAAGCAGCAATAGATGGCGCATAAAAACAGGCCGAGTGTACCACACTCCATTCTTGTTTCCCTGCGAGCACGGCAGGTACAATCGTGAGGCAATGATTCGCGAACTACACCCTTCCATCTACGATCTGGTTGCACCCGATGCGGCCGTAGAAAAGCTCGGCGAGGGGTTTCTCTTCACCGAGGGCCCAATCTGGTTCCGCGCGGGCTATCTGGTATTCAGCGATATTCCGGCCAATACGATGTATAAATGGGATGCCGCGGAGGGAATTTCCGTGTTCCGTAAACCAAGCGGGTTCGATGGCGCGAAATGGCCCGAGGGCGCCTTCATCGGCTCCAACGGGCTCACGCTCGATGCGGAAGGAAGGCTCATCGTTTGCGAGCATGGCAACCGTCGAGTGACGCGGCTCGAGGCGGATGGATCGTTGACCGTGCTCGCCTCGCACGACGGTACAAAGCGGCTGAACAGTCCCAACGATGTCGTCTTCAAATCCGACGGCGCGATGTATTTCACCGATCCGCCGTACGGGATGGTGGCGCAGGATCAGGACCCGTCGAAGGAACTCGATTACAACGGCGTGTACCGGCTCAAGGACGGGGTACTGACGCTGCTGCATAAAGGGATGACTCGGCCGAACGGGCTCGCCTTCACTCCCGATGAGAAGTATCTGTACGTGGGGAATTCCGATTCGAAGAAGAAGATCTGGAATCGCTTTCCGATGTTGGAAGACGGAGCGCTGGGCGAACCGGAGTTGTTCGCCGACGTCACGGACATCGATGAGCCTGGACTGCCCGACGGAATGAAGATCGACACCGAAGGCAATCTCTACTGCACGGGGCCTGGCGGCATTCATGTGTTCCATCCCGACGGCACACGCGTGGGAATGATCGTCGCGCCGGAGATCCCGGCGAATCTGCATTGGGGCGATGCAGACGGGCAAACCCTCTACATCACGGCGCGCACGGGTTTGTATCGCGTGCGGATGAAGGCCAAGGGGATTCGTCCCGCGGCCTGTTGACAACATGGCCGGTAAGCAGAAGTTCGACCGCAAACTGGCGGACTTGCAGGCGCTGCGCGACCAGGGCAAAAGCGAAGCGGCCCGCGAAGCGCTGCGCATGGCGCTGGGAGACAAGAACAACTTCGTGGTTTCGAAAGCTGCCCTGCTGGCCGGGGAGTTGGGCGAGCAGGGCCTGTTTCCCGAACTGGCCGGCGCCTTCGACCGTTTCCTGGAGGACGGCGCCAAGACCGATCCGCAATGCTACGCCAAGAACGCTATCGCCCAGGTGCTAAAGGATTTCGAATACGAAGATCCTGAGCTCTACGTGCGCGGGTTGCGGCATCGTCAACCGGAGCCTGTTTACGGAGGACAGCAGGATACCGCGGCCACACTGCGGGCAACGTGCGCCCATGCGCTGTTGATCTGCCGGTCGATCAGCGATTTGAAGATTCTGGGACACCTCACGGATCTGTTGAGCGATTCCGAGCACACGGTGCGTCTGGAAGCCGCCCGTGCGATTGCCGCGTTGGGCAGGCCCGAAGGCGCGCTGCTGCTGCGGCTGAAGATCGCCTGTGGCGACGGGCGCAGTGAAGTAACCGGCCAGTGTATGTCGGCGTTGCTGGCGCTGGATGCGGAGGGCGGCATGGCCGTAGTGGGCCGCTATCTCAACGGCGCAGGCGACGATGCCGATCTTCCTTATGAGGCCGCCGCGGCTTTGGGGGAATCGCGCGAGCCGGCGGGATTCGAATTGTTGCGCGAGCGCTACGAACGCCCCGCCGATCCGCACTTCCGCAAAGTGCTGTTGCTTTCGATGGGCGCATCGCTGTTGCCTGAGGCAGTTGACTTCCTGTTGTCGCTGATTCGGGCCGATCAAGGCCAGCGGGCTCGCGACGCGATTGCCGCGCTCGAGCCGGCGCGTTATCGCGAAGAGGTGCGTGTGCGCGTGGAGGAGGCAATCCGCAACGCGTTCCCCGATTGATATGCTGTGAGACGATGAAGCGGCGAGAGTTTCTTTCCACCCTTGGCTTGGGCGCCGGACTGTTGCAGGCGCAGGCCTCGCGGCCGAATATTGTCTACATACTGGCGGATGATTTGGGTTGGGGCGATCTGCCCGTTTACAACCCGAAGTCGGACATTCCGATGGCGAACGCGAACAAGCTCGCCTCGCAAGGCATGCGGTTCACGGATATGCATTCGCCGTCCGCGGTGTGCACGCCGACGCGCTACGGCATCATGACGGGGCGCTACTGCTGGCGTTCTCGTTTGAAGAATGGAGTGCTGGGCGGCGAATCGCCGAATCTGATAGAGCAGGGCCGTTTGACGGTGCCGGGCCTGCTGAAGTCGAAGGGATATTACACGGCGGGTGTGGGCAAATGGCATCTCGGGTTGCGCACGGAGCCGAAAACCGACTACGCGAAGCCTCTGACGCCCGGGCCGCGCGACCACGGGTTCGATTACTACTTCGGCATTCCGGCCTCACTCGATATGGCGCCGTACTTGTACTTCGAAAACGACCGCGCGGTGGAGTTGCCTACTGCGCAGACGCCGGGGCTGAACGAGCCTCGCGGCGTGTTCTGGCGTGCCGGCGGGATTGCTCCCGGATTCAAGATTGAGCAGGTGCTGCCGACGCTTTCCGACAAGGCGGATGCGATTCTGCGGGAGCGGGCGAAGACGCCGTCGCAGCCGTTCTTTCTGTATTTCCCGTTGACGGGTCCGCACACGCCATGGGTGCCGTTGCCGGAGTACAAGGGAAAATCGAAGGCGGGGATTTACGGCGATTTCGCGGTACAAGTGGACGATGTACTGGGGCGGGTGATGAAGACGCTAGACGAAACCGGGTTGGCGAAGAACACGCTGTTGATATTCACATCCGACAACGGCGCGCATTGGACGCCCGATGACAAGGCGAAGTTCGCGCACCGGGCCAATGCGAATTGGCGCGGGATGAAGGCGGACATACACGATGCGGGGCATCGCATTCCGTTTGTGGCTCGATGGCCGGGCAAGATCGCGGCGGGGTCGGTGAACCATGCGGTGGGGTGTTTGACGGACTTGATGGCGACGGTGGCGGAGATTGCGGGAGCGAAGTTGCCGGACGGGGCGGGGGAGGACAGCTTCAGTTTGCTGCCGGCGTTTCAGGGGAGGAAGGGAACACGGGAAGCGGTGGTGCACCATTCGGCTGATGGATTATTTTCGATCCGGCAGGGGGAATGGAAATTGTGTTTGGGACTGGGTTCAGGTGGATTCAGCGCGCCGAAGAAGCTGGCGGCGAAGGCAGGGGAGGCAGCGGGGCAATTGTACAATTTGGCGAATGATCCTGGGGAATTGGAGAATGTGTATCTGAAGCATCCCGAGGTGGTGGGAAGGCTGACGTCGCTGCTGGAGAAGTGGAAGGGGGATGGACGAAGCCGGCCGGGGAGTTGAGTGGAGAGCTGTTGATTCGCGGGGAAGAAGAGTGTACTGTGAGAGTGTAGCTGTCCCACTCGAGCGGGAGTAATTCAGTGGTAGAATGCCAGCTTCCCAAGCTGGACGTCGCCGGTTCGACCCCGGTCTCCCGCTCCATTTTCAATAGTTTACGGGCACGCCGAAATCACACCCTCCATAGCCCTCCATTAAGAATCAGGCCGACCGCTTTCGAGGCTGGGATGGCTTGGACTTGACGGAGTCTTCCAAACGCTTCGCTGCGGCTGCTCGATCCTTCATGCTCGACTTCGTGTAAACGTCGAGCGCGACACCGATACCGTGGCCCCTTTGGTCGGCCGATACCTTCGGATCGACTTTGGCTTCATGGCCCAGGCTGGCGTGCGTACGACGCATCACCTGGAAGTTAACCCAGCCGAGTCC
>JAEUQG010000298.1 GCA_016789755.1 Bryobacterales bacterium
TCGATATTTGCGAATCCGGTGGAGATGGAGGAACCGTGGTCCCCATCCGGCGCTTGGGGCAACATCGGAAAGGAGTTCATAAAGGCAAAACGGCTTCTAGCAATTGGTGCGGGAAGGAAGCCGTCTGTCTCAAAAGAAAACGGGGCGTCCGGCCGTACGGCTGACGCCCCGCGGATGGGTGGAAAGACTTTAGGCGACTACAGGCCCTTTTTGGCAAGGAACAGGATGAGGTCGACGACGCGGCAGGAATAGCCCCACTCGTTGTCGTACCAGGTGACGATTTTGACCATGTTGCCGCCGAGGACTTTCGTCAATTCGGAATCGACGATGGAGCTGTTGGAGTTGCGCATCATGTCGCTCGAAACGACCGGGTCGGCGGTGTAGCCGAGGATGCCCTTGAGGGGGCCTTCGGCGGCGGCCTTCAACGCGGCGTTGACTTCGGCGGCGGTGGTTTCTTTAGCGGTTTCGCAGACGAAGTCGACGACGGAGACGTTCGGCGTGGGAACGCGCATGGCATAGCCGTCGAGCTTGCCTTTGAGTTCGGGCATGACGAGACCGATGGCCTTGGCAGCTCCGGTGGTGGTGGGGATCATGTTGATCGCGGCGGCGCGGGCGCGGCGGAGGTCCTTGTGGGGGAAGTCGAGCACGTTCTGGTCGTTGGTGTAGCTATGGATCGTGGTCATGGATCCTTTCTTCACACCGAACGTTTCATGCAGCACTTTGACGACGGGAGCAAGGCAGTTGGTGGTGCAGGACGCGTTGGAAATGACGTTGTGCTTGGCAGGGTCGTACGCGGAGTCGTTGACGCCGAGTACGACGGTGATGTCTTCGTTCTTGCCGGGGGCGGAGATAATGACCTTCTTCACCGAGCCCCGCAGGTGCTTGGAGGCGTCCTTCGCATCGGTGAAGCGTCCCGTGGACTCCACGACGACATCGACACCGAGGCTGGCCCAATCGATCTCGGCCGGGTCCTTGGTGGCGAAGATCTTGATGTTGTGACGGCCCACGGTGATGCTGTCGGCGCCCGTGGTGACTTCTTCGTTCAACGGGCCGAGGATGGAGTCGTACTTCAACAAGTGCGACAGGGTTTTGACGTCCGTCAAGTCGTTGGCGGCGACGAACTCAATTTCCGGGTTATTGAAGCCTGCCCGGACGACATTCCGGCCGATGCGGCCGAAGCCATTGATACCTACTTTGATAGCCATATTGGATTAGGTCTCCTGAAGTGGGGACGTTTTTATGATAGCAGGATGGGAGCGCAAGCTTGGCCGGGCGGCTAAGGGCGCTTCAGGCGGCATTGGGGCGGAAGTACAGCCAGAGTCCTTTCCATTTGCGAAGCAGCAACTCGAAGAGGTTGGCGGCGACGGCGATGGCGAGGAGAGCGGGCCATAGACGGACGGTTGCGGGGACAGACTTGCCTCCGGCGCTGAAGATTTCGGCGGTGGGCGGCTGGAAGCGGCCGCCGGTGTAGCTGGAGACCTGCTTGAGGAGCAATTCATCGGCGCCGTATTCCGTCAGTTCATCCTCGGGGCGGTAGTGTCCGATTTCGGGGAATGCGATGGATTCTGAGAGAGTGCGGATGCGGAACAGGCCGCGGCGGTTGCCGATGGCGACGCTGCCGCGAAAGACTCCGGGGGACACCTTCCGCAGTTCGACGGGCTTTTGGAATCCATCGGGGCCGAAGGCGAAAACGCCGGGCAGGGGAGATGGCTCCGGGACGTGAGCGGAGAGGCGGTATTCGGCGATGAGGTTCCCGCTAGGGCTGTCGTAATCCAGTTTCGCCTCGCCGTGCTGTGTGTGCGGCAGAAGGTCGCGGAGCACATTGGCCCAGAAGCGGTCGTAGCTTTTCCAGGCGACCCAATCGACGGCCCAGCGAGCCTTGGCATCGCTGGTGAACACGGCGGTGCGGCCGAGGCCGTATTGCCAGCGGGCAAAGAGCGGGTCGCGGCGATCGATGGTGAGGATGGTATCGGCGGAGGGCTTGGAGATGAACTTGACGTAGCCCTTGAGCGGCGGTGCGGCGGCCATGTCGACGCCATCGAGAAGCTCAGTGGTCTTGACGACGATAGGCACGATGGGTTTCTCGATGGCCGTGGAGCCTGTGTGCTCCATCACATCTTTGAGGAGAATCTGTTCGAGGCCGGAAGGATCGTTGAGGAAATAGGATTTGCCTTTGGCGAAGGAGGCGACTTTTTCGAGGTAAGCCCGATTCACATCCTGGCCGAGGCCGACGGTGGAGATGGTGATGCGCTCGTTGGCAGCTTCCTTGGCGAGGTTGATGGAATCGCCTTCTTCGGAGATGCCGTCGGTGAGAAGGACGATGTGTTTGAAGGTGGCCTTCTGCGGCAGCGCTTTGCGGTAGGCTTCGCTGAGGGCTGGGGCAATCTGTGTTCCGCCGTCGGGAGTGATGCCTGCGACAAGGCGTTTGATGGAAGCGCGGTCTTCCGCTTTGCGAATGGGCACGGCCCATTGGAAGGAGTTGTCGAAGATCAGAACGCCGACCATGTCGACGGGGCGGAGGTTTTCGATGACGCCGATGGCGGCGACGCGAGCGAGCTCCATCTTGCGGCCTTCCATGGAGGATGACTTGTCGATGATCAGGACAAGCATGGTGCCTTCGGGGGAGCGGGGGGGAGCGAGTTTGGCGGGGAGAGCCCGTTCGAGGGGGTCCTCTTCCTTCTTGCCCTCAACAAAGACGTTCTGCTCGCCGCCGATGAGGAGCATGCCGCCGCCCTGTTTGACGTAGGCTTCGAGTTCGGCCTTGCGCTGGGGTGGGATGGCCTCCATGTTGTGGTTGTTGAAGACGATCAATTGGTACTCAGAGAGCTTGGCGGTGTTGGCGTCGGGGACGCGGTCGATGCGGAAGTGGCCGGCTTCGAAGACGCCGAGGAGATGCTGATCGACTCCGGGGGGGTCCTGGGAGACATAGAGGACTCGAGGGCTACGCACCATGAGCGCCTGTTCGAAGCGCACTTCGCCCATGTCAGGAGTACGGAGGACGCCGGAGACGTCGATGGCGCCGGCGGAGTTGATGCTGGAGAATACGCGGACGGAGTTTTCGCCGGCCTCAAGTTGGAGGTTGTTGGCGCCGAGGACGCGGCCTTCGGCGGTGATTTCGACGGTGGCCTGGGTCTTGCGGGGCGTGCTGACCAGCATTTCGATAGGGAAACGTTCCCCGGTGAAGGCGATGGCAGGCATGGTGAGCGATTCAATGCGCAGACCCGGCTTGGGCCGGCCTTTGAGGGCGTATGTATCGACGGGGACCGCGAGTTGTTGCGCCTGCCAGGCCGCGCGGGCGATGGAGCCGCGGGTTTCCTTGCCGTCGGAAATGAGGACAATGCGTCCGACCATGCCTGCGGGAAGGGATGCTGTGGCTTCACGGATGGCGGCTTCGAGATCGGTGGAACGGCCGATTTCGCCGGAGGCGGGGCGGAGTTTCCAGGCATTGGTGAATTCGCCTGATTCGACGGGGCGCGTGGAACGGCCGAAGGGGATGACACGGACCCAGTGCCGGCCGCGGGCCTTCTCGATGTCGGTTGCGACCTGGGAGGCGCGATCGAGATCGGCGGACGAGACGCTGGCGGAGGTGTCGACGAGAACGGCGACAGCCATTTTGGTTTCAAAGACCGAGAGATGTGGTTCGGAGAGAGCGAGCACGATCGCCACAAGGGCGATCGTCTTCAGTACCAAGCCGCGGTGGAACTGCGTGCGCCGCCACTCGACGAGCGGGAATACGGCGACCAAAGGGAGGAGGAAGAGCACCCAGGCGCGATCGAAGTTCATGATGCTTTCCTCCGCGGGGTCTCGGCTTTCTTGAGGAAGGGGAAGACTCTGTGTGTTGCCGTCGAACTGGCGGCGCCCATTCCGAACAGGATCCATTCGGCGATCAGTACGAGTGCGGCGAGGATTGCGAGCCATTGCCACACATCGCGGGCGGCGGATTCGACTCCGCCGACACCGGCGAGTCCTGTGGGGATGGACTTCGGCGGCTCCCAGCGGGTCTCGCCAACTTCAGGAACCGTCATGGAGTAGACGACATCCCGGTCGCCGAGGCTGACGCGCACGGTTTCGGGAGTACCGCTGAAGAAGCGCAGGGTACGATTGCGGATGGTGAAAGGCAGGTTAGTTCGCTCGCCGGCGAGGACGCGGACGCGGCTTGGGTCGTAGTCGGCATCGAGAGGAAGGGACACGGTGCCGGTGGAGCCGGCTTGCAACTCGACGCGGGTGAAGATGTCGGGGGCCATCCACTTGAGGACATTGGCAAACAGCAGGGGGGTAGCCAGTTCGTAGCGCATCGCCGAACGCATGGGGTGGAAACCGAACAGAGCCGTTTTGACGGCGCCGGGGCGGGCAAGGATGGCTGCACCACCATCGGCTTCGGCGATGGTCATGTCGGAGGAAGCGGGGCTAAAGAGGGCGGTTTGTTCGAGCTTGATATCCTTGGTGCGCAATCCGGCGGCGAGGAACTGGTCGGTTCTCCAGTGAACCGTGACATCCTTCTTTTCGGCGCGCAGGGGGACTGGGGAACCTGAGGCGGGCGGTTCGATCCAGATCGCATTCTGGTTCACCGCGGCGGTGGGGCGGAAGCGGTCGAAGATGAGCAGGCCGGCTTTGGGATCGGGTTCGTAAACGGTGGCCGGACGGAAGACCGTTTCGACATGCGGATTGGCAGAGAGAAGCGGGCGGAGCAATTCCGGCTGGTTGGTGTAGACGACCACGCGCAGAGAGGCTTCGCCGGGGAGTTCGAGAGTGGCGGAATCGTCGGCGGACAGGGCGTCGTTGGATTCGAGTTGGGCTTCCAGCCACCCGGCGGATTTGGTTCGGAACTCGAAGCTGGAACTGACTTCCGCGCCGGGAGCGAGAGTAAGGCGGCGTGTGCCGACGGGGGCGCCTCCGTAGGCCACAGTAAGGGGGACGGTGCGTGGGCGCTGCCCGTAGTTGCGGGCCGTGACATAGATCTGCCAAAGCTCGGGATCCTGTGCGGAGCGGCGCATGCTCAGCTTGCGGAGACCGCAGTTCTCCACTTCGCGTTTAATGGGAAGAAGCCGAAGATTCCGAGGCAGGCCAGGCATTTCGGCGATGGATTCCGACATCATGCGGCCCGACCCGGCGAAGACGATTTCGCCTGCGCGCTTGCCTTCAAGGCGCAGAGCCTGAGCGGCGAACTCGATGCCTTGGCCGAGACTGAGGGCGGCCGAGCCGGGCTGAATGCGGCGGATGGCGTCTTCGAGCGTGGCTCGGTTGGTTTCGAAGCCGGTAAGCGGCGTGGCGAGGGCATCGGCGCGGACCAGCATGACGCGGTCGGAAGATGGCAGGGCGCGGAGGTAGCGGATGGCGGCGACGCGGGCTTCGTCGAGCAAGGTGCGGCGGCCTGCTCCCTGGGCGCCCATCCAGGCCGAGGCATCGAGCAGCAGCACGTGATCGCGGGAACTGCGGTCTGGGGATCCGATGCGCAGTTGAGCGATGGCCAGCAGCAGGAGAAGAACGGCCAGCAGTTGGAGCAGCAGCGATAGGGGTTGCTGAATCTTGCGGCGGTGCTTGCGCTGCGAGGGGATTTCGGAAGCCTGCCAGAAACGGAGTGTCGCGACGGTAATCTTTTTGCGGCTGCGATCGAGCAGATAGAGCACAACCACGAGGGACGATACCGCGCCGAAGAGGGCCAGAAACTCGGCCGCGGTGAGATTGAAGAAGAACATTTAGTAGACCGCCTGCGCCTGGCTCAGCGGGCCGAACACGGCCTCTTCGACTGAGATATCCGTACTCAGGCTGATGAAGCGCCCTCCTTTGCGCAGGGCGAGATCGCGCAAGCCCCGCGCGTAATCGTCGAACCGTTCCGTATAGAGCTGACGCACGTCATCCTCGAAGGATAGCTGGAGGTGCTCGCCGGATTCGGCATCGACGACATCCAATTCGCCGCTCCATGGCGGCACGCGATCTTCGGGAGCAAAGGTGTGCAGCAGCAGCAGTTCATGGCCGATGTCGGCGAGATACTGCAGCGGCTTGCCGCAATCCTCGCCGCCGAGAAAATCGGAAATGACAATCAGCAGGCCACGCTGCGGAAAGCGCGCGGCGAACTCCTTGGCCATGGCGAGGAAGTGGGTCTGGCCCTGGGCTTTGAGGGATTCCAGGTAGTCGGCTGCGGGAGCGAAGCGGTGCCGGCCGCCGCCGCAGACATGGCCATCTGCAAGCTCTTCGGAGAACGGGAGAATGTGAATGGTTTCCAGCCGCACCAAGCCGACGTAACTCATGGCGCCGGCGAGTTTGCGGGCGAAATCGAACTTGGCTGTCCCTTCCCCGGCTGCCATGGAGGCGGAGCAATCGAGCAGGATTCGGACAGGGACACGGGGCTCGACCTGGAACATTTTCAGGAAGAGCTTTTCGAGGCGCATGTAGGCGCGCCAGTTGACGGCACGCAGATCGTCGCCGTGGTGGAAGTGACGGTGGTCGAGGAATTCCTGGCCCGCGCCGGAAAATCGGGACGTGTTATGCCCACCGACCAGACCGGGAAAGGATCTGAGCCAATGAATCGTCAACCGTTCGAGGCGCTCGAGAAAAGCGCGGTCCAACAACGCCGCGGGCATGGCTACATCTTATCGAAAAGCCTGCGCGGGCCGGGAACTATTTAACCTTTGGCGGCCTGGGTGTGTGCGGCGGTGTTCGCCTCTTCACACTTGCGCAGGGCGTGGCCGGTGTAGATCTGGCGGGGACGGGCGATTTTCTGCTCCGGATCTTCCACCAACTCGTTCCATTGGGCGAGCCAGCCGACGGTGCGCGGAATAGCGAAGAGCACGGTGAAGATGTCGGGGGTGAAGCCCATGGCCTGGTAGATGATGCCGCTGTAGAAATCGACGTTCGGGTAGAGCTTGCGGGCGACGAAGTATTCGTCCTTGAGCGCGACCTGCTCGAGTGCAATGGCAGTTTCGAGCTTGGGGTTGAAGCCGGTGACTTTGAAGACGGCCTCGGCGGTTTGTTTGATGATCTTGGCGCGCGGGTCGTAGTTCTTGTAGACGCGGTGCCCGAAGCCCATCAACTTGCATTCCCCGCGCTTCACCTTGTCGATGAAGGAGGGAATGTTTTTGGCGTCGCCGATCTCATCGAGCATTCTGAGCACTTCTTCGTTGGCGCCGCCATGAAGCGGGCCGGCGAGGGCGGAGGCGGCGGCGGCCACGGACAGATAGGGGTCGCTGTGCGCGCTGCCGACACAGCGCATCGTATTGGTGGAGCAGTTCTGCTCATGGTCGGCGTGAAGGATGAAGAGTATTTCGAGAGCGCGGGCGAGCACGGGATTGGCATCGTACTTCGCCTCTGTCATCTTCCACAGCATGTTCATGAAGTTCGCCGCGTAGGTGAGCGAGTTGTCGGGATAGACGTAGGGCAGACCCAGACTGTGACGGTAGGCATAGGCTGCAATGGTGGGGACCTTGCCGATAAGGCGCATGACCTGCATGCGGCGGTTGGCTTGGCTCTTGATGTCGCGCGCCTCCGGATAGAAGGTGGAAAGGGCGGCGACCGAACTCACGAACATGCCCATGGGATGCGCATCGAAACGGAAGCCTTCCATGAACTTCTTCAGATTTTCATGGATCATCGTATGGTGGGTGATGTTGTGCTCCCACTCCTTCAGTTCCCCTGGAGCGGGAAGCTCTCCAAACAGGAGGAGGTAGGCGACTTCGAGGAAGTTGCACTTTTCCGCCAGTTCATCGATGGAATAGCCGCGATAACGAAGAATGCCGCGGTCTCCATCGATGAACGTAATGGAGCTTTGACAAGATGCGGTGTTGAGGAATGCGGGGTCGTAGGTCATCAGGCCGAAGTCGGACGAGTCGGTCTTGATCTGACGGAGATCGATGGCGCGCACGGTTCCTTGGGAAATGGGAAGCTCGTAAGCTTTCCCCGTGCGGTTATCAGTAATACGTAGAGTCTCTTCAGGCACCGGAGCCTCCTATAGCGAAAAAAGTGCGTAGGACTGCGCGGGGATTCGTAGCAATTGATATGCCAGAGGCCAGGAGGCAATTTGGGGGTGGAATTGGGGCAGAGCGCGCAATCGCCGGCGCAGGGGCTGGGGGATTGGGGCAATCCGCGCGGGAGTGATGCGTGAAGCGGTTAGCGCCTGGCGGGCCAGGGCGGGCCCTGATCCTTCTTCGCGACGGGGGCCAAGCCGCGGAAGAGGAAGCGTTGCACGCGCTGTCCGCGGTAGGTCTCGGTGGTGTAGATATTGCCTTTCGAATCGGTGGCGATGCTGTGGACGGCGTAGAATTGCCCTGGCTGACGGCCGCCGCCGCCGAAGGTGGTGAGGATTTCGAGAGACTGGCGGTCAAGGACGTGGACCTTCATATTGGACCCGTCGGCGACATAGAGGAATTTCTGCTGAGGGTCGCGGGAGAGGGCCACGTCGAAGGTGCTGCCGTCGCCGAGCGTATCGCGGGCGACCCAGGTTTCCTTGACGAACGTGCCATCGGTTTTGAAGACCTGAATGCGGTCGTTGGTGCGGTCGCAAACGTAGAGGAGGCCGTCGTTGGCCAGGGCAACGCCATGGACTGGGGTGCGGAACTGCTTGGGGAAGGGCTCGCCGGGCTTGTAGGGGGGGAGAGGCGTATCGTCGGGCTTGCTGCCGTAGGCTCCCCAGTGGCGCTTGTATTTGCCAGTGTCGGCGTCGAAGACAATGACGCGGCGGTTGCCGTAGCCATCGGCGACGTAGAGTTCGTTGGTTTTGGGATCGACGATGGTTTTGGCAGGGAGGCGGAGGTTTGCGGTATCGTTGCTGCCTTTGCTCATGAAGGGCTTGCCGATTTGCATGAGGAATTTGCCGGATTGGGTGAACTTGAGAACGGCGCTATCGTGGACGGCTCCGGCGGCGGCCATCTGACTCTCGTCGTGCGAGAGCTTGGCGCCCTTGGCGGTGCGGCCGTTGCCGCCGATCCATACGTTGCCTTTGTGATCGACATCGATGCCGTGGTTGGAGGCGGGCCAGGAGTAGCCCGTGCCGGGACCGCCCCAGTGTGCGATCACCTCGCCGGCCTGATTGAAGGCGAGCACGGGCGGGGCGGCGGCGCAGCACTCGGCGGCTTTCGGATTCATGGTGGCGTACTGCTCTTTCTCTTCGAGTGAGCCTGCGCGATGGATGATCCAGACGTTATCCTGCGAATCGACACCGACGCCGATCACAGCGCCGATGACCCAATGGTTGGGAAGAGGCTTCGGCCAGAAAGGGTCCACCTCAAAGCGAGGAGCCTGCGCCGTGGCGGCTTCGACCTTTGCCTTGCGGTCAAACCAGACAGAGCCGAGACCCAGAAGGGTCAAAACGGCGGCGAACAGAGCAGCGGTTCTCCAGGATTGTTTCTTCACGAGTGTCCCTCTTTCCGATGGCGTAGGCTATGATACACGATTCGTGGCAAAGATTCTTTTCGCGATCCTGCTAGCGGCCGGACCGGCGGCGGCGCACGACATCCCGGCCGATGTACGGGTGCAGGCGATCCTGAAGCCTGTGGGCACCCGGCTTCATTTGCTTGTCCGTGTTCCATTGCGGGCCATTCGGGACATCGCGTTTCCGGAGACGGCGGGAGGCTACCTGGATGTGGAGAGACTGGCGCCGTTGCTGCCGGATGCGGCCAGATTGTGGATTGCTCAGCCGGTGAGGATTGAGGAGAACGGTGTCTTACTGGGGGAGTCGCGGGTTACGGCGGTTCGGATTTCGCTGCCGTCGGACCGATCTTTTACGAGCTATGAGGAGGCGATGCGCCATGTGAGGACTCCCATGCCGGCCGGCGGCGAAAGCGCCGTTTGGAACCAAGTGCTGTTCGATGTGCTTTTGGAATATCGCATTCAATCGGAGGCGTCGGCGTTTGCGATCCATCCATCGTTCACGCATCTGGCGGCGAAAGTGGCGACGGCATTGCAGTGGATGCCGGCGGGCGGCGAGGTGCGGGCCTTCGAGTTCAGCGGCGATCCGGGGCTGACGCGGCTCGATCCGCGCTGGCATCAGGCTGCGTTGGCTTTCGTATGGCGCGGCTTCCAGCACATTCTGGACGGGGCGGACCATTTGCTGTTTCTGTTGTGCCTGGTGATTCCGTGCCGGCAGGTGCGGCCGCTGGCTACTGTGGTGACGGCTTTCGCGGTGGCGCATTCGGTCACGTTGATCGCTTCGGCATTCGGATGGGCGCCGGGAGTGCTTTGGTTTCCGGCTTCAGTGGAAATGCTCATCGCTCTTTCCATTGTTTATATGGCGCTGGAGAACATTGTGCGATCAGGGAGAGCGGCGCACGGGAGATGGATGGTGGCGTTTTTCTTCGGACTGATTCATGGTTTCGGTTTTTCCTTCGCGCTGCGGGACAGCTTGCAGTTTGCGGGCAATCATCTGCTGGTGTCGCTGCTCAGTTTCAACGCCGGAGTGGAGTTAGGGCAGTTACTGGTAGTGATCCTGCTGACGCCGGCGGTTGCGGCCCTGATGCGCTATAGCGGCGCGGAGCGGATGATCGCGATTCTGCTTTCCGCATTTGTCGCTCACACAGGGTGGCACTGGACGGCGGAGCGTTTCGAGGCACTGCGGATGTATTCGTTCGAGTGGCCTGTGTGGGATGCGGCGACGATTGCCGCGGCGCTGCGCTGGGCGATGGGTGCGGTGGCGGTGACCGGATTGGTGCTGCTAATGGACCGCCATCTGATGCCGCGGATGCTGGGATGGGCGCCATCCATCCGGAGGCGGAACTAACGAGGCGAACCCCGGATGTTCAGGGAACGATGGCGCCTCCTGATATATGCGGAAACGCGCGGAGCGGACTATCGCGTGGATACGCCCGGGTGCAAGTGAGATAATCCCGTAAAGATGACGATGACCCTCTGGATTGCTTTGCCGATCTTTCTGCTGCCCGCGCTTCACGGCGCCGATCACTGGCCACAGTTCCGCGGGCCGGAGGGGACTGGACATTCCGATGCTCGCGGGCTGCCGGCGGATTGGAGCGAAACGAAGAACGTGGTGTGGAAGACGCCGATTCATGACCGTGGCTGGTCATCGCCGGTTGTTTACGGGAAGCAGGTCTGGCTGACATCGGCGACCAAGGATGGCCGGGAGTTGTTCGTGTTTTGCGTGGACCGCGACACGGGCAAGATCGTCAAGGAATGGAAGCTGTTCGATGTCGCCGAGCCGCAGTTCGCGCATGCCTTCAACACGCACGCTTCGCCTACGCCTGCGATCGAGGCGGGCAGGGTGTACATCACCTTCGGGGCGGCAGGGACGGCTGCCATCGATACGAAGACGTTCCGCGTAGTGTGGCAGCGGCGGGACATCGAATGCAATCACTTTCGCGGCGCCGGATCGTCGCCGGTGATCTTCCGCAATCTGCTTCTGATGCATTTCGACGGAAGCGATAAGCAGTTCGTGGTGGCGCTGGATAAGCGGACCGGGCGGACGGTCTGGCAAACGAACCGGTCGATCGACTTTCAGGATCTGGACAAGAATGGAAAGCCGGCGGCGGAAGGAGATTTGCGCAAGGCGTATGCCACACCTCATGTGGTGCGGATCAACGGGCGGTGGGAGATGATCAGCCTGGGGGCGAAGGCAGCCTACTCCTACGACCCGATGACCGGAAAGGAACTGTGGCGGGTGGAGGAACGGGCGCAGCATTCGGCGAGCACCCGTCCGGTGGTGGGGCATGGGATGATCTTCTTTCCGACCGGGTTTTCGGCCGGCCAGTTGCTGGCGGTCAAGATGGGTGGCGCCGGGTTGATCACCGATACTCACGTCGCATGGCGTGTGAAACGAGGGGTATCGAACAAGCCGTCCATCCTGCTGGTGGACGATTTGATCTACATGATCGGCGATACGGGTATTGCCAGTTGCATCGATGCCAAGACAGGCGAACAGGTATGGCAGCAGCGGATCGGCGGCGAGTATTCGGCGTCACCGGTGTATGCGGACGGTAAGCTCTGGTTTTTTAGTGAAGACGGCAAGACTACCGTGTTGAAGCCGGGGCGGGTGTTCGAGCAACTCGGGGAGAGCAAACTGGAGGAAGGCTTCCTGGCCTCGCCGGCGATTGTAGGGAAAGCGTTCTTTGTGAGGACGCGTACACACTTGTACCGGATTGAAGAAAAACCTTCGCGGTGAGGAGGCGCCGGACAGTCAAGGTCATGGAACTTTGGCCGTCTCCATTAGCAGCAGGGTACTAAAACCAACCTAACTTCCAGCGCTATTGTTAGAACTTGTCCCGCAGGCGACACTCGATTCAGAGCGGAGATATCCGCGGCCTTCAGGCTGCGCCTCTGCCCGGAGTGTCTCGATTTTGGAACGCATCGATCTCGATCATTGGAAAGCCAGGGAAGTAGCGCGGCTGCTTACCCTTGTCGAGAACGACCGGCGCTACTACCAGGAGATTCTAACGAGCCTGCCGATTCCCGTGGCGGTTGTGTCGCGGGAACTGCATGTGGCGATGGTGAACCGGGCGTTCCGGCTGGCTTTTCAACTGAAGCACGAGGAACTGGGCGACAAGCGTCTGGATGACCTCATCGCGGCGCCGGAGGTACGCGAGCGCATACTGAGCGCCTTCGAGACGAACTCGCCGGAGCCCGGAATGCGGTTCACGATGACTGGCGCGGATAAGGGGAAGAAAGTGTGCCGCCTGACGGTCATCCCGCTGTGGGACGCCTACCAGGACCGGCCACAAGAGGCGATTGTCGTTATCGAAGAGCCGGACACGGTAGTTTCGCCCGCAGCCAGGTTGCTGGATGCCTTAGGCGCAGCGGCATGGCAGAGCGATCCGCGCACCGGGGAGGTAGCGTTTGCCAACGGTGCCGCCTCTTCGTTTCTGGCTGAGACTTCGTCGCAATGGACGGATCGTGTGCATCCGGCCGATGCATCGAGAGTCGCATGGGTGTATGAGGCGGCCATCGAATCGGGAGCCGAGGCGATGGTGGAGTATCGTAGCGCGAAACGGGAGAACCGGTGGCTGGCGGACCGCATTCACCCGGTATTGGAAGAGGGCAACGTGGTGGGGTTGGAAGTCATCACTGTGGATGAGACGGAAGCGCGGAGACGGCGTACCCAGGCAGTGCAGCATGCGGAGATGGAAGCAACCATGCGGCTGGCGCAGCAGGTGGCGCACGAATTCAATAATCTGTGGATGATCGTCACGGGTTACGCGGAAGTCATGGCGGAACGGGCGGGCGGAGATGAGGAGGTTTCGTCCGGTTTGGAGGCGATCCAGAAGGCGGCGGAGCGGGGGATTCTGTCGACGGCACAGTTGCTGCAGTTCGGCCGGCCAGCGACGTCCTACCCGCGGCCCGTCGATCTGCGGGAAACATTGCGCGGTTTTGGCACGGAGATGGAACTGCGGGGGGCGGCTGCACCGATTGGGGCGTTGCTAGACCCTGTGCGATTCGAGCCGTGCTTGCAGGCGCTGGTGGAGTTTGTCAGAGCCAGGCTTGCCGAACACGCGCAGGGGTACATTCAAACCGAGGAACGGACGGTGGTGGCTGACTTGGCGGATGGCCTGCCGAGAGGGCAGTTTGCGGCCTTGCGCTTGGGTCCGATTGCATCGCCCACTCCCAAGTTGTTGCAGCAGTGGTGCCATCCGTTCTATTCGGAGGCTGAGAAGGCGGCGTCGATCGGACTGGCTCCGTGCTACGCGCAGATCCGGCAAATGGGGGGCTGGGTAACGTTGGAAACGCTTTCTTGTGGGGATGCGGAGTTTGTGGTTTTCTTCCCGTTGGCGAGACTGCCGGAACCTGTGCGCCCGCCCGCTGCTGTTGCGGCCCCGGTAGAGGCGCCGGCGGATACGGCCAGCGCGCGGTTGGAGACGATCCTGGTGGTGGATGATGAGGAGAGTATCCGCAATCTGGTGGCTCGTGTGCTGTCGCGCAGCGGCTACGGGGTTCTGGTTGCGGAATCGGGGGAGGAGGGGGTGCGGACGGCTGAGGAGTATGAGGGTGCGATTGGTTTGGTACTGACGGATGTGATGTTGCCTGGAATGCGGGGGCCGGAGATGGCGGCGCGGGTTCGGAAAACGAGGACAGGGGTACGTACACTCTATATTTCGGGTTACATGGATGACCCGGATCTGGTCTCAGGGATTCTCCCGGCTGGGGAAGGATTTCTGCAGAAGCCGTTCACATTGCAGTCGTTATTGCAGACGGTTCGAGGGGTTCTCGACGAGCCACTATCACGGAAGAACTGATTTTTGCCGATGAGTTCTACAGGCAAATGGCTGTTCTTTCATGGATGTTGGCGGTAGTGGGGATTCTGCTGCAACTCGCAATTATCGCAGGGCTGTTACGCGGCGCATTTCGAACTTATCCTTTCTTGATGGCGTTGATGGTGACGAATTTTCTGGGGACGGTGGCATCGATGTCGGCGATGTCCGGGGTGAATCATTGGACGCCACATGCCTCGCGAGTGTTTTGGATTTGCGATACGCTGCAATACCTGATGATCTTCGCCATGCAGGTGCACTTGCTGACGCAAGGGTTATCGGGTCCGAAGGCGCGGCGGCGTGTGTTCTATCTGATTGGGGGTGGGATGCTGTTTGTGGCGTTCGCTACGTGGGGGGCATATCACCCGCGGATGAATTTGTGGATGACGCAGATGGTAAGGAACTTCAGTTTCGGCTCGATGATTCTGAATCTGGCCCTGTGGACGACACTGTTGAGGACTCCGGAGCGAAGCCGGCTGATGATCACCGGGGCGGTGGGTTTACTGCTGGCGGCGAGCGCCATCGGGCATTCCCTACGCCAAATGGCCCAAGGGTTGGTCCCGCTGGGGAACTTCCTGCTGGTAAGTAGCTACTTTCTCTACCTCTTCCTGCTGTGGCGGGCGACGGTCAATTACAATGCGGAGCGGGTCGCTAACGCGGCGCCATCCGAAGGGCTCCATCCAGCCGGATCACCTCTCCGTTAAGCATTTCGTTCTCGATGATGGAGCGGGCCATTTGGGCATACTCTTCCGGGCGGCCGAGGCGCGGGGGATAGGGGACCTGAGCGCCGAGTGAAGCGCGGACTTCATCGCTGAGTCCTGCCAGCATGGGTGTGTCGAAGATCCCTGGGGCAATGGTAGCTACCCGGATGCCGTGACGCGCCAAATCGCGGGCCAGGGGCAGCGTCATGCCGACGACTCCCCCTTTCGAAGCTGCATAGGAAGCTTGTCCGATCTGCCCATCGAAGGCGGCAATGGAAGCGGTGAGGACGATTACGCCCTTTTCCTGGTTCGCGGATGTATTCCGATTCATGGCGGCGGCGCAGAGTCGAACGGTGTTGTAGGTGCCGATCAGATTGACTTGGACGACGCGGGCAAAGGAATCGAGCGGCATGGCTGCTCCATCCTTGCCGAGCACGCGCATCGGGTGCCCGATACCGGCGCAATGGATCAGGATGTGGAGGGCGCCGAACGCAGAGAGGGCGGTGTCGACGGCCGCCTCCATGGCATGCGGGTTGGTGACGTCGGCGGCAATGAAGAGTGCGCCGTCGAGTGGCGGTGTTTCGCTGCGGTCAACCATCAGCACGCGCACACCGGCTTGAGCCAACATGCGTGCCGATGCCGTGCCCAGCCCGGAAGCCGCTCCTGTAACCAGTGCGGCCTTACCCTCCAGTTGCATGGTGAACCTCCTCCCTAGAGAATCCCGTATTTTTCGAAGGCAGTCCTGGCCGGCATGCCGGCTGCGATTTCCTTCTGAACATGCTTTTCGCCGCGGGCCTTTTCCAAAGCGGCGCGGAACACATCGGCTTCGGCCTTGCGGGGGATGACGCACACGCCGTCGCAATCGCCGAAGAGGATATCGCCGGGGTGGACTATGGCTTGGCCTACTTGCACGGAAACGCGGTAATCGACCACTTTTCCGCGCGGTTCCTGATCCTGCGCATAGGAGCCGAAGCAGAACACCGGAAACTGGAGTTTGAGAATGCCGCGCATGTCGCGAGTGTATCCGTTGAGCACGGCTCCTGCCGCGCCGCAGTAGATGGCTCGGGTTGACATCAACTCGCCCCATAGAGCGTAGTTGGGAGAGCCGCCGGTGACGAGGTAGATCTCGTTTTGCCGGAGGCTGTCGAGGGCCTCCATCATTAATCCGAACTTCTTGCGTGTGACGGGATT
>JAEUQG010000385.1 GCA_016789755.1 Bryobacterales bacterium
TCCCGGAGGGCTGTTCTTCGAACCCGGCACGTATACGGTCACCGGGACCGGGGGAGAAGACGTGGGCAGTTTCAGCGCTCAGGTCAAGGTGCCGGCGCCTCTGAGTTGGACCAACGCGGATCGGATCGGCAGCGAGTGCGGAGAGGTGCGTTGCGTGCAACGTTCGAGCGATCTGAAGATCGACTGGGAGACAGGGGACCGCAGCCGCATTGTGACGGTAATGGCAATGTCGGCCACGAACACACGTCCGTCGGCCGCAGGTGTGATCCTGTGCGCGGAGCGGGCGGACAAAGGGACGCTCACCATTCCGGCGCTACTGCTGAGCAAGCTGCCGGCTTCGAGTTCGGATGAGCCGCAGTCGCTGATCAACTTCTCGGTGACGAACGGCGAGCCCAACCAGCCGTTCAACGCTCCGGGGATCGACTGGGGAACGATCGGCTACGCGGATTCGACGATGCGGACGGTTGCCTTCCGGTAGCTAACACTGAACACGGACTAACACGGATGTTTTTTGAGACGAAAAAAAAGGACCAGCCCTGGCGAAGGCTGGTCCTTTTCTTGTATTCCAACGGGTTGTAGCGGAGTCTTAGAACATGTTCCAAAGATACTGCGTGTAGACTTCGTGGTGGAACTGCACTTCAGGCGATTTCACCACAGTGCCCAAAGCGCGCGGGCAGCGGTCTGCCGCCGCTTTCTTGAGGTCGATGTAACGGCCCTTGACGTCCTCGCCGACGAGCTTGGTGGTCCAATCGGCGGCCTTGAAGTTCTCGATGGCGTCGTAGATATTGTCGGGCAGGTAGCGTTGGGCGTCGCGCAGGTTGTCAATCTCCGCGGTGTCGCCGTCCAAGCCGGTCTTGAAGACGCTGAACAACACCATGTAGGGGTTGGCGTCGGGGCCGACGGAGCGGACTTCGACGCGCGCGCTGCGGGAGTTGCCGATGGGAATGCGGATCATCGAACCGCGATCGGTGGCCGATGCCTTAATCTGGTTGGGCGCCTCAAAGTGAGGATCGAGCCGGCGGTAGGAGTTGACGCTGGCATTGAGCATGAGGCAAATGTCGTTGCCGTGGGTGAGGATGCGATCGACGAATTCCCAGGCAAAGCCGCTCATTTTCTCGAGGCCATTGGGATCCCAGAACAGGTTCGCGCCATCCTTGGTGATGGACACGTTGGTGTGCATGCCGCTGCCGTTGACGCCGACGATAGGCTTTGGCAGGAACGATGCGGTCAGACCCATCTTAGTGGCGATCTGGCGGCAGATCAGTTTGTACAACTGGATCTGGTCGGCGGCGGCGACGACTTCCGAATAGCTGTAGTTGATCTCGAACTGCGAGGGGGCGACTTCAGGGTGATCCTTCTCGTTCTGGAAGCCCATGGCACGCTGGACTTCGGAGGAGGAATCGATGAAGAGACGCAGTTGGTCGCCGGGCAGTGAGTGATAATAGCCACCCGAGCTGACATACTCGAACTTGTTGGTCTCGTGGTAGTGGCGCTCGGCGTCGGTGCCCTTGAAGAGGAAGCCCTCGATTTCATTGGCGGCGTTGAGGGTGAAACCCTTCTGGGCGTGAACGTCGTTGGCATAGCTCTTGAGCACGGCGCGCATGTCGGCGCCGTAGGCCTTGCCATCCTTGTCGATGACTTCGCCGAATACCAGCACCTTGCCCGGTCCAAAGATGTCGGACGGTCCCCAATAGAAAGCAGACCAGTCGATGCCCAAGCGGAGATCGCTTTCGCGCTGCGCCGTGAAGCCGCGGATAGAGGATCCGTCGAAGGTGAGGTTGTCCCAGCTTTTGACCAGGAACTTCTTGTCATAGTCCAGCATGTGCAGCCGGCCTTCGAGGTCGCTGAAGAGCACGGTAACGGCTTTGATCCGCTTTTCGTCGGTGAGGTACTTTAGGCGTTCCTCCTGGATCTGGTGCGTGGGAACCCGCTTCATGCGCTGTTCTTTGGCATGCAGGTTCAGTTCTTCGAGTTCGGCGTATGAAAGCCGTAGGAAGTTTTGCGTTTCGTTGCTCATTCGAATCCTTTAAGTTGGGCGTTAGCGGTGCCTGTCCGATCGGACATCTACGAACGTGGTACCGGGGAGGCCAGGAGCTAAATTCTGTCCCGCGCTGCCTCGATTCTTCAATTGTCGGTGGAAGGCACCCCCGCTGACAACCGTTTGGCCGATAGATTTTCTTTATAGGGTGAGGTGCCTGGGGCTTTGAATCCACCGGCAAGTGGTTGATTTAGAAGAGATACTTGAGTGCAAACTGAACCACGCGGGCGCCGCCGGCACCGAGGATGCGGCCAAAGTTTGCGTTATTGAGAGCCGCGTTGGGATTGCCGAAGTTCGGGTGATTGAAGGCTCCGAAGAACTCGGAGCGGAATTGGAGGCGGTGCGACTCCCGAAGTTCGAAGTTCTTGAAGGCGGAGAGATTCCAGGTGGCCGCGCCGGGTCCGTAGAGGATGCTGCGTCCGGCATTGCCGGGAGAGCCTTCGGCGGGACGGGCAAAGGCAGCCTTGTTGAAGTACTCATTGAGCCATTGGTCGCGAGTGCGGCTGCCGCCGATCACAGGATTGCCGACGAGATCGGCGCGATCGTTGGCGTTGCCGTCGAGGTTGGTGTCGGTGCCGGAAGTGATGGTGAAAGGATTGCCACTATCGAAGCGGGTGATGCCGCTCAATTGCCATCCGTTGACCACCTGCTTGCCCACCCATCCGTAGCGTTGGGTACGGGGCAGATCCCATAGATAGCTGAGCACCAGGACGTGCGGAGCGTTAAAGCCCGAAGCGCCGCGGTCGAGACGCCGGTTGTTGGAATCGACCAGGGCAACGGCGGTGGGGTTGAAGATATCGTCCTGAATCTCGTCGATGGATTTGGAGAACGTGTAGGCGCCGTTGAGGGTGAAGCCGCGGGTCATCCGTTGGCGGAAGGAGATTTGGAGCGAATCGTAGTGAGCATTGGAGCCCGTGCCGGTGTGGGCGATTTGCGCGAATGTTCCGGGCAGGTAGGGGCGCCGGTTGTTGACATTGCCGGCGGTGGAGCGTCCGGGAGTGTAGATGGGCGCGTTGGCATCGCGCTGGAAAAACATCTTGCGCGAGGTGTTACCGACGTAGGCACCTTGTACGGTAAGCGTGGAGGTGAGTTGCTGCTCGAGGGCGACGCTGTAATGTTGCACGTAGGGCGTGACGGCATCCTCATCGTAGTAGTTGGTGGTGAGAGGAAGCGAGAAACGGGGATTGGCCAGATCGAGCTTGTAGGGGAACGGGCTGCCGCCCGGCACCTGCGACCAAGGGTCGACGAGATTGGGGGTGCCGAATACGGTGACGTCGATAAGGAACGGCTGTCCTTGCAGATTGGAGGTCACGTTGGCAAAGGAAATGGCGTAGAACACGCCATAGCCTGCGCGGATGGCGGTGCGCCCTTTTCCGGTTGGATCGAAGGCAATGCCGACGCGAGGGGCGATATTGTTGCCGTCGGTCTTCGCCATGCCGCGCGGAATGCCTTCGTCGCCGTAGAAAAGCTGGCCTAAAGGGGCTCGCGGAATGGTGGTGGACTGCTGATTGAAGCGGAAGGTGGCGAGTTCGTCGGTGGTGCTGACCATCGGCTTGTTGAGTTCGTAACGCAGGCCCAGGTTGAGAGTGAGCCGGGGGGTGATGCGCCAGTCGTCCTGGGCAAACCCATGGACAGCCGTGGAGCGGAAGATGCGGGACAGTCCGTTATTCTGCCGGAAACTGGCGGCGTTACCGAGCATGAAATCGGTCAGCGTGTTGCGGGTGAAGTTGCCGGTGAAGCGGACCTGTCCGGCGCCGAGCCAATTGCCGATCTCATCGAACTTGCCGTAGAGGAACCAGACGCCGCCCTTCAGCGCGTGCTTACCGCGAGTGGCCGAGAGTGTATCGGAGGCGCTGAAGGATTGCTGCAACTGGCCGTTGCCTCCGAAGGTGCCCATTTGCCAGCGTCCATTGATGAAGAGCTGCGGCGGACGCGCGGGCAACGCGCCGAGAGTGACCTTGCTGCCGTAGTCGTTCCAGCTATGGGTGAATTCATCGACGATGGGCGTATCGCGCTTGCTCCAGGTGAACTGCGCTTGATTGAGGACGGTGGGGCTGAGGATCCAATCGTGGCTGGCGACGACGTTCCGCTGCCGGTACTGGGTGGTGTTGTTGGCGTAGTTGGGAACCTGGGTGCTGGACGGGAAGGGTTGATAGCTGCCGCCGTTGATCCAGAAGTAGCTGCCGTAGACCTTTTGCCTGGAGTTCAGCATGTGGTCGACTTTGACCAGGTACTGATTCTCGTCGTCTTTGCTCGATCCGGTGGATTGCAGGCGGTTGTCGGGCGTGTTGGGGAGAGGGACATAGCGATCCATGATGGTCTTTGCCACGGGATCGATGCGGCTGGTGGGAATACGGGCGTTGGGGAAGGCGGTGTTGTTAGAGAGTGGATCGACGGGCCGCTGGTTGGCGACGGCGGCGGAGAAATCACCGGCGCGTTCCGCGGCGGTGGGCGTGGCGACGTTGTTGATGAAGGCGATACTGCGGACCTTCAATCCCTGGAACGATCCGAAGAAGAACGTTTTGTTCTTGATGACGGGGCCGCCGAGGGAGAAGCCGTACTGGTTCTGCCGCAGTTGCGGCACCGACGGCTGAAAGAAGGGGCGCGCGTTCAGTTTGTCGTTGCGAAGGAACTCGAACAGGCTGCCGTGGAGTGCGTTAGTGCCGGACTTGAGAACGACATTGAATACGGCGCCGGGGGAGCGTCCGAATTCGGCGTTGAAGTTGCTGGTGATGAGGCGGAATTCCTGAACTGCATCGGGGTTGGGGGACGTATTGCCGCTGTTGCGCCATAGATCGTTATTGAAGGCGCCGTCGAGCATGAAGGTGCTTTGCCGGGTACGGCTGCCGTTGACGTTGAGGAAGGCGCCGCCGGAGTTGGAGACAGTGTTGAAGTTGGTGTTCGATACGCCTGGCAGAGTGATAGCGAGGTCATAGACATTGCGGCCATTGAGCGGCAGGTCATTGACGCGGTTGGTATCGACGACGGTGCCTAACTGGGTCTGATAGGTGTCCACCTGAGCAGCGTCGGTGGTGACTTCCACGGATTCGACGACGGCTCCGACGGTCAGTTTCGCGTCGATGCGAATGTTCTGATTCACCTCGAGGGTGATGCCGGTGGCGACGAATGCTTTGAAGCCTTGCGCACGGACCTCGACACGGTACTGGCCTACCGGCAGCGCGGTCACGATGTAGTTGCCGGTGGCGTCGGTGCTGGTTTGACGCGACTCGTTCGTACCGGTGTTGGTCACGGTAACGGCAGCGCTGGGGACAGCGGCATTGCTTTCATCGAGGACGGAACCGAGCACTGTGCCTGTCACCTGGCCGAACAAGGGCAGGGAAAGGAAAGCGAGCGCAAAGCAGCGAAGGATGGGAGACATAGTGACCTCTTGCGAAACGGACATCTCCATTATAGGAACGGACTCTGTGGCAAAGCGGCTAGAATCGGAAGGATGATGGCGCTCCTGCTCTTGTTGACGCTGCCGCTGTTGGCGCAAGACACCGTGCTGCAAAGACCCGAGGTGCGGAAGGCTCTGGATTATCTGCGGGCCCATCACGAAGATCACCTGGCGAGCCAAATTCGGATTGCGGAGATTCCCGCGCCGACGTTTCATGAAGCCGAGCGGGCGCGATACATGGAGAAAGAGTTCCGCCGCGTAGGGCTGAAGGATGTGGAAATCGACAAGCAGGGCAACGTGCTCGGGTGGCGTCCGGGCAAGTCCTCGAAGGCGCTGGTTGTGGCCGCTCATCTCGATATTTCTTTTGCCCCCGGGGTCAATACCAAGGTGCGCAAGGAAGGGAGCCGCTGGTTTGCTCCCGGTATAGGCGACGACAGCCGGGGCTTGGCCGCGCTGCTGGCGATTGTCGAGGCGTTGAACGATGCCGCCATCGAAACCGGGAAGACGCTGTTGTTTGTGGCCAATGTAGGGGAAGAAGGGCTGGGCGATCTGAACGGCGTCCGGTATCTTTTCGGTCAAAGCCCGCACAAGGCCAAACTGGATTCGTTTATCTCGATCGACGGAACTTCGCCGGCGCGGATCGTAAACGGAGGCACGGGCGTGAAGCGATACCGCGTCACGCTGCGGGGACCGGGCGGCCACAGCTATGGCAACTTCGGACGCCCCAGCGCGGTGCATGCGGCGGCGCTGATTGTGTCGAAGCTGGCCGTACTGCCGGTGCCCGCCAAGCCGAAGACCACGTACAATGTCGGCAAGTTCACGGGCGGCACGACGATCAATGCGATTGCGGAGGAGGCCACCTTGGAGGTGGATTTGCGATCGGAAGATCCCGGCGAGTTGGACAAGCTGGAACTGAAGTTCCTCGAGTCGGTGCGGCTGGGCGTGGCGGAGGAAAACGCGTTGCGTAAGGCATCGGGGGTGGCGGTGAAGGAGGAACACAAGCTGGTGAGCCACCGGCCCGGAGGGCAGACGGCGGCGGACAATGCGCTGGTACGCGCCGCTATGTGGGCATCGAAGGCAACAGGCCACACGCCCTCGCTCGGCTACAGTTCGACGGATTCGAATTTGCCGATCAGCCTCGGCATCCCGGCGGTGACGCTGGGCGGAGGCGGACGAGGCAACAACGCGCACTCGCTGGACGAATGGTTTGAACCGGCGGATGCCTTCAAAGGTCCACAGATGGTGCTGTTGACGATTCTGGCTTACGGGCAAAGTCGGATACCATAGCGGGTATGACCCGACGCGAGCTTCTTTCGCTTGCCTGCGCGACGCCCGCGCTTGGCGCTCCGGGCCTTCCCACCGCTCCCGTGGCGCTGGCGAAGGTGGCCGCCTATGAAGAGGATCTAGTTGCTGTCCTGACGCGGATGTTTGACCAGATTGGCGGAGCGGGCCGGCTGGTGAAGAACAAAACGGTCACGGTGAAGTTGAATCTCACGGGAAGCCCGGGGTTGCGGTTTCGGGGCAAGGCTTTGGGATTGACGCACTATTCGCATCCCAAGACGGTGTCGGCAATGGCGTACGTGTTGCACCGGGCGGGGGCGAAGCGGATTCGATTCACGGAGAGCGCCTGGGCGACATCGGGGCCGCTGGAAGAATACCTGCTCGATTCGGGCTGGAATGTGCGGCAGTTGCTGGCGGCGGCGCCGAACATCGAGTTCGAGAATACGAACGCGCTGGGCAAGGGCAAGCAGTATCACCGCTTCCGGACGCCCGGCGGTGGACTGATTTTTCCAGCCTACGATCTGAATCACAGCTACCACGACACGGATGTCTTTGTGTCGATGGCGAAGCTGAAGAATCACGAGACCTGCGGTGTGACGCTGTCGATGAAGAATATTTTCGGCATCACGCCGGCCTCGATTTATGGAGATGACGCAGGAGAGAAGGAGCCGAACGAGAACCCGACGAAAGGGCGGGCGAACACCTGCCATTTCGGGAAGCGCCAGCCGGCGGGCAACGCGCTGCCGGAACGCGATGCATCTTCAAGCCGTGAGCCCACATATCGCATGCCGCGGATTACGGCGGAGTTGGTGGCGGCCCGGCCGATCGACATTGCGTTCATCGACGGCGTGGAAACGATGACCGGAGGAGAAGGGCCCTGGATTCGCGGGGAGCTGGGATTAGCGAAACCCGGCGTAATGATCCTCGGCACGAACGCGGTCACGACGGACACGGTGGGGACGGCGGTGATGGGTTACGATCCGCGCGCCGCGAAGGGCGTAGCGCCTTTCCAGAAGTGCGACAACACGCTTCTGCTGGCCGAAGGGCTGGGCATCGGCACAGCGGACTTGCGGAACATTGAAGTGGTGGGCGAGACGATCGCCGCAGTGAAGTACAAATTCCCGGGCGCTGTGTAACCCTGTGGCCGTTCCTTCACGCTGGGTGACGCTGGCCCTGTTGCTGGCGGTGACGATCATCAATTTCGTCGACCGGCAAGCGCTGTCTGTCCTTGCGCCGATTCTCCGCAATCAGTTTCAATTGACGAACACCGATTATGGGATTGTGGTGGCGTGCTTTCAACTGGGGATGATGACGGGTGAGTTTCCGATGGGGTGGCTGGCGGACCGGCGGGGGGCCCGGTTTACGCTTTCGTTCGCCGTGGCATGGTGGTCGCTGGCAACGGGGCTGCATTCGCTGGGACGGGCGATGTGGCACTTTGCGGCGCTGCGCTTCTGGCTGGGAACGGGAGAAAGCGCGAATTTCTCTTCGGCGATGAAGGTGGTTTCGCAGCAGTTCCCGGCCACGGAACGCGCGTTCGCGGTGGGCGTGTTCAATGCCGGCAGCATGATCGGCGCGATGATCGCGCCGCCGTCGCTGGTATTTCTGACGCTGCGGTTCGGATGGCAGAGCGGGTTTCTGGTTCCGGCGGCACTTGGGTTTGTGTGGGTGGTTTGCTGGCGCCTGTTGTATCCGGCCAGTGCCGCGGTTGTGTCCGCCGCGGCGGGCTCTGAAGGCAACGCGGCGTTGTTGCGGCGGCGGGAAGTCTGGGGACTGATTCTGTGCCGGCTGCTGATTGGGCCGGTGGTGCAGTTTTACTGGTATTGGACTCCGGAGTATCTGTTTCGGGAGCGGGGGCTGAGTCTGCAGGCGATCGGGTTGTTCGCGTGGATTCCATTCCTGTTCGGCGATATCGGCAACATCGGCGGCGGGTGGCTTTCGGGATGGCTGATGCGGCGGGGAACGGGTCTCGACCGTGCGAGGCGCATCACGATGTACGGCGGGTCCGCCCTCTGTCTGCTCAGCTTCGCTGTGCCGCATGCGGGTTCGGCGGCGTTCGCCATCGCGGCGATCTGCCTTGTGCTGCTGGGCCACACATGCCTTTCGGCGAATTTCTTCGCGCGGATTTCGGATCTTACGCCGGAGGCCTCGGTATCGCGCGTTACCGGTTTGACGGGCGTTGCTGGAGGCTTGAGCGGGATGCTGTTTCCATTGCTGACGGGCCGTTTGGTGGACCATGTTTCCTACACTCCGGTTTTCCTGCTGGCGGCGCTGATGCCGCTGGCGGGGGTAGTGCTTCTCGATACGCTCAGCAGGAGGGCTCACCAGAATGCGTGAACTTCGCGTGGCCATGCTCGGCCAGGGATTCATGGGGAAGGCGCACTCGAACGCCTGGCGCCAGGTATCGCACTTTTTCGATATTCCGTACCGCATTCGGTGTGCGCTGGTTTGCGGGCGGGACGAAGCGGCGCTGGAGCCAATGGCTGCGCGATGGGGTTGGGAGTCCACGTCCACGGACTGGCGCACGGCCATCGACCGTTCCGATATCGACGCTGTGGATATTTGTCTGCCCAATCACATGCACGCCGAGGTGGCCATTGCGGCGGCAGAGGCGGGCAAGATGGTGCTTTGCGAGAAGCCTTTGGCGATGAACGCCGCCGAGGCCGATGCGATGGCGGCCGCGGCACGGCAGGCGCCGAATCTGGTGTGGTTCAACTACCGCCGTGTGCCGGCGGTCGCGCTGGCGCATCGCTGGCTCAAGGAAGGACGGCTTGGGGAGATTTACCACTACCGGGCGACGTATTTGCAGCAATGGGGACCGGATCCGTCGCGCGCCCATGTGTGGAGGATGGATCCCGCTCACGCCGGGTCGGGGGCGGCGGGCGATTTGCTATCCCACTTGCTGGATCTGGCGCTGTGGTTGAACGGGCCGATTGCATCGCTCAGTTCGGCGATGCACACGTTCACGCCCGGCCGGCGGGTGGATGATGCGGTGATGGGGATGGCTCGTTTCGCCAACGGCAGCATCGGGACTTTTGAAGCTTCGCGCTTCGCCATCGGGTGCCGCAACCGCAACGCGTTCGAGATCCATGGCTCGAAGGGGATGCTGCGATTCAACCTGGAGCGGCTCAATCACCTGGAGTTTCTGGATGCGACCGAAGGCGACGAGCAACAGGGATTGCGCGATATTCTGACGGGTTCGGAGTTCTGGAAACCGGGGCACATCATCGGCTACGAGCATACGTTCATCGCCACGCTGGCCGAGTTTCTGCGGGCCGCGGCGGACGGCGCACCGTTTCATGCGAACTTCGAGGATGGGGCGGCGGTACAGCGGTTGCTGGATGCGGTGTCAGTATCGGCTGAATCCGGTCAGTGGCTGGAAGTGTGAACGCGGCGGACGAACTCAATGTTCTTCTGCGTGGCCTCGATGCACTGGCCGGGGCTGGTGTGTGAGGTTTCGAAAATGTACCAGCCGTCGTATTGCATCGTCTTGAGCGCCTGCACAGCGGCTGTCCAATCGACAAGGCCGGGTTCGGAGAGCAGCTTCTGCTCGTTCTTCAGGTGCACGGCGCAGATGCGCTCTTTGCCGACGGTGGCAATGCCGGGGACGGATTGTCCCTTGTGCTGGTAGAACTCGAAGTTGTGGACATCGTAATAAACCTGGACGGCGGGATGGCCGACGAGATCCACCAACTTACGGTTGCCGGCGGGGCTGAGCGAAGTTTCGAGTCCGAGCACGACTCCGGCATCGGCGGCCGCGGGGGCGACGTTCCGGAGGTGGCTGACGACCGGGCCGTAGGAGCTTTCCTCGGTCATGCTGGGGCAACGGTCGCGAAAAGCGGCCACCAGCACCACTGACGCTCCGAGGAACTCGGCCGCGGCAATCGACCGGCGGAGGCTCTCTTCCGGATTCGCGACCAACGATGCGCCGGGTCCCCAAATCCCGGCGAGTGAAGGGATGGAAACGCCCCAGCGAAACGCTTCGCGCTTGGTCGCCAGCAGCGTCGGCTTGTCCCAGAGGTTGTAGGACTTCCAGCGGACTTGCAGTTCCACGCCCTGTAACCCGCCGATGCTTCGGGCGAGTTCGAACACACTGAGGTCCGGCTCGCGCATCATGGCGGCATGGCGGTGTGCGAACTTGAGCGGAGGCGCGGCCGCGCGAAGCGGCAACGCCCCGAGGGCAAGGAAATGGCGGCGGTGCAACGCTATTGGGCCTTCTTTGCGGTGAACTCGCGGGGTTCGCCCTGGCCGCCGGTACGCTTGAATTTGATTTCGCTGCCGGATACGGTTCCGGAGTAGGTCCACTTCATGGTATTGCCGCCGAATTCGCGGGTCAGGGTGAAGCTGACGGAATCGCCACTGATTTTGCCGTCGGCAATCGGCGCGGGTTCGCCGCGGCCGCTATCGACGGTGCCGGTGAGTTTGTCGCCGTCGGCTTTGAGTTGAAAAGTCTGCTCGCGCGGAGTTCCGTCGCGACCGGGGACTTGGGCCGTCCACTTACCGGTAACATCCGCCGCCATCAGGGCGGTGGAAAGAATCAGCAACAGGGTGAGCGCCAACAGGTTTCGTGGTTGCATAGTGTAAGACTATACGATTTCCACGGCTGTTTCGTTACAGGCGGCGCCGATTACGGGTCAATAGATCAGTTCCGAGAGCTTGCCGGACGCGAGCAATTCGTTTTTGCGTTTCAGCCATGCATCCTTGGAGCCGGCCATGACCGACATCGCCTTTTCGAACTTGTCGATGGCGTCCTTCAGACCGGCGATGAACACATAGGTGTTGTCGTCCTTGATCATGTCCCACACCTCGAACTGTTGTTCCACCAGCAGGCGGTCGAGCGTCGGTTCGGGGTCGACATGGGGGCGAAGGCTGACGGCCTCGAACGCCTTGAAGGACTTCTCGCTGTAGTAGAGGCCGAGGTCCTTGTTCATGTCGTTGTGATAGAGCATCTCCATACCGGTGCGGGCGCCGTAGAAGAGGCGGACCTTGCCTTCCCATCCGCCGCGCTCTTCGTAGATGTGGCGAACGAAGGCGCGGAAGGGAGCGATGCCGGTTCCGGTGCCGATCATGAGCAGGTTGACGGACGGATCGGCGGGGATGGTGAAATGGGCGCCGTAAGGGCCGGCAATGCGAATGGGGTCGCCGGCTTGCGCATCGCAAAGGTAGTTCGAGGCGACGCCGGGGAAGCGCTCTCCGCTGATCTCGTCGATGTAGAAACAGCGGCGGACGCAGATGGAAACATGATTCGACTGGCCGCCTTCGCCTTTGCGGGAACTGGCGATGGAGTAGAGGCGGAAGTGATACTTGTTGCCGAACTCGTGCGGACCAGGCACGAGCACGCCAATGCTCTGTCCTTCCACGAAGTCGAACTCGCCTTCAGGCAGTTCGAGGACGAGATGGCGCACTTCGGCCTCGGTCTTGGGCGTGATGCGCTCCGTCTTGACCAGCTTCACCGTGCAGGGATTGCTGATGTCGTATTCGCTCAGATGAACAATGGCCTTGCCCGGCCCAGGTAACGTTACCGGCATGCGTGTTTCTCCTTCCTCTGACAGTTGCCGTGTTCGCCGCAGTTGCCGCAGCCTTCGGCCATGTCTTCCAGCACGTCGTGGCCGACGGGTAGGCGGTTGCGGCGGCGCAGGTAGGACTGCACCGCAAACCACAACGCCATCAGCCCGAGAAGGCCCACTACGGCTTTCATCAATTCCAAAATCATGATTAGCCTCCTCCGCCCATGCCGGCAAAGCCCATGAACGCCAGCGACAGGGTTCCGGCAATCATCAGGACCAAGGCGGTCCCCTTGGCGGTGCCGGGGATGTCGGAGAGTTCCAGGCGCTCGCGGATGATCGCCATAATGACCAGCGCGAGAGTGAATCCCATGCTCGATCCAAGCGCGAAGACGACGCTCTGGGCGAAGGAATAGTTGCGCGCCGTCTGGAAGAGCGCCACGCCCAGCACCGCGCAGTTGGTGGTGATCAGCGGCAGGTAAATGCCGAGGGCGCGGAACAGGGCCGGACTCGTCTTCTTGATGAACATCTCCACCAGTTGGACGGTGGAAGCGATGATGACGATATAGGTGATGATGCGCAGGTATTCGGCGTGAAAATTGATCAGCAGGAGATTGGTGCCGAAGGCCAGCACGCTCGAAACGAGGATGACGAAGATGACCGACACCCCCATCCTCCAGGCCGTTTCGAACTTATTCGAGACGCCGATGAACGGGCAGATTCCGAGGAACACGCTGAGCACGAAGTTATTGATCAACAGCGAGTCGAGAAATATGGCTCCAAGCGACGATTCGTTCATTGCTGTGCCTCCGCCATCCTCTTCTTACGCTCCTTCCACCAGGTGAAAATCAGCAGCCAGCCGGCGAGGGTGAAGAACCCGCCCGAGGGGAGCAGGAACAGGACCCATGGCTGAAAATTCGGACCGAACAGGCTGACGCCGAAGAGCGTTCCCGCGCCGAGGATCTCCCGCACACCGCCCAGGCAGAACAGCGCGATGGCGAATCCGAGGCCCATGCCGAGTCCATCCAGGATCGACTTGCCGACGGAGTTCTTGCTGGCGAACGCCTCGGCCCGTCCGAGTATGATGCAGTTGACCACAATGAGTGCGATGAACGGGCCGAGGGCTTTATAAACATCGACGCTGACCGCTTTGATGATGTAATCCACCATGGTGACGAAGGTAGCGATGATCAGGATATATGTGGCGATGCGGACCTGCTTCTGGACCAGCTTTCTCACAAGGGAGATGAGCGTGTTCGAGCAGACCAGCACGAAGATGGTGGCCAATCCCATTGCCGCCGCGTTGCGCGCGCTGTTGGTCACGGCGAGGGTGGGGCACATGCCCAAGACCTGCACGAAGACCGGATTCTGCTTCCAAAGCCCGTTGAGGAAGGCTTCCATGCTTTCCGAAGGAGAGGGAGCGTTGCCGTGTGCGTGTGCCATTCTCAGTTGCCTCCCTCAATCCGTTGCCGGTTTCGCTGGATGATGGGAATCATTTCCTTCGCGCTCTTGTCGATGAGACGTCCCACGGCGCGCGACGATATGGTTGCGCCCGAGATGGCGTCGATCTCCCATTTGTTTTTCTTCGTGCCGCTCTTGACGGTCACAATGCGGTTTTTGAGCGACGCATCCAGCTCCTTGAAGTTGGCCAGAAACTTCGGATCGGTGACGATCTTGTCGCCCAAGCCGGGGGTTTCCTTGAGTTCGGTCACCTTGAAACCGATGATGGCCTGTTTTTCCAATGAGTAGGAGTACATGGCCCGGATGACATCGGCGTAGCCCCGATCGGCGCCTTCGAGCACGACACCGATCAGCTTGCCGGAGGCGTCGTAGCCGGCAAACAGCTTCGGCCCCGGGGCGTCGACGCCTTGCAGAACGGTCAGGTTTCCCGACCCATCGACGCCGTAGGTGATCTGCTTGTTCGCGCCGGGCAGCAACTCCGCCACCGTCTGGCGCATGATGGTTTCCTGGTTTGCCCGAATGGGGGCGAGGGTTGCCTGGTGGGTGCTCACGATGAGCAAACCGCATACAAGCGAAACCGTCCCCATGAGCTGGATCAGCTTCGCGCTGGAAGGCATGTTCTGTGGCGCAGCCTGGTTCATGCGCGTGCCCCCGTTTTCCTCTGCGTCCCGTAGACACGCGGTTGCGTCAGGTTGTCGATCATCGGGGATACGGCATTGCCGATGAGGATGGCGTACATGACGCCTTCCGGCAGACCGCCGAGGAGGCGGATCAGGATGGTTAGTGCTCCCATCACGCCGCCGTAGATCCAGACGCCGAGGGGAGTCACGGGAGAGCCCACCATGTCGGTGGCCATGAAGACCGCGCCCAGCATCAAGCCGCCGGAAAAGAGCATGAACAGCGGGTGCGGATACGCCGCCGGATTGGAGAGGTGAAACACTCCGCTCAAGACGAAGGCGCTGAGCAGCATGGCCGCGGTGATGCGCCAATCCATGAAGTTGCGGGCCACCAGGTAGAGCCCGCCGAGGAGAATCAGAATCACCGACGTCTCGCCGGCCGAACCCGCCACGTTACCCCAGAACAGCGGGGTCAGGCCGGTGCCGATCTTGTCGAATTTCAGCGCGGTAAGCGGCGTCGCGCCGGAGAAGGCATCGATGCGTACCCTGGCAATCCATTCGGTGATGACCGGAGGTTGGGCGAAGGGGAAGGTCAGCGTGGTCGGGATGAACTCGGCAAACCGGCCATTGGCAAGGGCCGGAGTATAAGTGGTGATCGCCGTCGGAAAGGCCGCTTGCAGGAAGGCGCGGCCCACCAGCGCCGGGTTGAACACGTTGAAGCCGAGACCGCCGAACAGCATCTTGCCCAAACCCACGGCGACGAATCCGCCGACCGCGGCCATCCACAGCGGAAATCCGGGGGGAAGCGTCAGGCCGAGCAGGATGCCGGTGATGATGACGCTTGAATCCTTGATGGAGGAGGGGCGTCCCGCGGCGCGGCAGAACATGTGCTCCGTCAGTACGCAGGACAGGGTGGACACGACCAACAATGCCACGACGCTGATGCCAAAGTTGTAGACGCCATACAGGCAGATGGGGAGCATGGCGTAGACCACGTTGCGCATGATCACGCCGACGCTGCGCGCCGAATGCAGATGGGGCGAGGTGTGCAGTACGATTTCAGGCGTTAGACTTGGCGCGCTCACGGGCTTTCCTTTCCCGATTCATCTGTTTGGCCACGCGGAAATGCTGTACCAAGGGGATGTGCGAGGGGCACACGTAACTGCAACAGCCGCATTCAAAGCAATCCATCAGATGAAAATCCGTTTCCATTTCTTCGTAACGTTCCTTGCGCGCCAGCATGCCCATCCGCGAAGGATTCAAATGCAGCGGGCATACATCGACACAGGCGCCGCAGCGGATACAGGGCAGGATATCGCCGTTGCGGGAAGCCAGTTCCTTTTGCGTCAGCACCAGGACGCCGGTGACGCCTTTGGTAAGCGGCACGTCGAGCGAACTGATGGCGGGTCCCATCATCGGTCCGCCGAGGATCACTCCCGCCGCCTCTTCGGTGCAACCGGCCTGTTCGAGGGCAAAGCGCAGGGGAGTGCCGAGCGCCGCCATGTAGTTGCCGGGTTTTTTGAGCGCCGGCCCGGCGAAGGTGACCACGCGTTCGATCAATCCCTGGTGCCGCGGCAGCAGGTCGCCGATCTGGGCGAGCGTTGCCACGTTGAACACGGACACACCGACATCGCTGGGCAATCCACCGGAGGGAACTTCGCGTCCCAGCAGGACATGGATCAGCATTTTTTCGGCGCCCTGCGGGTACTGGGCCGGGACCGGCTCCACCGAGATGTACGGATAGGGAACGGCAGCCTTGCGCAGGTTCTCGATGGCGTCCGGTTTGTTGTCTTCCACGCCGATGACGATGCGTTGGGCGCCGACGGCCTTCATGGCAATGCGCGCGCCGTGCAGAACTTCGTCCGGCTGCTCCACCATGACGCGGTGATCGGTGGTGAGGTACGGCTCGCATTCGCAGCCGTTGACCATCACGACTTCGATCTTCTTACCTTCGGGCACTTTCATCTTGACGTGTGTCGGAAAGGCCGCGCCGCCCAAGCCGACGACGCCGGTTTCCTGCACGGCCTTGACGATTTCTTCCGGCGTCATGTGCTCGATATCCTGCGGAGCGCCGTAGAGGATTTCCTGGCTGGCCGAGGGCCAGGGTTTCAAGTAGATGGCAGGCGACAGCTCACCGCGCGCGCTGGGGGCCAGGGCGATGCGTTCGATACGGCCCGTGGCGGGCGCGTGCATCGGTACGGAGACAAAGCCGTTTGCCTTGGCAATCGGCTCGCCACGAACCACTTCCTGGCCCTCGCGCACGATCGATACCGCCGGTGCTCCCGCATGCTGCGACAGCGGAATGATCATCGACGGAGGAAAAGGCATGCGGCGAATGGGGAGCTGGCTGGTCTGCTCTTTGAATTCCGGCACGTGCACGCCGCGATGCAGCCGCTTGCCGCCGCCGAAGATGGAGAGGAGTCCCATGATCGAAAGTTCCCTTGTGCGCCGCTTACATGTACTTCTTGGCGCGTGCGATCAGCTTCTGCGTTTCCTTGTCCGATCCATCGGCGGGATATCCGGGATGGATGACCTGTGCCGTGCACTTCTCCGCCGCCCGCACCAGGTCTTTGTAGGGCCCGGCCTTCGCATCTTTGATAAAGGCATGCTTGTGGTCGTCGTAGGCGAAGATTTTAGGGTTGATGTTGATGCACTCGTCGCAGGAGGTGCATTCGGAGGAGTCGATCCAGGGGGCAACGTAGCCGTTGCCTCCACCGTTGGAGGGGGATGTGGCGGCGGCGCCGGCGCCCGCGGTGGGAGGGGCAGGTAACGCCACGGCGGGCATGCTGGGCAGAGCGCCGCCGCCAGTGAGTTCGAGCAGCCTTGCTGTAAGGTTTTGCGCGAACTCAATTCGAACTTTCTCTTCCACCTGCTTCACGTCGACCACTTCGCGAATGCCTGCCAGGGACTTCAGCATGCGCCAGAAGTTGCGGCGGTCTTCGCAGGATTTGACGATGGGCGAGGCGGGAATGACGCGGATGAGGCGGTTCTTCTTGTCCACCGCCCAGATGAAGGGGAACTTGCCTTCGCGGTCTTCGGGCGCCAATTCCAGGAACTCCGCCAGCAGAACCATGTTTTCATTCCAGGTGTCGCGAGGCGCCGTCTTGAAGTGCTTGCGGAAGCGGGCTTCGGTAACGGCGAAATCGGCGAAGGTCAGCGGCAGTTCCAGTTTCGCCTTCTGACCCTTGTCATCGGTGTAGTCGAGGGTGTAGGTGGGCCAGTCGCTATCGAGCGAGGGGTTGCCTTCGAGATCGAAACACTCTTCGGGAAGGATGCCCTTGTCGGGGTTGTAGCGAACCAGCGGATAAGCGCGCGACTCGACGGCGAGTTTCGATTGCTGCTCGGCCAGATCGTCGCCGATGCCGTGTTCGGGCATACAGGCCGCGTAGACGTTGAACAACGCGGGGCGGCGTGCGTTCAGCCCATCGATGAAGCTTTCGATGAGATGCGTCGGGCTGGAGATGCTGCCCTGCATGACGTAACTGGTGCGGTGGGCCATGCCGATGAGGGCGATTTCCTTGCGGATCTCTTCCTTGCCCTGAAACGCCTTTCCGTACTGCGCCATGTCGCTGACCTGTCCGGTGAAGCCGGAAGTACAGGCCTGCCCGCCGGTGTTCGAGTAGACTTGCGTGTCGAGGATGACGGCCTTGATCGGCTTGCCGGACATCATCATGCGGGAGAGATTCTGGAAGCCGATATCGTACATCGCTCCATCGCCGCCGATCGAAATCACAGGCGGGCAGAGGTGAAACTCCTCGTCGGTGAACTTGCGCCAGTCGAAGTAACGGAAGAACTCTTCGTGCTTCTCTTTCCGGTAGCCGCCGTTCAGTTCGATTTCGGCCATGCGGATGGCCTTGAATCCTTCAGCCATCTTCGACATATGGCCTTCGAAGATGCCCATCGCCATGGAGGGCGAATCCTGGAACAGATGGTTGGTCCAGGGGAACGGATAGGGGTTGAACGGATAGGTGGAACCCCAAACCGAAGTGCAGCCGGTGGCGTTGATGATGCCGAGGCTCGAACGGCCGCGGCGGCCGGCGCCTTCCACATACTCCCATTTAAGGTGTTTGAGTTTCGCCAGTAGCTGGGCGGCCCAGCGCAGCCACTCGCCGTCGATCGTCTTGGCCGAGTGCCGCTCATCCAACTGTCCGGAGAAACTGGCCAGTGTGACATCGCTGTCTTTCAGCTTGTCGAGAGCCTGCTCCACTTTGCCGCTGTCGCTGAGATCCATGGAGGAGGCCAGCTTGAGGCGGATATGCTGGTCCATCTGCTCGATGAGCCCATCGAGCTTCTGCACCTGCTTCTTCACGCGCGGCTGCATGAGCGCTTCGACGGTGGCGACGAAGAGGTGAATCACCGTCTTTTCGCCGCAGCCGAGGCAGGCGCCGTCGCCGCAGACCAAGCCCATGTAGTTCTTCTTGTCGAGCAGCAGCGTCTCAAGAGCGCCGATCTTTTCTTCCAGGTTGTCGATGCGGATGAACTCGGCAGAGGTGGTGGGCAGCGCCATCCAGAAATCCCACTCCTTGCGCAGACGGGCGATCGTGTCGTTAGTCTGAGGAATGGGGCGCAGCGCGTCGTCGTTACAGACCTTGACGCATTCCATGCAGCCCTTACAGGCGTAGGGATTCACTGTGATGGACAGCAATCCGCCCGCGCCCTTCATCTTCTTTTCGCGCTGCGTCCAATAGGGAGCGGTGATGGCGAAGCGGAAATCGCCGAGCGCCTCGCGGAAGGCCTGGAATTCCTGCTCGACTTCCTTGCGCTCTTCCGATTCCGGAGTGTATCCGATGAGCACATCGCCGATCGCTTCATCGAGCAGGCGGCGCACATCGGCCTTCTCGCCGGCGGCGGCGAGGCGGCTGCGCAGTTTCTGATCCACGGAACGTACGGCACGCGGCAGATGCTTCACCGCCACACCGCGCTCCCGCACGGTTTTGATGGCAGTATCGAAGATCTGCATGGTGGAATGTACCAGGCCGGGGATGGCGCTGTCGGGGCAGATGGTGTAGCAGGAGCCGCAGGCCGTACAGTTCTGGGGGATCCATTCCGGATGGTCGAACCGGATGGACGTCATGTCGCGGAAGACGCCCGTGACCGCGGGGATAAAGCTGAGGCCGATGAAGGGATCCACCAGGTTCTCGTTGCCCCTGCCGGACATGTAGAAACTGCCGGTCTGATCCCAGAAACGATGGATGTCGGTGGTGGGCGTTTCGCTGGCCGGCTGCATCTTGAGCAGCACCGGCAATCCCGGTTCCTTGCGCAGAGCCATCGCGCCGCCCTGCACGATCCGCTTGTCTTTGACTTCTTTCACCTGGTCGAAGCCGCGGTGCACGACGCGCATGTTGTCTTCCACCACGCGCGCGCCCTTGGTGCCGAACTTGTGCTGCAACTGGGTACGGATGGCCTCAAACAGCGAGTCCTCGTTGAGGTTGCCCGTCGCCATCACCGGCGATGCGGCAAAGAAGGCGCCCTGGAAGGCAATGCCCTGCATGCGGAATTGCAGTTCGGGGTCGGTAGCTTCCTCGCGTGCGATTTTGAACGCATCGAGGTAGTAAACTTTGATGTCGTTGTCGATGACAATCTGCTGGAAGCGCTGCGGTATCTGCGCCCAGACCTCTTTCTCGTCCTCGAACGTGCTCTGGATAATGAAGACGCCCCCCTTCTTCAAACCGGCCAGAGGGTTGGAGTGGGCAAACACATTGGGGTCGGGCGAGAGCACGACGTCGACGTAGAAGTATTCGCAGTTCATGCGAATCGGCTCCGGCGCCGCCGACAGGTAGTAGGTAGTGGGCTGGCCCTTCTTCTCCGAACCGTACTTGGGGTTGGCTTTGATATGGAACCCGAGCAGATCGAACAGGGTCATGGCCAGGTTTTTGCCCGTCGTGATGGCCCCCCAGCCGCCGACGGAATGGAACCGCACGGTGATGCTGTTCTTCGGCATCAGGTTGGGGTTCTCGCTGCCGCGAATCGCCATTTGCTTCACGTGCGGATAGGCGTCGACGACGGTCTGCTGATGGATCTCCTGCTTCGGGGTGAACGGCTTGGCGTGGGCGAAATCCACGGACAGATAGTAGAACTTGCGTTTGCCGCCTTCGGGAAGCATGTTTTCCACCGCGGCGATGAGGCCTTCCGGCTGCAAGTCGCGGCTGCCGAGGCCGTAGGAGCCGGAATAGAGGGGCGGCATGTCTTCGGTGCTCTTGAAGACCGGGTACTCCGGATAGGGGGCGGGGCCTTTCCCGCTTCGCCCGTTTTCGACGCAGCGGCCGAGCGCGGCGCGGATTTCGCGAATCAAGGGCAAATCTTGCGCCAGCGGCTGGTCCGTACGTTCCAGCACGGCTACGCCCTTGCGGCCTTTCAACATCGCCGCCACAATCTCTCCGGGGAACGGGCGGAACATGGTCATATTCACCACGCCGAGCTTGATCTTGCGCTTCTCGCGGAGGTAATCGGCGACGGCTTCGGCGGTGACCAGCATGCTGCCCTGGCCGAGGATGAGGTATTCGGCGTCTTCCGTGCGGTAACCGGAAACGCGGCGGTAGTGGCGGCCGGTCAGCTCATAGAACTCCTCCATCGCCTTGTCGGTGATCTCGGCGATGTGATCGAAGAAGAACGGGCGCTGGGAGGCCACGCTCTGCATGTAGGCATCCTGGTTCTGCACGGTGCCGCACATGACGGGGTTATCCACCGTCCACACCTCGGGGATGCGGCGGCGCTTGTCGCCATAGAGGATACGCTGGGCGGGGGTGGGTGTGTCGATGATATCGTCCGGCGACCCGAGGTACCGGGCGATCAACTCGCGTTCGGGCAGCAGCAGCGATTCGATGAGGTGGGTGGTGAGGAATCCGTCCTGGGCGCAAATGCCCGGGGTGAGCGACAATTCCGCAATTTTATGCGAAATGATATTCAAATCGCAAACTTCCTGGGCGCTTTTTCCGAACACCTGAAAGAAGCCGGCATCGTCGACGCAGTGGTAGTCGTCGTGGCCGGCGTGGACGTTCAGCGTGGACTTGGTGATGGCCCGGCAGCCCATATTGAGGACATAGGTAAGCCTCTTACCTACAGCCGCATACAGCGACTCGTGCATGTAAGCGATGCCCTGCCCGGAAGAGAAGTTCGTGGCCCGCAAGCCGGTCATCGACAAACCGGCGGTCACGGCCGCGGCCGCATGTTCGCCTTCCGGTTCGATGAAAATCAGCGGACGCCCGGAAACGTTAATATGGCCTTTCGCCGCCTCTTCCGCCCAATACTCGCCCATCTGCGTCGAGGGAGTAATAGGATAAGCACCGGCTGCGTCGGTGGATTCCCGTTCGCACATAATGACGGCGGTATTGCCGTCCAAAGCCTGCCGGATGCCTGGAAATGGGAACGTCCGTTCTTTACTCATAAATTGGTTCGCCTTGATACTGTTTGTCCGTTACGGCCGGGTGTCGAAGGATGGCCGGATCGGGGGAAGAAGTGGGGCATATACCCCTGCCGCCGCCGTGCGCACACGCAAACTGGTTGGTATTGCGGAACTTAGTGCGGCTGGAATTCATAACCCGTACCCTAGAGTGCACGTTGGGTGCCAAACCTGCGGTTGTGATCGGACGTGAGTTCCGCATCGCCGATCTCCTGCCCTGGCATGCTGTGTCGGCTCTCCACTTCCCCGTAGCCGTTTCTCCCGTTTTCCATAAGCAGCCCTTTGCAGTACACCTCACAACCCATTCCTTCACAACCACTTACTGGATTTCAGAACTCTGGTATGATAATTGCAACGTCTCTTCCAGCGGATACTCGTGTATCCGGCAGGAAGGGGTCCAGGCGGATCGAGGTTCGGCTTGAAGGAACTAAAAGTCCAACTCGCCAATGCCCTGTTGGTGGTATTGACCGTCGCGGCAGTGATTGCCGCGGGCATCAATTTCCAGCAGCAGTCCAAGTACCGTCTCCCCGACGACGGCATCGCCTGGTCTGAATCAGGCGCTGGTAAAGACAAGAAAGTAAAGGCAGTTCTTGTTAGTCCCGACGGTCCAGGCCACCGCGCGGGGCTGAAGACCGGGGACACAGCGGTGAGCATTAATGGGGCTACGGTGGAAAGCGCCATCGCGGTGCCTCAGATCCTGGCCCGGCTTGGGGCGTGGAGCAAGGCGGAATACCTCATTGAGCGCGGCGGCGTGCAGGTGAAAGTGAATGTCTACGTGGGCGAAGGGGTTCCTGAAACTGCCGTCTATTATCAGTACATCGTCGGCGCTTCCTACCTGCTGATCGGCCTGTTCGTGTTTATCCGCCGCGGCAACGCTGCCAAGGCGAGGCATTTCTACATTCTGTGTCTGGTCTCGTTTGTCCTGAGCACGTTCCACTACACAGGGAAATTGAACAACTTCGACAAGATCATCTACTGGGGGAACCTGGGTGCGGGATTGTTCGGCCCGACGGTTTTCCTGCATTTTTGCTTGAGTTTCCCGGAACGGCGCCAATGGCTGCGGGGCAGCCGGATCTACTGGCTCTACACTCCCGCCACTTTGATTTTCACCCTGTTCCTGATGATCGGAACCGGTTCGCTGCGCATCGACGTTTCGCAGCCTGACCTGCGCTGGGCCCTGGACCGCGTTTGGCTGGTTGCTTACGGGTTTCTTTATCTGTTGGGGGCGCTGGCGCTTCATCTGGAACACAACCGTACCGAAGACACAATCATTCGCTCTCAGTTGCGCTGGCTCCGCAACGGGGTGGTGTTCGGCATCGTCCCGTTCACGTTGTTCTACATGCTTCCCTACGCGGCGGGCAGCATCCCCGGCCCGTGGATGAAGATGTCGGTGCTCAGCCTCCCGCTGATCCCATTGACTTGGGCTTACGCCATCATTCGCTACCGCCTGATGGACGTCGATGTGATTTTCCAGCAAGGCTACGCCTACACATTGTCGACACTGGCGGTGATTGGCTTCTTTTATGCGATGGTCACTTCGTTCAATCATTACGAAGAATTGACCCCCTCGGCCATGGTGGCGATGATTCTGATTTCCACGGTTGCCTTCCAGCCCATCCGCAGTTGGATTCAGGAACAGATGGACCGCTACTTTTTCTACAAAGACCGCTACGACTATCGCCGGACTCTGACTGAATTCGCACGGGATCTGAGCTCCGAAACAGACCCCGACCGGCTGATCAACACGGTAATCGACCGGCTGAAGCGGACATTGGGGATACGGCATGCGGCGGTGTTTCTGTGGCGGCCCGACGGTGCGTTCCGTCTCGTGAGGACGACGCGCGCGCTCGATCAACTGACGATGGGCAGGCTCGACTTATCGTTCCTATCGCCGCAACCCTCGAAGCGTTTCCTGTTCTTCGAGAGAACGCGCTATGCACTGGACGTGGTGTCGCAAGATCTGGCCGCCACCGTGCGGCATACCATCGCCGATCTTGATTTCACGTACTATTTCCCGTGTACGGTGCGCGGCAAGACGATTGCGTATCTGGGTCTCAGCCGCACCGACCGTGACGACTTTCTGCCGACCGACGATCTGGAACTGGTGCAGTCGCTGGCGGGTTATCTCGCCATTGCGCTCGAGAATGCGCAACTCTACCAGTCCCTGGAGCGGAAGGCCGAGGAGTTCGAGCGGTTGAAGGAGTTCAGCGAGAATATTGTGGAATCGATCAATGTCGGCATTCTGGCAGCCGATTTGGAAGATCGAGTGGAGAGTTGGAACACGCAGTTGGAGCGATTGACAGGCATCTCGCGCGCTCAGGCCGTGGGGCGCAAGCTTTGCGAGTTACTGCCCGAGGATCTGTGCGGCCGTCTGGACCAGGTCCGCGGCGAAGCGGGCGTTCATCATATCCTCAAATTCAAGCTGCGGACGACTACGCTCGCTGCTTCCGCCGCGGCAGCCAACGGCGCCAACGGGACGAACGGTGCGAACGGTGCGAGCGGGTATCACGGGCACAACGGCGCCGCAAACGGGCACCCGCGCCCGGTGCAGGAATCGATCGTGAATCTGGCTGTGGCGCCGCTGGTTTCGAAAGAGTTCGAGCAGATCGGCCGTCTGGTGATTTTCGACGACATCACCGAACGCAGCGCATTGGAGCGCCAATTGGTGCAAGCCGACAAGCTCAGTTCCATTGGATTGCTGGCGGCAGGGGTCGCGCACGAAGTGAACACGCCTCTGGCGGTGATCAGCTCCTATGCGCAGATGCTGGCCAAGCAGGTTTCGGGAGACGAAACCAAGTCCAAGTTGCTCGAGAAGATCGCCAAACAGACCTTCCGCGCCAGCGAGATCGTCAACTCGCTATTGAATTTCTCGCGCACTTCGCCGAACGAATATGTCGAGATCGACCTGAATCGCGTGATCCGGGAAACGGTGAGCCTGATCGAGCACCAATTGAAAAAAGCGGGAGTGGAAGTGGCGCCGGCGCTGGACGCGGATCTCTGCTCGATCAAGGGCGATGCGGGCAAGATGCAGCAGGTGTTCCTCAATCTCTTCCTCAACGCGCGCGACGCGATGGAAGGCGGAGGCCGGCTGAGCGTCCGCACCTGGATGCAAGAGGGAATGGCGCGGGTGGAGGTGGCGGACACGGGGGCCGGCATCGCTCCGGAAAACCTTGCCCGCATCTACGACCCGTTCTTCACCACGAAAGGCGCGAAGAAAGGCACAGGCCTGGGCCTTGCGGTAACCTATGGGATTGTAAAGGAGCATGCCGGCCACATTGAAGTGGAAAGCCGCCCGAACGGCGGCACGCGGTTTATCCTCGAATTCCCTCTGGCCCGGAAACCTGTGAATGTCTGACCGCCAACCTCACGCCGAACAAACGAGTCACGCACGCGGACGCATCCTCATCGTCGATGACGAGGCGGATATCCGCGAAAGCCTGGAGACGCTGCTGACGTTGGAGGGCTACTCGATCGAAGAGGCGCCGAACGCGACCGAAGGGTTGCGCAAGATGGAGCAGGCGAATTACGATCTTGTGCTGCTCGACCTGATGATGCCTGACCGGTCGGGGATGGAAGTGCTCAAAGAGGTACGGGAGCGGGATACGGAAACTCCGATCTGCATGATCACGGCGTACGGATCGGTGGAGGTGGCCGTCGAGGCGCTGAAGAACGGGGCGCAGGACTATTTTTCCAAGCCTTGGGACAACGAAAAACTGCTGCTCGAAATCGAGCGGCTCATCGCGCGCCGCCGCCTGGAGCGGGAGAATACGCAACTCAAGCGCGCGCTTAAGCAGCGCTATTCCTTCCCGAACATCATCGGCAAGAGCGAGAAGATGCTGAAGGTGCTCGATCTGGTGGCGCAGGTGGCTTCTTCCCGATCCACCACCGTCCTGATCACCGGCGAGACAGGGACGGGGAAGGAACTGATCGCCAAGGCGATCCACGCCCACTCGGCGCGGGCGGATCACACGTTTGTGGCGGTGAACTCCGGCTCTTTGCCGCCTGACTTGCTGGAGTCCACCCTATTCGGCCACGTGAAGGGCGCATTCACCGGGGCCATGGCAACGCGCAAAGGCTATTTTGAAATCGCCAACCGGGGCACTATTTTCTTCGATGAGATCGGCACCATCGGCATCGAAACGCAAGCCAAGCTGCTGCGCGTGATGCAAGAGAAGGAGTTCATGCCGCTCGGTTCGGGAGAAACCGTGCGCGTCGATGTGCGCATCCTCGCCGCCACCAACGCCGATCTGAAGAAGATGGTGGAGGAAGACAAGTTCCGGGCCGACCTTTACTACCGGCTCAACGTCATCAACATTCAGCTACCCGCACTGCGCGAGCGGCGCGAGGATATTCCGGCGCTGACGGAACACTTCTTCGACAAATACTGCCAGGAAAACGAAAAATTCGTCGCGCCGGACGGCAAATCGCTATTGGGCTTCGATAATGAAGCGATGCGGATTCTCATGGATTACACGTGGCCTGGCAACGTCCGTGAACTGGAGAACGTGGTGGAACGGGCGGTAGTGCTGGCGACGTCGCCGCTTGCCTCGGCCGACGTGCTGCCGGAATCGGTGTTGCACAGCCAGGGGATGCGGCTGCGGCAGGACGACTCGACACCGCTGCCTGCGGATGCTTCGTTGTTCGAGATAGTAGCCGACTACGAGCGCCGCAAGATTGTGGAAACGCTGGAATCGTGCAAATGGAGCCAGACGGAAGCGGCCGAAGTTTTCCGCATCCCGCTGTCCACGCTGAATCAGAAAATCAAGCGGCTCAATATCGATGTGAAGCGGCTGGCGGAGCGTGCGCGCGCAGAAAAAGCCGCCGGCTAAGCGAACTTCGTTTTCGCGGGCTACTTCTTCCGCGCCAGGGTCACGCCGTCTCCGATGGGCAGCATCAGTTGATCCACGCGTGGGTCGTCCCGCAAGGCGGCGTTGAACGCACGGATGGCCAACGTATCCTCGTCGTTCACCTGGGGGTCGATCACGCGCCCGTGCCACAGCACGTTGTCCACGGCTACCAGTCCGCCTGGCCGCAGCAACCGCAACGAGCGTTCATAGTAAGCGCCGTAGTTCACTTTGTCGGCATCGATGAACGCGAAATCGAAGGTCCCCGCCTGCCCGGCGGCGAGCAGGGCATCCAGCGTCTCCACGGCGGGACGCAAGTGCAGTTTGATCTTGTCCTCGACGCCGGCTTCTTTCCAGTAGCGGCGGGCAATGCCGGTCCAGTGTTCGCTCACATCGCAGGCAATCAACTCCCCGTCGGCGGGCAGGGCGCGCGCCACACTGATGGAGGAATACCCGGTGAACACACCCACCTCTAGCGCACGCCGCACGCCCATCAGGCGGACCAGCATGCCAAGAAACAAGCCTTGTTCCACGGTGATCTGCATGCGCGCCAGCGGGTCCCGAGCGGTCTCTTCGCGCAGCCGGGCCAGGTATCCGGGTTCCGGCGCAGCTACCGAGCGGATGTAGGCAAGCAGCGCATCGTCAACGTGTATGTGTTGGAAGGACATTGTCCTCCCATTCTACTTGCTGTCGTGCGGCACCACCTCTTCCGTCATCGTGTCGAGATCCATCCACTTGGCCAGCAGTTCTCCCTTGGCAATGCGTTCCTGGATGACCGGCCGGGCGAGAAACTCCTCGAAGCGCGCGGTCCGTTCATGCACTGCCGCTGTCAACTTGGGAAACGATTTGCTGCGTTGGGGATCGGCCGCCACTTTTTCTGCGGCGCAATCGGTGTGGGTGGTGAAGACGACCACCTTCACGCCGTTGGTGACGGCAAGTTCCAGCATCTCTTCTTCTTTCTCCGACAGCACCGAACCGGCGAGCCGTAGAATGTAGTAATAGCGCCGCGTATCGCCGGCGATTTCGTTGGTGTCCAAGCGCCCATCCATACAGGCCACCATGGCCACCACCGGGTGCCGGCTGGAACGCGGAAAAGCGGACCGCACCGAAGCGGCCATATGATTCTGATCGAGGAAACGCTGCCAGATCTGAGGAGGCGTCGCTTCGTGATGCTCCAAATCGTAATCGGCCAGATGATCCTGCAAGCGGTATCCGATATTTATCATTGCGCCGCCCAGCACGAATTCGATTTGTTGTCCCCACATCACGGCCACCAACACAGTCAGCAAGGCGAAGACCCCAATCCACAACGAGAGTTTTTTCATACGAAGATTGCGAGACCTCCTATTTCAATACAATAGCGCTAATCGCATACACTAGATATATCCCCCTCGCAAACCCTATGAGTGAATCATCCACAGAGCGGCGCAGACAATATCCGTTTCATCGAATCGAACCCAAGTGGCAGGCCTATTGGGAAGAGTACAAAACTTATCGCACGGCTAATCCCGGCGATGCCGGCTTTGACGCGTCCAAGCCCAAGTACTATGTGCTCGACATGTTCCCATACCCCAGCGGCGACGGCCTGCACGTAGGCCATCCCGAGGGTTATACGGCCACGGACATCGTTTCCCGTTACCGCCGGAAGCTGGGTTGGAACGTCCTTCATCCGATGGGTTGTGACTCATTCGGGTTGCCAGCTGATCAATACGCGATCATGACAGGACAACACCCCAGAATCACCACATGCCGCAATGTGGATCGGTTCCGCTCGAAGTTGAAGAGGCTCGGTTTCTGTTACGACTGGGACCGCGAAATCAACACTACCGATCCTGGGTATTTCCGCTGGACGCAATGGATCTTTTTGAAGATCTACAACTCCTATTTCGATGAAACTACACGGGCGGCGCGGCCGATCGAAGAACTGGAAGCGCAGGGACTGTCGCGCGAAGAGATCGATGCGCGGCGTCTGGCCTACGTCGCGGAGGTGCAGGTCAATTGGTGTCCAGGGCTCGGCACCGTATTGGCCAATGAAGAGGTAGTGGACGGCAAGAGCGAGGTTGGCGGGTTTCCGGTGGAGCGCAGGCCGTTGCGCCAGTGGATGCTGCGGATCACTTCCTATGCCGACCGGCTCGGCGACGAACTGGAAGACCTCGACTGGCCGGAGGGAATCAAACGCCACCAGCGGGAATGGATCGGACGCTCGGAAGGGGCGGAGGTTACCTTCGCTGTCGATGGCAGTAGCGAAACCATCACGGTTTTTACGACGCGGCCGGACACGCTGTTTGGAGCCACTTATATGGTGCTGGCGCCGGAGCATCCGCTGGTGGAGGCCATCACGACGGCAGCGCAAAAGGAAGCCGTCGAAGCATACCGCCAGCAGGTTGCCAGCAAGTCCGACATGGAGCGCACGGCGCTGGCGAAGGTGAAAACCGGAGTCGACACCGGAGGATATGCCATCAATCCGGTTAATGGCGAACGCATCCCTGTTTGGATCGCAGATTACGTGCTGATCAGCTACGGGACCGGAGCCATCATGGCGGTGCCCGCGCATGACGACCGGGACTATGAGTTCGCCACGCAGTTCCGTCTGCCCATTCGCGAGGTGGTGCAAGCCCCTGCCGGCAATAGCGAGACGTGTTTCACCGGCGATGGAGTGTCCATCAATTCGCCGTTGATCGAAGGACTGCCGACGCCGGAGGCGAAACGCAAGATCACAGGGTGGCTGGAAGACCGCGGGCTAGGCAGGAAGACAATCAACTACAAATTGCGCGATTGGCTCTTCGCGCGGCAGCGCTATTGGGGCGAGCCGTTTCCCATCGTCTGGCGCAGTGGCAAGCATGATGCGGTGCCCGAAAGCGAGTTGCCGGTGGTTCCGCCGCCGCTCGAAGATTACAAGCCGACCGGAACGCCGGAACCCCCACTGAGCAAGGCAGCGGATTGGGTGCGCTATTCGGACGCCGCGCTTCGCGAAACGAACACCATGCCGCAGTGGGCCGGCTCCTGCTGGTACTACCTGCGATTCACCGACGCGCGCAACGAGCAACGCTTCGCCGGCGTGGAGGCGGAACGCTATTGGATGGGGCACAATCGCAAGCCCGGCGGCGTCGATCTCTATGTCGGCGGCACGGAGCATGCGGTCCTGCACCTGCTCTACGCACGCTTTTGGCATAAGGTGTTGTTCGATCTCGGCTACGTCTCCACTCCGGAGCCGTTCCAGAAGCTGGTCAATCAAGGCCTGATCCTCGGCGAAGACGGCCAGAAGATGTCCAAATCGCGAGGGAACGTCATCAACCCCGATCATGTCATCGCCGAATACGGCGCCGATTCGTTGCGGCTGTTCGAAATGTTCATGGGGCCGCTGGAACAAGTGAAGCCATGGAGCACGAAGGGCGTGGAAGGTGTGTACCGCTTCCTGGGGCGTGTGTGGCGGCTGTTCATGGAGTCCGCCGACGAAGGCGATACGCACGCCTTCTCGGCAAAGGTCCAGGAGGCGGCGGCATCGCCTGCGATGCTGAAGGTGTTGCACGAGACCATTCGCAAAGTGGGCGCCGATATCGAAGCGATGGCGTTCAACACCGCGATTTCGCAAATGATGATTTGCACCAACGAACTTACTGCGGCGGACGTCCGGCCGGTGAGCGTGCTGGCTTCCTTCCTGCACCTGCTGAACCCGTTCGCGCCTCACCTGAGCGAAGAGCTGTACAGCGCGATGCAGCAACGGTTCCCCGCCCTGCCCGCAGGCCCGCTCTCGGAACTGCCCTGGCCGCGCTTCGAAGAAAAGTACCTGGTCGAGAACTCCATCGAGATCGTGCTGCAAGTCAACGGCAAGGTTCGCGCCAAGCTGGAAGTGCCCGCCGGCATCGATGCCGAAGCCCTCAAGGCGCTGGCGCTTTCCAGCGAGAAAGCGCAGGAGCACATTGCCGGGAAGACCATCCGCAACGTGATCGTTGTGCCCAAGCGCCTGGTGAATATCGTCGTGCAGTAGGCTTACCGCACCGAAGCGGTTTCGTTACCCGGAGCGAACACCTTCACATCGACGCAACGGCTGAGCCGGCTTGCCTCTTTTTTGCTCACGCCAGTCACCGCTGCATTTTTCTCTCCGAAGCCCATCAATTGGATTCGATGGAGCGGGATGTTGTGTTTCCCGGTCAAGTAGCGCACCACGGCCTCCGCCCGCTGCCTGCTGAGATTCAAGTTGAAATTCTTGTTGCCGGTCGAATCGGTGAAGCCGTGCACTTCCACAACATGGAACTTCGCGGCTGCTTTGTCCGCCAGGGCATCCAGTTTTCCTAACTCTTCATCGGTGAGCTGGGAACTCGCGAAGCGGAACAACACGGTCTCAGACGCCACGATCCTCAGGTTGCCGAGGTTGTCGACGCGGGCATTCACCTTTTCGGCCGCGTGATGCGCATTGCGGGCGTTTGCATCGGCCTCGCCGGCGCGTTGCGATGCCTGATTGGCGGATGTCTGCGCGTTCGCCGCGCTTTGCAGCGCCTCTCCGGCGCGTACGTCAGCGCCCTTGGCGATCTCCCCCAGTCGCGAAGCATCGGTGGCTTGCTTTTCTTCGAGCGAAGTCAACTGTTCCGAGGTTTTCTTCTCCACTTCGCCGATTCGCGCGGTGGTCTTAGTCTCCGACGTGGAGACCCGATCCAGCACATATCGTTTCGTGGCGCATCCCGATGTGGTGAGCAGCGCAGCTCCCAGTGCAATCGCTTGAAACCGAGGAAAGTTGGTCACGTTCAAACTCCTTCTGCATCTCCCTTTAGCAATCGCCGTGCCAACCTCCGCATGGAATGTGTATCCCGATGCAAACGCCGCACATATGGTCAAAATGCGCGCTGCCCCGGTTATCCCAGGGGACGGTAGTTCTTACCATGTTGCCGGTCCGCCGGGACTATAATCGCAGTGATGCTGCCCTTCTTTCTTGCTTTCTTCGCTGCGCCTCTGGAATTGGAAATCGTCTCCCAGCAGCGCATCTGGAATCAGGCGCCTCATTCCGCCTTCGGCGATCTGATCCATCATCGGAACCGGTGGTTCGCCGTCTTTCGCGAGGGAAAGGGACATGCCCCCAGGCCGGGGCAGCCCGACGACGGCATTCTTCGCGTGATTACCTCGAAGGATGGGAACCAATGGGAGTCAGCGGCCACGATTGCCGAAGAGGGCACGGACCTGCGCGATCCCCATCTCTCCATCACGGCCCAAGGCCAACTTATGATCGTCAGCGGAGGTTCGAAGTATCCCAACGGCGTTTATCGGACACGGCGTCCGCGCGTGATGTT
>JAEUQG010000386.1 GCA_016789755.1 Bryobacterales bacterium
ACATCTTGTAGTTTCATCATCCGCTCCACTTCCGCGGCTGGGTAACGCTGTAGGTCGTTCAACCTCCAGTTTCCCAGCCGCTTCTTTCAAAGCGGACAGATCATGTGTGAATTGGACCGGACAGATCACATACTAGCGACAAGACCCGAAGCGCACCCCTGGCACGGCGCACCACCCCGGTATATACTGACTGGGCACGAGGATGCGATTGTTCCCCGCCTATTGGATCATGGCCGCGGCCGTGTTGTTCGCGGACGAGGCGGAGGTGTCTGCCCGAAACATTCTGGAAGCAAAATGTATCGGGTGCCATGGCGCCGCTAAGATGGCAGGCCTCGATCTACGCACCGCCGGCGGGTTGGCCAAAGGCGGCACACGCGGGCCCGCGGTGAAGCCCGGCGACGCCGACGCGAGCCTCTTGCTGCGCGCCGTACGCAAGCAGGGCGATGTGCAAATGCCCCCCGGCAAGGAATCGTTGAGCGCAGCGGAAATCGAAGTGTTACGGCGTTGGATCGCCGGCGGCGCAAAGTGGAGCGGCACACGCGCCCAAGCCGAGCCGAACTGGTGGAGTTTCCGGAAACTCACGCGGCCCCAGACCCCAGCGGGAAAATCGAACCCCATCGACGCCTTCATCTTCGACCGGCTGCGCAAAGAAGGGCTGCGCGCTTCGATGCCAGCCTCGCGCGCCGCGCTGATTCGCAGAGCGACCTTCGACTTGCACGGCCTGCCGCCCACTCCGCAAGAGATCGATGCCTTCGTCCGCGATCCATCGCCCGACGCTTACCCCAAACTCATCGACCGCCTCCTCGCCTCGCCCCGCTACGGCGAGCGATGGGGCCGCCACTGGCTGGATGTGGTGCGCTATGCCGATACCGGCGGCTTTGAAACGGATGTCTACTTTGCCAACGCCTGGCGCTACCGCGACTATGTGATTCGCTCGTTCAACCAGGACAAGCCCTACCACGTCTTCGTCCAGGAGCAGATTGCCGGCGATGAAATCTGGCCCGACAATCTCGACCTCGAAGGAAGCTACGAACTCCCCAAAACCAAGCTCGCGAATCTCGAAAAGCGCATCGCCACCGGCTTGTACACTCTCGGCGCCATGCCCGTGGAGTACACCTTTTTCGGCGATCAATACCGGGCCGAATGGCAGGCGGAGGCCGTCGAAACAACCGCTGCCGCGTTCCTCGGTCTCACCTTCGGCTGCGCCCGCTGCCATGACCACAAGTTCGATCCCATTACCCAGAAGGACTTTTACCGCATGTCGGCGCTCTTTGCGGGCAGCGAAGATCGTGAAGTGCCGATCGTGAGCCGCATGGGGATCTACGAATTCACACGGCATCAAACGCGTTGGGTCATTGCCGACCAGTTGAAATCGAAACTTCAGCGCATGGAGGCGGCGGCGCGGGCTCGTCACACGGCGTCCGGCGCGCACGCCAGGTTCGCCTACACGCCCGCCGAGCGCGATGAGCGCGAGAGTCTGCTCCGCCAGATCGGCGAGGCCTATGTCCGCGCCCTCCCGCAGGTGCCCAAGGCGAATCTGCTCATACACTCAGAACCTGTACCCGACACCTACGTTTTGGCAAAGGGCGATTTCCAGCAAAAGCTCGAAAAGGTGCGGCCCGGCTTCCCCGCCTCACTCGGCGCCTCCCCGGACATCCTCGAACCCGACCACAACCTGTTCATCCCCCAGCGGCGCAAGGCGCTCGCCGAGTGGCTCACCTCACCTCAGCATCCGCTGACAGCACGCGTCATGGTCAACCGCATTTGGCAGGGACACTTCGGGCGCGGCATCGCCGGCACGGCCAACGATTTGGGACGGCAGGGCGATCCGCCTTCCCATCAGGAACTGCTCGACTGGCTGGCCGCCGAATTCATCGCCTCCAATTGGAGTGTAAAGGCAATGCACAAGCGCATGATGCTCAGCGAAACCTACCAATTCTCGAGCGGCGGCGATGCGGAGAATCTGAAAAAAGACGCGGATAACCGATACTTCTGGCGCATGAACCGCAGACGCCTGGAAGCCGAAGCAATTCGCGACGCCGTCCTGGCCGTCTCCGGAGTCCTCAACACGAAGATGTTCGGCGAGCCCGTGGTGGCCCCGCTCGCCCGCGACGAACGCGACGGCATGCGCGATCCCCAGCAATGGCCTGTTTCTTCCGATGCGGCCGAACATGACCGCAGAAGCATCTACCACTTCGTCAAACGTTCCTTCCGGAATCCGTTGATGGAGACGTTCGACGCGCCCGACAGCGCCGCCTCGTGTCCGAAACGCGAGGCATCGACCGTGGCGCCGCAATCGCTGGCGATGATGAACGGCGAGTTCTTCCACGACAAGTCGAAATTGTTCGCCGCCCGCCTGCGCAAGGCTTCGCCCGGCATCGCGGTCCAAGTGGAGCAGGCGTTCCGGCTGGGGCTGGGCCGCGCGCCATCGGAAGAAGAGAGCGCGCGGGCCGCGGCCTATGTGGAACGAAACGGATTGGATCGGTTGTGTTTGATGATCTTCAATATGAGCGAGTTTCTTTATGTCGATTGAAACGCGGCGCCGCTTTCTGCATCGTTCCGGCCTGGGATTAGGCGCGCTCGCGCTGCACGATCTGACACAGCGAGCCTCGGCGGGACCGCTGAGCGCGAAGCAGCCTCCCTTGCCTGCTACCGCGAAGAGCGTCATCTTTCTCTTCATGCACGGCGGGCCGTCGCATCTGGAAACATTCGATCCCAAGCCGGTGTTGAACGATTTGCACGGCAAGCTGGCGCCTGCTTCCTTCGGCCACGTGCAGTTGCAGTTTTCGCGCTTCAACGAATCGCCCGTGCTGGGATGCAAGCGCAAGTTCCAACAATACGGACAATCGGGCATTACCGTCTCCGATTTGTTTCCGCACGTCGCCCGCCATGCGGACAAATTGGCCGTGATCCGCTCCATGTATCACGACGGCTTCACCCACACGGCGGCGCTCAACTGGTTGAACAACGGTTGGCCGCGGCTCGGCCGGCCGAGTCTGGGATCGTGGATCACGTATGGGTTGGGATCGGAAAGCGAGTCGCTTCCGGCGTTCGTCGTGATGCTCGAAGGCGGCATCAAGTGCGGCCCGGTCGCCTACGGGAACGGATTTCTGCCGGCGGTTTACCAGGGCACCCCCTTCCGTACCGAAGGGTCGCCGATTCTGAATCTGAAGCGGCCCGAAGCAATGACCGAACAGCAACAGCGCGAATGGCTCACGACGCTGCGCTGGTACAACGAACGGCATAAAGAATCGAGAACGGACGAGTCGGCGCTCGATGCCCGCATCTCCGCCTATGAACTCGCCTTTCGCATGCAGACGGCGGCGCCCGAACTGGCGGACCTGAACAAGGAATCGGCGCCCACGCGGGCGTTGTATGGGATGGATGAGGAGCGCACGCAATCCTTCGGAGCGCGCTGTTTGATGGCTCGCCGTCTGGTGGAACGCGGCGTGCGGTTCGTGCAGGTGTGGAGCGGCAGCACAACCGGCGATCTCGATTGGGATGGGCACAAGCAGTGCGACGACAATCACGTGCGCCAGGCGGGAAAGGTCGACAAGCCGATCGCCGGATTGCTCCAGGATTTGGCCTCGCGCGGCTTGTTGGACAGCACGCTGGTTGTCTGGGGCGGCGAGTTCGGACGCACTCCGACCTCCGACGGCGGCATGAACGGCGGCGGCGATGTTCAAGGGCGCGACCACAATCCCTATGGATTCACCATCTGGATGGCGGGCGGCGGAGTGAAGGGCGGAAAGACTATCGGGCGCACCGATGAAATCGGGTTGCGGGCGGTGGAAGACCCGGTTCACGTCCACGACCTCCACGCCAGTTTGCTCCTGATGATGGGCATCGATCACACAAAGCTGACCTATCCGTTTCAGGGGCGCGACTTCCGCCTGACCGATGTACATGGCAAGACGGATCTGGTGACGAAACTGCGCGCTTGAGGCCGCCGCCGGGCGGCGCTACTGTGAAGTGAGGAGGTGCGTCATGACCGCACCGGTGACGATGGAGAGTGTTCGCGGGTTCCTTAATGTACATCGGATCGTCATTGCCGGAGCTTCGCGCAACCCGCAGGATTACAGCCGATCGGTGGCCAGAGAATTGGAGCAGCGCGGCTACGAGGTGCTCTACCTGAATCCGGGAGTAGACGCCATCGATGGGAAAGTGAGTTACTCGTCGGTGCATGCGATCACACCGGTCCCGGAAGGCGTGATTCTGCTGGTTCCCGAGGGCCGTGTCCTGGAAACGGCGAAAGAATGCTTGAACGCCGGGGTGCGGCACTTATGGTTCCGGCACGGGGAGAAAACCAGCGAGGGCTACAGGGCGGGTATCGATGCGGCGCGCGCGGCGGGGGCCAATGTGGTCAGTGGGGAGTGTCCTCTGATGTTCTTGCCGGATGTGGCGTGGATCCACCGGGCGCATCGCTATCTGCGCCAGGTGACGGGGACTTTGCCGGGGTGAGTGAGGAGTTCTTGTGGAAGGTGGGCGGCGGAGTTTGGTAGGATGAAGAGGTTCCAAGTGCTGGAGTGGCGGAACTGGCAGACGCACGGGACT
>JAEUQG010000413.1 GCA_016789755.1 Bryobacterales bacterium
GTGATTTCACCGATTAGTTTCATGCGGCTGAGATCGGCAGTGACGCCGAGGCCGGGGCGGTCATTCATGAGGGCCTTGCCTTGCTTGAAATCGAGGCATTGGGGGAGATGCTCGATGGGACGGCCGCCGTAGTTGTATTCCATGATGACGGGTCCGGGGAAGGTGCCGAGGCAGCCGACGAGGGCGGCGGTCGATACGGGTCCGGTGAAGTGGGGGATGATGCCGACGGCGTGAGTTTCGCAGATGGCTGCGATTTTCATCATTTCGGTGATGCCGCCGACGTTGGGGAGGGTGGCACGGATGTAGTCAATGTCGTGGTTTTCGACGAGGCGGTTGAAATCCCAGCGCTGGCCCCATTCTTCGCCGTGGGTGAGGGGGACGGTGGTCATCTGGCGGAGTTTGGGGAGGTCCTGGTGGGCATGCTCGTCGCGCACGGGGTCTTCCACGAAATAGGGTTCGAATTCCTCGATGAGTTTGCAGGCGCGGACGGCGTCGGCGTAATCGAAGCGTTGATGAAAATCGATGCACCAATCGCCGTCTTTGCCGACGCCTTCGCGGGCTTCGCGGCAATCTGCGGCGACTTTGCGGACACGCTCATGGGTGTTGAAGACATCGCCGGAGCGGGTGTCGCCGGCGCCCATGCGGAAGGCCCGGTAGCCGGCTTCCATGGTGGCGCGGGCGCGTTCGCGGAGGCTGAGGCGCTGGCCGTTGGGAGTGGGAGCGCCGCCGGTGGCATAGCATTCGAGGTGATTGCGGACAGCTCCGCCGAGGAGATCGTGCAAGGGGAGTCCGAGGGCCTTGCCTTTGATGTCCCAGAGGGCGAGATCGAGAGCGCCTTGGGCGTGGATTTTCTCGCGGCCTGGGGGATAGAACCAGGCGATGTACATTTCCTGCCAGATGGCTTCGATGCGGAAGGGGTTTTTGCCGATCAGGGTGCCGGCGCATTGTTCGAGGGTGTCTTTCTTGCCGCCTTCGCCGATGCCGGTGATGCCGGCGTCGGTTTCGACGGTGACAATCATGTTGCTTTGGGCGAAGTTCTCGTTGAGGTTGGGGGGTTGGTAGATGCGCACGCGCGTGATTTTGGCTTTGGGGAGCGCGGCGAGGGCGCGCTGAGGACGGGCAAGGACGGCTGCGGGCGCGGCAGCGAGGGATTGGAGGAAGGTTCGGCGATGCATCGGAGGTAGTGTATCGCAAGAAGGCGGCATGCCCCTAACTATGTAGGGAGTGTAATACTACAACTTTTTCCTACAGTACTCTGACGGATTTCTCATTCAAGTTGACGTTACGGAATCTTACACTCGTGAAGACATTCAATTGACTTGAGTCGCGCTCGGGGGCAGGTTGATCAGGGCAACCGATTGGCGACAGTCGAACTCTCGAACAGGAGACTCACATGCTCACGAAATACGTAGCTGGACTTGTCTTTGCGGCAAGCCTGGCGTCCGCGGCGCCAATCACTGTCTACTTCAAGTTCAGCGGAGGCGGCGGCGCGGGGACGCTCGATAATACATTAGTGTTCCAGGGTTATAGCGACGTTGGCTTCACCAATGCGGTGAACCTGACGGTGACCGCGAAGGCCTATGGTACCGGGGACAACACGACACACACGAACGGGACGACGTTGCGCACGGCGGCGTTGGGCCAGTGGGGGAGCGGGCTGGGAGTCTGCGATCAGATTGAGCAGGGCGTGGTGAGCGGGAAATCCGCCACGCGGAGTTGCTCTGACCCGCACCATCGCGTGGACAACGAGCGGTCTCTCAATTTCGTACATCTGCAGTTCAGCTCACCGGTGAATGAGAATCCGTACGTTTGGTTGGATTATGTGGGCGATACGGACGTTTCCTATTGGTGGGGATCGAACGTTCCGGGAACGATTCTAGGGACGAACCCGACGACGGCGGCGGGCCGGAAGGATCAGTACGACCTCGGGGAAGACCAATGGCGGAAGCTGAACGACGCAACGGGCAGCTCAGGGAGCCTGTTGTTCGGCGCCAAGGTGGGCAGCACGAACGACAAGTTCAAGTTCGAGTACATGAAAGTGCAGTGGGAAGAGCCGCCAAACGATCAAGGCGTGCCTGAGCCGACGACGATGTCGCTGATGGGCGCGGCGCTGATCGCGGTGGGCCTGTACCGCCGCGGACGCCAAGCATAGGCTGGCTCGTTCGCGAAGTTGAGCTGGACGCCTCCGTTCCCTTAAGGGGACGGAGGCGTTCGTATTTCTGGAGAGCAGTTGACAAAAGAGAATTATTATCCTTCAATAGAAACTGATGATCTCTTCCGCCGAACTTGAGCATCGCATGGAGCATTTCCGGGCGCGTTGCGCGGCTCTGGGGTTGGCGTACACGCACCAGCGGATGGTGATTTACCGGGCACTGGCGGGGACGGATGCGCATCCGACTCCGGAGGCTGTGTATGAGCAAGTGAAACGGGAGATACCGGCGATCAGCCTGGGGACGGTGTACAAGAACATTCACACGTTCACGGAAGCGGGTTTGTTGCGTGAGGTGAATCTGCTGCACGAATCGTTGCGGCTTGACGCGAACCTCGGGAATCATCATCATTTTGTGTGTGTGCGATGCAAGTCGGTCACGGATATTCCGGAGCGGGATATCGGGCCGTTGCATCTCAGGCAACCGCTACCTGAGGGCTACGTACTGCAACGGGCCGTGGCGGAATTGCTGGGGGTTTGCGCACGGTGCGCAGGCTCGGAAGACGTTATCTCAACCGCTTCATCTCAATAACTAAGGAGTAAGAATATGGCTGCACTGAAAGGGTCGAAGACCCATGAGAATCTGAAAGCTGCGTTTGCCGGCGAGAGCCAGGCGAACCGGCGGTATTTGTATTTCGCCAAGCAGGCGGACATTGAAGGATATCCGGATGTGGCGGGGCTGTTCCGCGACACGGCGGAAGGCGAGACGGGCCATGCGCACGGCCACTTGGATTACTTGAAGAAAGTGGGCGATCCGGCGACCGACCTGCCGATTGGGGACACGGCGGACAATCTGAAGGCGGCGATAGCCGGGGAGACGCACGAATACACCGACATGTATCCGGGCATGGCCAAGACGGCGCGC
>JAEUQG010000423.1 GCA_016789755.1 Bryobacterales bacterium
ATTCATAACGGAGGCCGAGGGAGAGGCGGAGCTTATTGTTGACGCGCCAGTCGTCCTGGAAGAAGAGGGCGCGGCGGGGGGTGGTATAGAACGCCGTATCGTTGGTATCGATGCCGATGGAGGTCGGCAGGCCCATCATAAAGGTGGCCCAATCGTGGCCGTGGTTGCTGGCGACGTTGTCGATATTGGTGGCGCGGGTGAAGCTGTTGCGCCAGGCGAAGGCTCCGGAGGAACTGCCGGGGCCGCTCTGGGCCCACTGATGACGGCGTTCCTGCCAGCCGTACTTGAGGGAGTGGCTGCCTTTGATGGAGGTCATTTGGACGCGGAGTTCGTAGGAGTTCGACTTGTTGCCGACGACGGGGTAGCCGCCGGAGACGTCGGAGATATTGTTGAAGTCGAGGGAGGGGAGCACGCGGTTGGCGCCGGCACGGGCTTCGAGGTAATCGGGGAGCCCGACATCCTTGGGTCCGAAGGCGGTACGGGTGGTGTTGCGGCTTCCTTCTTCGAAGCGGCTGAGGCCCATGTTGACGTCGAGGATGTTGTAGGAGTTCATGCTCCAGAGCCAATTGACATTGCCGCCCTTGTTGATACGGGTGAGACCGTTCGAGTGCAGGCCACGCTTGGTTTCGTAGGTCCAGTCGTATTCGTCGGCGAGGCGGTCATTCCACTGCCAGCGGGCGTTGACGCGATGCTTGTCGCTGATGACGTAGTCGTAGCGGTTGATGATGGAGTTGAACTTCTCGTCTTTGGGCATGGCGAAGGCGAGGTAGTTGTTGAGAAGTTCGGGGGTAACAAGGCCAGGGACGTTGTTGGCGTTCGGGTAGAGCGCGGTATAGAACTGATACATCGGGTTGAGGACGGGGACGCCGCGGTTGCCGGGGAACGGGGTGCGGACGACGTTGTTGCCGTCCTGGCGGGCGGAGCGCGGATCGTAGATGGTGAAGCGGCGTGCGCCGTCAGGGGCGGCAAGGAGTTCGGAGAAATCGCCCTGGCGCATGAGGGCGGTGGGGACGGTGCGGTTCAATTCGCCGTCGGTGGTTTCGGCCTTAGACTGACGGATGCCGTTCCAGGTAATGGTCCAGAAGAGCTTGTCTTTGCCGTTAAAGATTTTGGGGATGAAGACGGGACCGCTGGCCATGAGGCCGTAGTTATTGGAGCGGCCGGTGGCCTGTTTTTGCGTGTCGGGCGAGATGCGTCCGGCGGCGACGGCGGCGTTCCAATTTTCACGGGCGAAGTGGCCGGTGGCGTTCCAGCGCTGTTGCCAGTGCTGGTTGAAGACGGAGCCGCTGAGTTTGTTGGACCCGGCGCGGGAACTGACGTTGATGGCGGCGCCGGAAGTGAAGCCCTGGCTGGCATCGAAGTTGGAGGTTTCGAGTTTGAATTCGGTGATGGCATCGGCGGGCGGGACGTAGCCGACGCGGCGTCCGGTGCCGGTGACGGTCATGCCGTCGATGGTGTATTCGTTCTGGCCGACTCCGCCCATCGTATTAAACGATGAAGTGCCGCCGTTGTCGAAGGGGCGGCGGTATTCGGGCTGGCCGGTCCACTGCATGCCGGGGGCGAGGGCAGTGAGGGCGAAGGGATTCAAGTCAGAGAACGGGAGGTTAATGAGTTCGCGCTGGTCAAGAACGCGGCCGCCGCTGGCGGTGGTGGTTTCGAGGAGGGGGGCGTCGGCTTTGACTTCGACGGTTTCGACGACCTGTCCGACTTCGAGGGTGAGGTCGATTTCGAGGCGGCTGCCGACGTTGACCTGGAGGCCGGAGCGGAGGAGCTTTTTGAAGCCGGAGGCTTCGACGGCCACGGAATAGCTGGAAGGTTCGAGGAAATTGACCTCGTAATAGCCGGTCTCATTGGTGACGACGCGGCGGGTTTCATTGGTTGCCGTGTTGGTGACGGCGACGTTGGCTCCCGCGATGACCGCGTTTTGGGAGTCGCGCACGGTGCCGGTGACAGCGCCGCGGGATTCCTGAGCCGGAAGCACCGATTGATACAAACACAATGCGGCCGCAAGCGACCAAGTCAGCTTGGACATATTCGTAATCCCCTGAATCAGCAATTTCGCCCAGTTTGCGAAAACGACACCAACCTGAGCTTTTATCGGCTCTAGTCTAACACTCCGGAGGGCCAGGAGGGAGATATGGTATAAAGACACCTATGCCTAAAAAGTTCTATGGCTGGTTCATCGTTGCGGCGGCAGTCTGCACGTTCGGTCTATCCACCGGGCTGCCGTACTACAACATGCCGTTTTTTTACGATTACTATGCCAAGGAGTATCACTGGTCGAAGCCGGACATCACGCTGGGCTTTCCGCTGGCGGCGTTATTCACGCTGTGGGTGGGACCGATTCTGGTGCACCGGTTTCCGCCGCGAACGCTCTTGCTGATCGGGTCGACGATGACGGCGCTGGCATTTGCGGGATTCAGCCAAATGGGCGGGAGTCTGAACACGTATTATGCGCTGTGGTTCGTGTACACGATCGGGTACATTTTTTCGGGGCCGATTCCGCACCAGGTGCTGATCTCGCAGTGGTTCAAGAAGAACCGCAGTTTCGCCATGGGGATCACGTATGTGGGAGTGGGATTTGTCGGATCGGCGGGTGCATATATCGTGAAAGGGATCACGGCGGCGTCGGATTTCCGCACCTGCCTGCTGGCGATGGGCGGCATCGTGCTGCTGGTGTGGCCGATTGCGCTGCTGGTGATCAAGAACAAGCCTTCGGACATTGGGCAGAATGCGGACGGGGCGGCGATGGCCACGGCGGATAGCAAGGCCGAACCGTTGCCGTTCAGCTACCTGACGAAGCAGGTGGCGTTCTGGCTGCTGGTGATCGGGTCGGCGTGTTCGATCGGGTCGATCGGGTCTGTGAATCAGCATATGAAGTTCGTGTTCGAGGACCAGGGATTCAAGGATCAGGCGGCGCGCGATGCGGCGTGGGCGGCGGCATCGGCGGCGATCTTGTGGTCGAGCATAGCGGGAAGGTTGCTGATCGGGTGGCTGGCGGACCGCTATCCGAAGAAATACGTAATGACGGCGACTTATTTTCTGGTGGCGGCGACAATTCCACTGTTGTTGATGGTGCGGCCGAACGATCCGACGAGCCTATACCTGTTCGCGATCCTGTTCGGGTTTGGGATGGGGGCGGATTACATGTTGATCCCGTTGATGGCCGCGGATGTGTTCGGTGTGAATACGCTGGCTCGGGCGATGGCGATCATTCTGCCGACGGATACGATCGGGCAGACGTGGTTTCCGTGGGTGATCGCAAAGCTGCGGCAGAGCATGGGGAGCTACGATCAGGCGATGATGGCGGTGTTCGCGATGGCGTTTATCGGCGCGGTTGCGATTGCCCTGTTGCCGAAGCAGGGGGGCAAGGATGAGCCGGTGAATATTCCGGGGGCGAAGCACGCGACTGGGGATTAGGAGGGCTCCGCGATGAGGGTTCTGTGGTTAGTGCCTTTGGGGATTGCGGCGTTTGGCGCGGATTTGAGCGGGAAATGGCAGGTGCACCGCAGCGCGGCGGGGCGGGAGAGCACGCAGGAATGCACGCTGGCCCAGAAAGGGGGAGAACTGTCGGGGAGCTGTAAAGGGGATCGGGGGACGGTGGAGGTGAAGGGCAAGGTGGAGGGGAGCAACGCGACGTGGACCTATACGGCGGAGTCAGAAGGGGGCACGGTAACGGTTGTTTATAAAGGTACGGTGGAATCGGAGAAGAAGATCAGCGGAACGGTGACCGCGGTGGAGTTCAGCGTGGAAGGCGAGTTTACGGCGACGCTGCTGAACTGAATGCCGTGACGGAGCGGGCTAGGTCTTGCGCTTCCAGCGGCTGAAGATAACGCCGCTACCGGGCGGCGAGTCAAACTGCGACGGGCGTGGCGCGCCTGCCGGGGCGGTGCAAAAGACGGCGATGTCGCCGTCCCAGCGAAGTAGCCCCAGCGAGATGGAGCCCTTGGCACGGCCGGCCAGATGCAAGTAGTCGATCGCGATGGGAGGGGCGGAATCGTCTGCCGGCGAATTGGCATTGGCCGTCGTCTCTTCATGCACTCGCGTCTTTTCTTGTACTCTTGTCTTGGCATGCACCATGGTTTGGCCGCCAAACACGACTTTGGTTTCGACGCCCTGGTGAACACGTACGCCATAGGGCAAGAACGACGCCTGCATCGGCGCTGCTGAAGTAATCATCTCTATCGGGATCCACTCTCCCTGCAACTTCTGTAGAATCGGCGAACTGAGATCGTCGAAGTTCCCGGGATCGCTGGGTGTAGGG
>JAEUQG010000490.1 GCA_016789755.1 Bryobacterales bacterium
CCATCTGAATCATCCCATTGGCCGCTTTCTCACGATTGTCGAGTGCAAGAAATATGCAAGTAAGGAGCCTGTTGGAATCGATGTCGTTCAGCGTCTTTACGGCATTCAACAAACTAAACAGGCGAATAAAGCACTGATTGTTACAACCTCTTTCTTTACCAAGCCCGCGAAGGAGGAAGCGGCTTTGCACAACAACCTGATAGACCTTAAAGACTTTCACTCCTTAAAGGTGTGGCTGGCCAAATACCGCTGATGTCTAGCCCGGCCAGGCCGAACTCGACATGGTCCAGAACCTCGCCGTCAATCGCTGGAAAGCCATCCGCATGGAAATATGATCTCCGCGGGCATGGACACTGGGATGTTTATCTTCGGCGAATCCTTCGCCGCCGTGCAGCCCGCCTCCTCGGCAAGGCGCCTGAACGCAACGCCGATGTGCGGCCCGAACCGCTTCCGCAAACCGCTGCTTCCGAAGAAGATCAGAATGACTCGAATGCCGCGCTCTGGTTGTTGGCGAACATGGCGCTACGCGTGGCGTTGGCGCCGGGCATCGATGCGCCTACGCGGCGAAGACTCGGGCCGCGGCAGGTGGCGAGGATGGTGCACTGGGGATGGCGGGCGAGGGAGATCATACGTTCCATGCATGGTGCATTTTGGGCCGGCGCCGGCGGTTCAGGCGGTCTGAGCCTTTTGCGCCTGGAGCGGGAGATAGGCGGCGCCGTAGAGTCCGGCTTCATTTCCGAGCGCGGCTTTGCCGATGCGGGTGTCGGTATTACGGTAGGAGAAACTGCGCCAGCGGACCTCCTTTTCGAGGGCGGGGTAGAAGAAGTCCCAGGCGGCGAGGACGCCTCCGCTCATGAGATAGAGCGGGTAATTGAAGATGTTGACGAGCATGGCGATGGCGATGCCGAGGGCCTGCCCGACGCTCTCAAAGAGGCGGATGGCTCGTTCGTCGCCTTGGAGGGCGAGATCGTAGACGTCTTTCGCGGAGAGGTGCTCGCCGAGAGCGAGGAGGTTGGCCATGCTTTCGATCGCAGTGGCGGAGGCGTGTTTTTCGAGGCAGCCGGCATTGCCGCAGCCGCAGGGGTTGCCGTTGGGGACGACGGTGAGGTGGCCGAGTTCGCCGGCCATGCCGACGAAACCATGGAGGACGCGGCCGTGGGAGATGATGCCTCCGCCGATGCCGGTGCCGAGAGTAAGGAGGACGAGGTCGTCGACATCGCGGCCGGCGCCGATCCATTTTTCGCCGAGAGCGGCGGCGTTGGCGTCGTTTTCGAGGACGACAGGAGTGCCGAGGCGATGTTCGATGGCGTCGCGGATGGGGTAGTTGTTGAGGGGTGGGAGATTGTGGGAGCCGACGATGAAGCCTTCGGCCATGCGGATGAAGCCGGGGACGCCGATGCCGGCGCCGGCGAGCCGGAGGTTCTTATGGCGGTCGCGAAGGGATTCGATGCAGGCGCAGATATCGCTGACGACGCGCTCAGGGCCTTGGGTGAGGTCGGTGCCGGCGGCGATTTTTTCGATCATTTGACCCGATGCGGATACTGCCGCGGCGCGGAGGTTCGTGCCGCCGAGGTCTACTCCTATTGCGAATTGATCCATGGCGTTTAGTGAGGATAACACCATTGAGGGTGTGCTTGATTGGCCACGGGTGAATGGGATGAACGCGGATGCAGGTGGGGGGGAATTAGGTTGGAGGGGCGGTGTTGCTGGGCTGGGCGGTGGACGGGGTTGGCCACGGATGAATGGGATGAACGCGGATGAATATGGTTGGGTTAGGGGTGAAGTGCTTTTTGGATGGCGGTGCGGAAGGCTCGTTCGGCGGAGGGGAGATGGACCCAGGAGTAGTGGTCGTCATAGCCTTCGTCGACGTTCGATTGGGTGGGGATGTAGCCGGGGGCGCATTCGCCGTAGCCGAGGGTGACGACGAAATCCTGAGGGCGTTCCTCCTGGGCCCAGAGCTGGTATTGGACGAATGCTTCGGCGGGAACGAGGAGGATGGCGGCGGCGCCGAAATCGAGGCAGGGCACGTCGATGGGACGGTTCTGCTGGAGACGGCGGCGCCAACTGAGTCCGAGCGCGGCGTCGAAGCGGCGGCGGCGCGGCTCCTTTGGGTCGGCGAGGATGCGCTGCATGGCATCGATGCGGAAGTCGCCGGTATCGCGAGGTTGGAAGCGGAGGTGGGTGTTGCGGAAAGAGGCGGCGGAGACGGGGCGGCGAATGGTGTTTTTCCAGGCGGTTTCCATGCCCTGGAGGAGTTTGTCGCGCATGAGAAGGCGGGTGGCGGGCGTGCCGTCGTTGTATTTGCCGCCGATGGTGTCGCCGCTTGCTCCGGAACAATAGATCTGGAAAATGTTTGGAGATTGAGATTGCCGCAGGGTGCGGGCGAGGGCGGGGAAGTCGCCGGTGACGTCGCCCTGGCCGTAGTAACTCATGGGGTGGATGGAGAAGCAACTGAGGGCGGCGACGGGGGTGGAGCGGTCCCAGAAGCTGATGGTTTTGAGGTAGGGATCGGTGAGGCCTTCGGGGAGGGCTCGGAGAGCGGGGTCGCGCGTGGCGCTGGTGCGGCCGAAGGAGACTTTGCCGTCGGGGAGGAGGTAGCGGCGGTTGGAGACGAGTTGCTCGATGCGCGCCTGGCCGGCGCCGATTTCGGTGATGGGGCGAGGGCGCGCGGTTTGGACGGCGGCGGCGACGCGGGCGATGGTTTGGGTTTCGAAGGCAGGGTCGCAGAGCGGGTCGGGGACGTTGTTTTGCGTGAGCAACTGTTGGGCGTAGGAATCGGTGTAAGGAGCGTCGTGCTGATGGATGCAGGTGAGCAGGACACGCTCGCGGGTGGTGCGGGCGGCGGCGGCGATACGGTCGCGCCATAGGTCGTAGGAATCGTTGCGGATTTCGCACCAGTCGAGGGAGAGGATGACGACGGGTTGACCGGCGCCATGGAGGATGAGGCCGCGGGCCTGGAGGCGGTCGACGATGGAGCGGGCGATGCCGGTGAACAGGGGGCCACCGACAGGGGGCGTGATATCGGCGTCGAAGGTGGCCAGAGAGAGGCGTGGCGGCGCGAGCATGGCGCTGAGCAGGAGATCGCGGCGTCTCATGGGTTATAGGGTAATACGGCGGAGGCGGAGGGCATTGGAGATGACGCTGACGGAGCTGAAGGTCATGGCGGCGGCGGCGATCATCGGGCTGAGGAGGACTCCGAAGAAGGGGTAGAGGGCGCCGGCGGCGATGGGGACTCCGAGGAGGTTGTAGAAAAACGCGAAGAAGAGATTTTGTTTGATGTTGCCGAGGACGGCGCGGCTGAGCCGGCGGGCGCGGACGATGCCTTCGAGGTCGCCTTTGACGAGCGTGATGCCGGCGGACTCGATGGCGATATCGGCGCCGTTGCCCATGGCGATGCCGACGTGGGATTTGGCGAGGGCGGGGGCGTCGTTGATGCCGTCGCCTGCCATGGCGACGATGCGGCCCTGGTTGCGGTAGCGGTCGACGATGGCGCCTTTGGCGGTGGGGAGGGTTCCGGCTTCGAAGTCGGCGATGCTGAGTTGCTTGGCGATGGCGGCGGCGGTGGCGCGCTGATCGCCGGTGACCATGACAACGTTGACGCCGTCGGCGCGGAGGGCATCGATCGCTTTGCGGGCGGAGGGTTTGAGGCGGTCTTCGATGATGAGGGAGGCGGCTGGTTTCTGATCGATGGCGATGAAGACGTGGGCGGCGGAAGCTGCCGCTTCGATGGAGAATTTTTCAAGCAGGGCGCGATTGCCGCAGAGGATCTGGCGGCCATCGGCCTGGCCGACGACTCCGAGTCCGGGGAAGGTGCGGGAGATGCCGGGTTTGGAGAGGGAGAGCCCGCGTTCTTTGGCGGCGGCCACGATGGAGGCGGCGAGTGGATGTTCGCTCGATTGTTCGAGCGATGCGGCGAGGCGGAGGGTCTCGTTCTCGTCGAAGCCGGGGAGGGTATGAATCGCGGTGACGCGGGGCTTGCCTTCGGTGAGTGTGCCGGTTTTATCGATGAGGAGGGTGTCGACTTTGGCCAATGTTTCGAGGGCTTCGGCGTTGCGGATGAGGATGCCGGCCTGTGCGCCGCGGCCGGTGCCGACGAGGATGGACATGGGGGTGGCGAGGCCGAGGGCGCAGGGGCAGGCGATGATGAGGACGGCGACGGCGTTGACGAGGGCGTGGGCGAGTTTGGGATCGGGTCCGAGGAGGGCCCAGGCGAAGAAGGAAATAAGGGCGGCGGCGACGACGGAGGGAACGAACCAGGCGGCGGCGCGGTCGGCGAGACGTTGGATGGGGGCGCGGCTGCGCTGGGCTTCGGCGACGACCTGGACGATGCGGGCGAGGAGTGTATCGGCGCCGACGCGTTCGGCTTTCATGACGACGCTGCCGGTGGAATTGACGGTGCCGGCGGTGACTTTGGCGCCGGGAGTTTTCTCGACGGGGATGGGCTCGCCGGTGATCATGGATTCATCGATGCTGGAGTGGCCTTCGGTGACGGCGCCGTCGACTGGGACGCGCTCGCCGGGGCGGACCCGGAGGAGGTCGCCGGGGTGGACGTTTTCGATGGGGACATCCATTTCCTGATCGCCGACGATCATGCGGGCGGTTTTGGGGGCGAGGCCGAGGAGGGCCTTGATGGCGGCGCCGGTGCGCTCGCGGGCTTTGAGTTCGAGGACCTGGCCGAGGAGGACAAGCATGACGATGACGGCGGCGGCCTCGAAATAGACGGCTGGCTGGCCGCCGTGTTCGCGCATGGAAGGGGGGATGGCGCCGGGGAGCAGGGCGGCGATCATGCTGTAGCCGTAGGCTGTGCCCGTGCCGATGCCGATGAGGGTGAACATGTTGGGGTGGCGGGCGAGGATGGATTGCCAGCCGCGTTCAAAGAAGGGATAACCGCACCAGAGGACGACAGGGGTGGCGAGGGCGAATTGGAGGAAGGCGCCGGTGCGGCCGTGAAAGAGCGGCCACTGCATGCTGCCCATGGCGATCAGGAAGAGGGGAACGGTGAAGAGGGCGGCCCAGAAGAGGCGATGGCGCATGTCTTCGAGTTCGGGGTTTTCGCCTTCGTCGAGAGTGAAGACAACGGGTTCGAGGGCCATGCCGCATTTGGGGCAGGCGCCGGGGCCGATCTGGCGGACTTCCGGGTCCATCGGGCAGATGTATTCGGCCTGGAGCATTTCGGCGGTGGGCGGTTTGGGGGGGGCGAGGAACCGCTCGGGGCCGGATATGAACTTGGCGACGCAGCCTTTGGAGCAGAAGTGGTAGGTGACTCCGTTGTGGTCGTGGCTACCGGCGGCATTGGGGGGATAGACATCCATGTGGCAGACCGGGTCTTTGACGAGCGTGGCGCCGGGAGGAACAGGTTTGGGGTTGGAAACAATTTGGAATGGGTTTGGTTTGCCGGGCTGTGGGGTCATGGACACTCCCCTCTATGATTGCCTACTTAGAGTAGATGATGCGGCCGGCGAAAAGTGTCCAATCGACGGAGGTTTTGTGGATCTCGATGGGCGGGATGGCGGTGAGGTCTTGGGAAAGAGCGGCGACGTCGGCGGCCATGCCCGTGGCGATGCGGCCGGTGGATTTTTCGCTGAAGGAGGCGAAGGCGGCGTTGGCGGTGTAGCCGCGGAGGGCGGTATCGAGGGAGACGCGCTGATGAGGGAGCCAGCCTTGCGGGGGCTTGCCATCGGTAGTGCGGCGGTTGACGGCGTTGTGGAGGCCGCGGATGGGATTGACGCTGATGGAGGCGGGCCAATCGCTGGAGAAGACCAATCGCGCGCCGGCCTGTTCAAGAGCGCGCCAGGGGAAGGATAGAGGGAGGCGTTGGGGGCCGATGGCCTGGCTCCAGACATCGATGGTGCCGGGGTCGGCGTGGATGGGCTGCATGGAGGCGAGGACGTTGAGCTGGGCGAAGCGAGGGAGGTCGCCGGGGTGGATGATTTCGATGTGTTCGATGCGGTGGCGGGCATCGCGGGGGAGTGCGGCCTGGGCGCGCTGGTAGGCGTCTAGCGTGAGGCGGATGCCGCGGTCTCCGATGGCGTGGGTAAAGACCTGGAGGCCGTTGCGGTGGCAGCGGGCGACCATCGCTTCGAATTTGGGTTGGGTCCAGGCTGGGCTGCCCGTGCCGGCATGGTTGGCGTAGGGCTGAAGCATGGCGGCGGTGAAGGATTCGATGACGCCATCCATCATCAGTTTGACGCCGCGCACGCGGAGGAGCCCGGTGTTGTGTTTCTTGGCAAGAGCGGCGATTTCATCGGCGCGGGTAAGGGGGGCATCGGGGGGGATGGAGAGGGCGAAGGAGATGCGGACGGTGAGTTCGTTGTTGCGGGCGAGTTCCTGGTAGAGGGACAGCTCCTCTTCGTCGCCGCTGGCATTCTGCATGGAGGTGATGCCGAGGGAAGCGGCGAGTTTCAGGCCTTGGCGGAGGGCGTCGAGCTTCTGCTGGCGGGTGACGGGCGGGACGTGTTTGCGGACGAGAGCGATGGCGCCTTCCTTGAGGGCTCCGGTGGGTTGGCCGCCGGGGTCTTTGACGATCTCGCCGTAGCCGTTGAAGCGCGTGGCGCGATTGATGTCGGCGCGTTCGAGGGCTTTGGAATTGGCCCAGGCGGTGTGGCCATCGTAGGCGGTGAGGAGGACGGGCCGGTCTTTGACGACGGCATCGATGTCTTCCTTGCGGGGCAGGCGCTTGTTGGGGAAGCAGTAGTATTCCCAGCCGCGGCCGGTGATCCAAGGCTTTTCGGGATGGGCTCGGGCGAATTCGGCGATTTTCTGCTGGATGGATTCGAGGGTGCAGACGCCGGTGAGGTCGATGTTGGCGAGGCCGAGCGAGCCGCTGAGGAAATGGATATGGGCGTCGTGGAAGCCGGGGATGAGGAACTTGCCGGCGGCATCGATGGTTTGGGTGCGGGGGGTGTGGCGCTTGCGGATGACGCCGTTGGGGCCGGTGGCCTGGATGATGCCGTTGTCGATGAAGATTGCTTCGACGAAGGGCTGCTGAGGGTCCGCGGTCCAGGCCTTGGCGTTGTGAATGGCGATCTGCTCAGCGTGAAGCGAGAAGGCGAGGAAGAGCGGGAGTGCTCTCATGCGCGGATCTCTTCGAGCATGCGGGTGACGGCGAATTCAGCGGGGACATGCGATTGGGTGAGGAGATCGCGCCAGGTGGAGATTTGGGATTGCCAGGCGGGGAAATCGACATGGACGGCGGGGACTGATTTGCCGTCGCGGAGGAGTTCGGCGTGGTGTTGGATTTCGGGATTGATGGAGAAGGGCGCGGAAGCGAGGATTTCGAGCAACTCTTCGAGGAGATGCGCTTCCACGGTGACACGGAGGGAGAACAGGTCTCCCTGATCGCTATGCAGATCTTGCCAGACGCTCATCGATAGGCCTCCTAAGCCATGGCGTCCAGCCGGTGAAAATAAGAAAGCCCTGCGGGCTTGCAGGGCTTATTAAGATTCCCGAAGACTGACCCGCCTTTAGCACTTTTTTACGTGGTTGCAAGTAGCTAGATCCCTTTGTGGGGGAGCCTAAATCACTCCACGTGACAAGGACAGAGTATCATTGGGGGGGTGAAAATACAATAGGATTCGTGGGTGTGTGGGGGGGATGGGGTTGGCCACGGATGAATGGGATGAACGCGGATGGGGGGGGGCGGTGGATTGGGTTGGAGGGGCGGTGTTGCTGGGTTGGGCGGTGGATGGGGTTGGCCGCGGATGAA
>JAEUQG010000237.1 GCA_016789755.1 Bryobacterales bacterium
CACCACCACAAAATTCGAAAACATCCCCGTGGCGCCGTCATACGTGAATCCGCCGGTCGGGATGGGTAGGCCCACCGCCTCCGTCTCGAAGTGAAAAGTGTAATGCACGGGGCTCCCGTACACCTCCATGCCCGCCATTAGCGCCAGCATTGGCAACAACCTCCATTGATTTCGCAGTCCAATCATTCTTGCCTCCAAGTAATCCATTCGCGATGTCGCTTGTGCCGATCCTACTGGGCATTTGTGTTGGCGCCTTCCAAGAATTGTTTAGCAATTGTGAAGCAGGCAATTACGGATGTCGTCTTAAGCAGAAGACCTTAGCCAACATTCGATGGCAGCCGGTAAATCAGTGGCGCTGACCGCCAAAAAAGCTGACAGCCGCCCCCGCCACCCATTACAGTAGGGTAATCGCATGCCCCCAGCCGGTCAGCCCGTGGATCAAGTTTTCCGCCCGCGGCTTCTCATCGTCGAGGACGATGTGCGGCTTTGCGCACTGGTCCAGCGCTACCTGGAAACCATGGGTTATTCGGTGGAACTCGCCCACACCGGCGAAGCGGCCCTCAAACGCGCCCGTGCGGCTTCCTTCCATGCGCTCATTCTCGATGTGATGCTCCCCGGCGGCATGGACGGCTTTGAGCTGCTTCATCTCATTCGGGCCGAATCCGACGTGCCCGTGCTGATGCTGACCGGGCGCGCCGAGGAAACCGACCGCATCGTCGGCCTCGAGATGGGCGCCGACGATTACCTGCCGAAAACCACATCCACACGCGAACTGCTGGCCCGGCTCAAGGCCCTGCTGCGCCGCTCCACGATGTCGCAGCACGGCGCCGAAGACCGGCGCCGCCCGCCGCTGACCATCGGAGCATTGACCGTCGATCCGTCAGCCTACCAGGCCACGCTCGATGGAAGAACCCTCGATTTGACCCGCCTCGACTTCGATCTGCTCTATGCGCTGGCCCGCTCCGCCGGACGTGTCCGCACCAGGGAGAGCTTGCTGCTCGAAGTGGGCGAACGCGGCGGCGAAAGCCTGGACCGCACCATCGACGTACGCATCTCTTTGTTAAGGAAGAAACTCGGCGACGACCCGAAATCGCCACGCTGGATCGAAACCGTGCGCGGCGTGGGATACCTTTTCCTCCGTCCGCAGACTTTGGAGTAAGCCGGGCGCAAGCCCGTCCCGCAATGCCATGGTTCGCCACATTGTCCTCAGAACGGTAGGGAGCGCGCTGCTCTTCGCGGCCGCATTGCTCGCCGCCTCGCCACTGTTCGCCGGCCAGCCCTCCGCCTGGCATTGGATCGCTTTGGCCCTGTTCTTGGCGATGCTCTCCGCTCTTGGTTGGGCGCCGTGGCCGTGGAGGCTCTCGAAGGCCATCGCCCGCCTGGAACAGTCCGCGGCACGCATCGCCGCCGGCCGGCTAGAGGAACGGATTCCCGCGGCCGGCGCCGGCGAACTGGCCGCCGTCGCCCTGAGCATTCAGCAGATCACCCAGCGCTTCGACGGCCTCCTCAAGGGGCAGAAGCGCTTTCTCGGCGACGTCGCGCACGAGTTGAACGCCCCCATCGCGCGCATTCAGTTCGCCCTCGGTGTCCTCGAAGAAACCATCGCCGAAGAGCACCAGGCTGACGTCAAGGCGCTCCATGACGAGATCCAGGAGATGTCGGCGCTGGTCAACGAACTCTCTTCCTACTCGAAGGTCGGCTTTGCCGAGGGCTCGGCGCCGTTGAGCGCGGTCAATCTGCGCTCCGCCGCCCAGCGCGCCTCGGAGCGCGAAAATATCCCCGTCCAACTGTCCGTACCGCACGGCCTCACCGCCTTGGCCAATGAGGTCTATCTCACCCGAGCTCTCGCCAACCTGCTGCGCAACGCTCGCCGCTATGCCGGCGAGAACGGCCCCATCGAAGTACGCGCGGAGCGCCGCCGGGATGAGGTGGAATTGGTGGTCGCCGATCGCGGACCAGGCCTCCCCGATTCGGAACTGGAGCATGTCTTCGAGCCCTTCTACCGCCTCGATCTGTCGCGCTCCACCTCCAGCGGAGGAAAAGGCCTCGGTCTGGCCATCGTCAAGAGTTGCGTCCAGGCATGCCGCGGCGAAGTTTCCTGCCGCAACCGCAAGCCGTCAGGACTCGAAGTGGTCATCCGCCTGACCCCTGGCGTCCACGCCGGTCAGCCCTAGACCGCCCCCGGCGTCCTTTTTCTCGCCTCGATCCCACCCGCACTGGTATATTAAATTGCTTGCCTATGAAGATTACCGCTCAATCCCCCTGCCGCGTGGACATGGCCGGTGGAACCGTCGATATCTGGCCCCTTTACCTCTTCCATAAGAAAGCTGTAACGGTGAACTTCGCCGTCAACCGTTACACAAGCTGCACCCTGCAAACGCACGATTCCCCCGAGATCGTCCTCCGTAGCCTCGACCTCAAGGGCGAGGAACGCTTCCCATCCCTCGAAGCCCTCCAGCAGGCGAAAAAGTACAAACTCCCGCTCCTCGCCTACCTCGTCGATTTTTTCGAGCCCCAAACCGGCTTCGTCATGGAAACCAACTCCGAAGCCCCCGCCGGCGCGGGCATCTCCGGCTCGTCTTCCCTCATCATCTCCATCGCCAGCGCGCTCAACAAACTCACTGGGGCCGGCCACAACATCGAGAAGATCCGCGAAATCGCCCAGAACAACGAAGCCCGTATCATCCGCGTCCCCACCGGCTGCCAGGATTACTACCCCGCTATGTACGGAGGCGTCAGCGCCATCGAAATGGATTGCGCCGGCCTGCGCCGCAAAGCCATCGCCGTAGACCTGGAAGATTTTAATGAGCGCATCGTCCTCGCCTACACCGGCGAACCCCGCAACTCCGGCATCAACAACTGGGAAGTGAACAAGGCGCACATCGACGGAGACAAATCCGTCCACAAAAACTTCGATCGCATCGTCGCCATCGCCAACGCCATGCGCGGCTCACTGGAAAAAAGCGACTGGCCGGAGGTCGCCCGGCTCATCCGCGAAGAGTGGACCAATCGCAAAAAGAATGCCCCCGGCATCACTACCCCCTTAATCGATCGCCTGGTGGAAGTCACCCGCAAAGCCGGCGCGAAGGGCGCCAAAGTCTGCGGCGCGGGCGGTGGCGGCTGCGTCTTCTTCCTCGTCGAACGCGGCGCCAAAGAAAAAGTTACTCAAGCCATCGTCGCCGAAGGCGCCGAAGTGCTCCCCGTCACCGTCGCCCCCGCCGGCGTCAAACTCAAAGTGGCGAAATAAGACTTCATTCGTATACTGAACATATGGACAACGGAACTGCTCGACGCAATTTCCTCAAGACCGGCGTAGCGGCTGGATTCCCCGCCGTGCTTTCTGCTCTGCAACCGGCCAAAACCTTAAAGGTCGGCTTGGTCGGATGCGGAGGCCGTGGTTCCGGCGCCGCCGCCCAAGCCATGAAGGCCGACGACTACGCCCAGCTCACCGCCGTCGCCGACATCGACATGGAGCGCGCCCAGTCCTGCCTCGACCGTCTCAAGAAGGTCGCCGGCGACAAGATCAAAGTGGAAACATCGAACATTTTTCTTGGCCTCGACGCCTTCGAAAGATTAATCGCCAGCGGCGTCGATGTCGTCCTGCTCGCCACGCCTCCCGGCTTCCGTCCCGTCCACCTTCGCGCCGCCGTCAATGCCGGCAAACATGTCTTCTGCGAAAAGCCCGTGGCCGTCGATGCCCCCGGCGTCCGCCACGTGCTCGAAACCGCAAAGCTCGCCAAGGAGAAGAATCTCTCCGTCGTCGCCGGCTTCTGCTGGCGCTATTCCAACTACATCCGCGCCACTTTCGATCAGGTCCAAAACGGCACGATCGGCGACGTCGTCGCCTACTACGCCACGTACTACACCTCGCCCGTCAAACCGATGCCCCCGGCCAGCACCCGCCCCGCGGGCATCAGCGACGTCGAATGGATGATCCGCAACTGGTACAACTTCGGCTGGCTGTGCGGCGACGGCCTCGTCGAACAGGCCGTCCATAGCGTCGACAAGATAGCCTGGGCCATGCGCGACAAGCCCCCCGTAAGCTGCGTCGCTGTCGGCGGACGCCAGATACCCGCCGAGGGCGGCAACATCTTCGATCACTTCGAGGTGAACTACCTCTATCCGAACAACGTCCGCGCCTTCCTCGGCTGCCGTCAGATCGAAGGCTGCTACAACGAAAACTCCGATTACATCCTCGGCACGAAAGGCTCGGCCACCATCGGCCGCGGGCCTCTGCCGCGTATCGCCGGCGAAAAGTCCTGGACTTTCTCCGGCCAGAAGAACGACATGTACCAGGCCGAGCATGACGCCCTCTTTGCCTCCATCCGCCGCAACCAGCCCATCAACGACGTGGAGTGGATGACCACCTCCACCATGCTCGCCATTATGGGCCGTATGGCCGCCTACACCGGCCAGCAGATCACCTGGGAGCAGGCGCTCAATTCGCAGGAAGCCCTCTATCCCTACGACTCCAAGCTCGATTGGAACGGCACGCTCAGCGTCCCGCCGCTGGCCCGCCCCGGCCAAACCAAGTTCATCTGATGCGCCGGCTCCTGCTGTCCTGCGCCCTTGCCGCGGCCTTGCTCCCGGCGCAGGATTTTGTCCGCGACATCAAGCCCATTCTCGAAGCCAATTGCCTGGCCTGCCACAACGCGCAGCGCAATTACCTCGATGTGCGCTTGGAAACTGCCGCCCTGGCCCGCAAGACCATCGTTCCCGGCGCACCCGAGAAGAGCTCCCTTTGGCAAACCATGGAGCTGGCCCCCGGCAAGATCAAAGCCATGCCTCCCGGCGGCCCGCAGCTTCCCAAAGCGCAGCGCGACTTGGTCCGCCAATGGATCGCAGCCGGTGCCCAGTGGCCCGATGGCGTCACCCTCGCCGCCCGTACCGCCGTCGTGAAACTCGATGAACGAGCCCTCGTCGCCGCACTCCACAAACGCATCGCCTCCGCTAAACCCGCCGCTCCGTCCCAACCTTACAAAAACACTATTCCCGGCACCACCGTCGGCTATGAAATGGTCCCAATTCCCGCCGGTGAGTTTCTCATGGGCACGCCCGATCACGAACCCGGCCGCCGCCCCGATGAAGGCCCCCCGCACAAGGTCCGCGTCGAACCTTTCTGGATGCAAAAACACGAAGTCACCTG
>JAEUQG010000504.1 GCA_016789755.1 Bryobacterales bacterium
CCCCGGAATGGACCTCACGAGCGGGTTTGGCGACGTGCCCATTGGACGTAATGCGCCCCAGGTCGCAGGCCCGCGCAGCCATGGACCTGGTCTTGAAGAAGCGCGCAGCCCAAAGCCATTTGTCGATGCGAACGCGTTCCATCTAATCCATCCATTCGATGCCGGTGTCCGCCAGCATCCCGCCCAGCAGGTTCGCGGCGTCGTTCTCCACGGCCTGCAGCACTTTCTCGGCGTGTGGCCGTTCATGCGCTACAGTCACCGCGGCAATCACTGAGCGCTGCCATGTATCATGGCCCCCAATCTCGGCGACGGAAACATTAAACCGGCGGCGCAGCCTGTCTTTCAGCCCTTTGACGACACTGCGCTTGTCTTTGAGGGAATGTGATTCGGGAATGTGCAATTCCAGGGTCAGTACTCCGATGGCCGGCATTGGTGCTTCTCACTTTTCATCGAACGGATCCCGGCCCTACGCCTTTTGCAGGGACGCCCGTCGCGCCCATACCTTCTCGAAGGCTTGCACATACTGCTCAACCAGATCGGGCGCCTTCTCGCGGAATAGCGGCAATTTCACCGCGGTCTTGTTCACCCAAGTGGTGCCGTGCAGGTCCTCGGGAATCGTCACCGGGTGATGCCACCACTTGGCCTCGGAATAGAGGCGGTACTTGTGCTGTTCGTCGTAAGCTCCGGGGTTGATCTGCACACCCTCCGCGCGCAGTGCTTTCATCAGTGCGTCCTTCGGGCAGCCCGCCTTCGCTTCGTCAAGGAACAGCACGTGGCTCCCCCAATAGACTCGCTTCGCGTCGGGCCGGCAATAGGGACGGCTGATCCCCGGCAGTTCCACCAGGCGGTCCGTCAACTGCCGCACCTGAGCGTCCACCAGTGTGTTGCTTTCCTCCATCTTCCGCAATTGCCTGCGCGCGATGGCCGCCGCCAGAGGATGGATCCGCAGCTTGGGTCCCATCCCCGTGCCGGCGTAGGTGCGATACTGGCTCTCGGCCGGAAACGACGAAGGCAGTTCGTAGTTGCCGAACAGCGTCGCCCGCTCGTAATAGTCTCGCGTCTGGTAAACCCCTGCGCCCCCTTCTATCGCCGGCAGAATCTTGCTGGACTGGAAGCTGAACACGCCGATCGCCCCCCAGGTTCCCATCGCCTTGTTCTGAAGCGACGCGCCTTGCGCCTGACAGGCATCTTCCACTACCGCCAATCCGCGTTCCTTCGCGAAGGCGCAGATCTGATCCATGTCGCAAGGGTTGCCCGCCGAGTGCATTACCATCACCGCGCGGGTTTGCGGTGTGAGGCGCTTCTTTGCGTCGTCCAGGTCGAAGGTCATCGTGCGCGGGTTGATGTCCACAAAACGCGGCACGTAACCGAAAAGATGCATCGGAGCAGTGGTCGCCCATGCAGTGTAGGACGGAGCCAGAATTTCACTCCCCTTGGGCAGATCCAGTGCGAAGAAGGCTGACAGCAGCCCGCCGGTACCGTTGCAATGGGCCTTCACAAACGGCGCGCCCAAAGAGTTTTTCAACTCGTCCTCGAGCATCGGGATCTCTTGATAGAAACGGTTGTTGTCCAACAGTTCGGAGACGATGCGTTTTTCCTCATCGCTGAAGCGAGGCCATTTCGTGATCTGTGCCACCCGCTCGGCAGACACCTGCACTGCTTTCCGGCCTCCATCGACAGCAAGCGTTTCCGCGCCTCGCGCCGCGCTCGCGCTGAGAGCTGCCGCCGCCCCCGCTTGGACGAAATCGCGCCTCGAACCACGAGTGGCCATGCTGCCTCCTGCAATGAGATCGATACCCTTAGCATACACAGACAAAAGGCGACGGATTCGCGTGGCTCGCGCAATCCATCGCCCTTGCTGTTTCGATTCCGGATCTGGTGTCAGAAAACCAGCTTCAGCGCAAACTGGATTTGCCGCGCCGGGCTCGACAGTCCTGTGATGACGCCGAAATTCGCATTGCTGACGTTCTGCGCCGGTGAACCCAGATTCGTCGTGTTGAACAGGTTGAAGAACTCCGAACGGAATTCCAGGCGCGAAGCCTCCGACCACAGTCGGAAGTTCTTGTGCAAGCCGAGATCGAAGTTGTAAATCGCTTCGGTACGGCCCACATTACGCCCCAGATTGCCGAACGGTTCGTTGATGCCGGGTAACGCGAACGCCGCTCGGTTGAACCAGGCGCCAGCCGTCTTCGTTGAGGCATAGAGGTCGCCGCCAAGGTAAATGGGGCGGTAGCTGGGAGCGCCCGAAACCTGTCCCGCGGCCGTCGGTGAATAGGTGATGTTGATGGGCTGCCCGCTCGTCATCGTGTTGATGCCGGTCAGCCGCCATCCTCCCAGAACTCCATCGGCGATCGCCGGCAGCGTCGAGCCCCATTTGCGGCCTCTGCCATAAGGCAGTTCCCAGACCACGCTGGTCGTGTTGTTGAACGGCTGGTCATAGGCGCCGAGAGCTTTTTCCGAAGGCACGTTGCGGAAGTTCACACGGGAGTTGTC
>JAEUQG010000505.1 GCA_016789755.1 Bryobacterales bacterium
CGGGGCAATATGCATCGCTGGTGAAGAAGCCGGGGCGCCTGGCGATCGATATCAATGTCGTCGAACGATTCCAGGACGTCTACCCAACCAAGCAGCAAGTCGGCACGGAGCTCCTTCGCGAAATACAACTCGCCTCCGCAGCCTTCCCCCGGCTCACACTTTACTTTGAGACCTCGATACGCCGTACCGACTGGCCGCTCGTGGGAGCCGCCGCGGCGGTGGTTCGCTCCATCCAACGGGAGGAGGGCAAAGTGCTCATCGACGCAACGCGAAACGTGGGACTGCGGTGGGAAGGCGCTGTCAATGTGAATGGCGCGCCGTGGCCGGTCCGCGACGATGGCGTCGTGTGGCTTCCCGCAGGCAAACACACGGTCGAGGCCGGGGCCGAATCGCCTCAGGTCAGACTGACCGAGTTGAATGCTGAACTCAAGGCCGTGCGCTCCGACGCAACCTCGATTGAGTTCTCCTATGAATCCTCTGCCCGCGCTTTCGCCCGCATCGACAAGCCGATTCGCCGGCTTTCCATCGATGGCACAGTCACCGAGCCGAAGATCTGGATCTTCGAGGAATCCTGGATTCTCGTGCTTCCCAAAGGGCAGCATCTGGTGACGATCAGCGCACAATAGAGCGTATAATCGTCACTGTTGCGACCGCCTACGCGGAGAATCAATCAACATGGCAAAAACATCATACGCGGACGTGCATCTCGACGTCGATCCTGGGACTCCTCAGACCGAGCGCATCAGAGGGCAACAACGTCCCGACCGCGACACTCCTTTCCGGATCCTTGTGCTCGGCGACTTTAGCGGCCGCGGCAGCCGGGGGATCTTGACGAAGGGCCCGCGCAAACCGATCGCCGTCGATCGCGACAACTTCGAGGATCTGTTGAAGAGTCTCAACGTCCAATTGAGGCTTCCCCTCGAAGGCGGAACGTCGCTCGATCTCGAATTCCGCGAATTGGATGATTTTCATCCCGACCGACTCTTTGAATCCCATTCGATGTTTCGAAAGCTGCGCCAACTGCGCGAGGATCTGGAGGACCCCGCAACTTTCCTGTCCGCCGCCAGACAACTCGGCGTAGAGGCGGGCGGAGCGAAGCAACAGCCGGCGTCTCCACCTCCCCCAGCCACCGAGTCTCTGCTTTCCGGCAGTCTGTTGGATCAGGCGCTGGAAGCCACGGAATCCCGCGGTAGTTCTTCGCGCCCATCCGATCCGATGGCCCAGTTCCTGCAATCGGTGGTCGCTCCGCATCTGGTGCCGAAAGCCGATCCGAAGAAGAAGGAACTCATCCAGATGGCCGATGCCGCCATCGGCGGATCGATGCGCGCGGTCCTTCACCACCCCGCTTTTCAGGAACTGGAAGCGAACTGGCGTTCGCTCTATCTCTTAGTTCGTGAAGTTGAGACGAGTCCGAAGCTGAAGATCTATTTGATCGACATTTCCGCGCAGGAGATCGATGCCGATATCGCATCGGCCGATGATATGCGCACCACCGCCCTCTACCGGGTGATCGTCGAACAAACCGTCGGCACGCCGGGCGCTGACCCTTGGGCCGTCATTGTTGGCGCCTACTCATTCGGTCCCTCCATGGAGGACTTGAACCGCCTCGCGCGTCTCGGCCTGCTGGCGCGCAAGTCGGGCGCACCGCTGCTTGCTTCGGCGATGGACCAGCTTCTCGGCTGCCAGTCGATTGCGGCGTCGCCGTATCCGGAAGACTGGACGCCCGGACCTGAACAGGAAGGATGGAACCTTATCCGCTCTCTTCCCGAAGCCCGCTACATCGGCTTGACCATTCCCCGCTTCCTGGCGCGCATGCCCTATGGCCAAAGTGGAGAACGCACGGAGCGCTTCGATTTCGAGGAGATGCCCGGAGCCCCCATCCACCGGCACTATTTGTGGGGCAATGCGGCTTTCCTGGCTGCCTGTCTGCTCGGCCAGAACTTCTCCGAGTTCGGCTGGACGATGGATGGCACCGAGATCTTGACGGTGAACCGTCTGCCGCTGCACATGTACAAGGACGGCGGTGAATCGAAGATCACGCCCTGCATGGAGACATGTCTTTCGATGACCTCGATCGAAGCTATCGGGAATCACGGCCTGATGGTGTTCATCGCCTATGCGGGACGAGACGAAGCCCGTCTTGCGGGATTCCGCAGCATCGCCTCCGGAGGTGAAGCGATCGCCGGCCGCTGGGGTTGACCGCACGCCGCCCCAGGCCACGGATCTACAATAAACCAGAATGTTCCGAATTGAACTTGGCCTGGTTGACTACATCATTCTTCTTACCTACCTTGCGTTCGTCGTCGGCATTGGCTTCTCTTTGAAACGCTACATGCGCACGTCGGCGGACTTCTTCCTGTCCGGGCGCTCGATTCCCGCCTGGATCACCGGACTCGCCTTTCTGTCCGCGAACCTCGGCGCGCAGGAGGTCATGGGCATGGCCGCTTCCGGGGCGAAGTACGGCATTGCCACCAGCCATTTCTATTGGGTGGGCGCAATTCCAGCGATGGTATTCGTGGGCGTGTTCATGATGCCGTTCTACTACGGTTCGCGGGCGCGCTCCGTGCCGGAGTATCTGAAGTTGCGCTTCGACGAGAAGACGCGCGGATTCAATGCCATCAGCTTTGCCGCCATGACGGTGTTCTCCTCCGGCATCTCGCTCTATGCGATGGGATTGCTGCTGGCGGCGCTGCTCGGCTGGGATTTCAACGCCAGCATCTGGCTTTCCGCGGTGATTGTTCTCTGCTACATCTTTCTCGGCGGATTGACTTCGGCGATCTACAATGAGGTCCTGCAGTTCTTCCTGATTGTGGCCGGGTTTCTGCCGCTGGTCTTTCTCGGCATGAAGGACATCGGCGGATGGAGCCAGCTTGTGGAGCGTCTGAAGACCGTATCGACTTCGCAGGGCTTCGCGGCGGGGGCTTTCACCAGTTCGTGGCAGCATCTGGGGAGCGCCTCCACCAACCCGATGGGTGTCGAATGGTTCGGCATGGTGATGGGGCTCGGGTTCGTTCTCTCGTTTGGATACTGGTGCACGGATTTCCTTGTTGTGCAGAGGGCGATGGCCGCCAATTCGATGGCTGCGGCGCGCCGCACCCCCTTGATCGCCGCGGTCCCGAAAATGCTGTTCCCGATGCTGGTGATTCTACCCGGTATGATCGCCATCGCGCTCACCTCCGGTTCAGGGAGTTTCCATCTGCCGCAGAAACCCGATGGCTCCTTGAACTACGACATGACGATTCCGATGATGCTGGCTCACTATTTCCCGCCGGGAATGCTGGGACTCGGCCTGACGGCGCTGCTCGCTTCCTTCATGTCGGGCATGGCCGGCAACGTGACAGCATTCAATACGGTGTGGACTTACGATATCTACCAGAGCTACATCCGCAAACAGGCAAGCGATGCGCACTACCTATGGATGGGACGCATGGCCACCGTGTTCGGCATTGTGGCCTCCGTGCTGGCGGCCTACCTGGCCACGCAGTTCAACAACATCATGGACTTTCTGCAACTGGTGTTCGCGTTCGTGAACGCTCCGCTGTTTGCAACATTTCTGCTGGGAATGTTCTGGCAGCGGGCCACCGGGCACGGGGCGTTTGCCGGACTGGTGACCGGCACTGCCGCCGCGGCCCTGCACCATGGCCTCTCCCTTCCCAAAGGGTCTGTCGCGGGAATCAAGGGCGGCTGGATCGACGCGGTCACCATTTACCCCAGTGAGATGGCGCAGAATTTCTGGACTGCCATCTATGCCTGGCTGGCTTGCTTTCTGGTGACGATCGTCGTCAGCTTGTTTACGGCTCCTCGTATTGCGGATGAGTTGAAAGGGCTGGTATATTCGCTCACTCCGAAACCGGAAGAGGAACACCTTGCCTGGTACAAGCGCCCGGCGCCTTTGGGTGCGATCATTCTCGGCGTCGCCGCTGTTTTGAACATCATATTCTGGTAACCGAATCATGGGTCTTGATCTTCGTTTTCCCATCGGCCTCCTGCTGGCCATCGTCGGGTTGGTGCTGGCGATCTACGGATCGTTGACCGACCCAAGCATCTATCAGCGGTCGCTCGGCCTGAACATCAACCTCTATTGGGGGGTGGTGCTGCTGCTGACAGGGGCCATCCTCCTGGCGGCGGCACGCCGCAGCGCCCGGAGTTCCAAGTGAGTCCGCGCGTGTTCCGCGCGCCGGGCCGCGTGAATCTGATCGGAGAACACACCGACTATAACGGCGGCTTCGTCATGCCTGCGGCCATCGGGTTCTACACAAGCGTCGCCGTGCGGCCGATCGAGGAACGCAAGCTGGTTCTTTCCTCGGCTCAGTTCCCGGATCGTTTTGAGGTTTCTCTGGATGAAGCGGCGCCGCGGAAATCGTGGTGCGACTATCCGCTCGGGGTCGCATGGGCGCTCGAAAAGAGCGGCTACCGTTTGCGGGGAGGGGAACTCACCTTTGCGAGCGATGTGCCGATCGGCGCGGGCTTGTCGTCATCGGCTGCATTGGAAGTGTCTACGGCCTTGGCCCTGGCAACCCTGGCCGGGCACGATATTCCGACGCGCCGTCTGGCCGAGATCTGCCAGCAGGCCGAGAGCGAGTTTGTGGGGATGAAATGCGGCATCATGGATCAGTTCATTTCCATCCATGGCCGTGAGAATCACGCCATCCTGCTCGATTGCCGTAACCTGGACTATCGGCCCGTGCCCATTCCCGATCGCCTGCGGCTGGTCATTTCCAATTCCAAGGTTAAGCATGAACTGACCGGCAGTGCTTACAACCACCGCCGCCGCGATTGCGAGACAGCGGCGGAATTCTTCGGCAAGACGCTGTTGCGCGATGTTACGCCTGCGCAGTTTTCCTCGCGCGAAAACGAATTGACGCCGCAAGTCCGCATGCGGGCGCGGCATGTCATCGGCGAAATCGCCCGCACCGGGATTGCCGCATCCGCACTGCAAACGGGAGACTACAGGAAGTTCGGAGAACTGATGTATGCCTCGCATGAGTCCTTGCGCGTCGACTACGAAGTCAGTTGCGAGGAACTCGACAAACTGGTGGACGCGGCACAAAAGGTGGAGGGCGTCTACGGCTCGCGCATGACGGGCGCGGGGTTCGGCGGCTGTACGATCAGCCTGATGGAAGAGACGGCGGTCCCGGCGTTCCTCGACAGCGTTCCCGCGGCATATGAATCCGCCTTCGGCAGACGTCCCGGCCTGTATGTCTGCCGCCCGGTTGACGGAGCTCATGAGGTGATTTCTTGAAACACTGGATCTGGTTGGTTGCCTGGGCAGCATCCGCGCAAACCGCGGACACAATCTACTACAACGCCAAGATCGTAACGATGTGGGGAACGAAACCCCTTGCCGAAGCGGTGGCGATTCGGGGCAACCGCTTCCTTGCGGCCGGCTCCAACGCGGAGATTCTGAAACTGGCTGCCGCCAACACGCAGAAGCATGATCTGTCGGGCAAGACCGTGCTGCCGGGACTCATCGATTCCCACGTGCATCCCATCGGGGCGGCGCTCAGCGAGCAGGACGGTCCGGTTCCGGTCATGCGCTCCATTGCCGAGGTGCAGGCATACCTGAAGAAACTTGCCGCGACTGCTGCGAAGGACAAAGTCCTCTTCGTTCCCAAAATCTACTCCACTCGTTTGCAGGACAGGCGCTATCCAACGCGCTACGAAATCGACGCCGCCGCGCCGGATCATGTGGCGATGACGGACAACGGCTACGCATCCGTGCTGAACTCGAAGGCGCTGGCGCAGCTCGGGATCAACCGGAACAGCCCTCAGCCGGCCAACGGCAAGATCATCAAGGATGAGAAAGGCGAGCCCACGGGACTGATTCTGGGTGCGCCGCAGTTGCTGGGCAGATTCCGCGCTTCGCGTCCTGCCACCGACGCCGACCGTCTGTGGGCGCTGAAGGCGATGCACAAGAAGTACAACGAAGTGGGCTTCACCAGCGTCATCGACCGCGGCCAGGGGCCCGAAGGGTTCCGTGCCTATCAACAACTCGCCCAGCGCAAGGAACTCACCGTGCGCACCACCGTGACCTATTTGCTGAACGCGCAAGGCAAGCCGGAGGAAGTGCGCCGCGAGATCGAACGGATTCCCTTCGTGACCGGCTTTGGAGACGATTGGTTCCGCGTCGGGCCGATCAAGACCGTGGCCGATGGCGGCATCCTGATCGGAACCGCGTACCTTCGCGAACCCTACGGCGAACACACGGACATCTACGGCTACAAGGATCCCGACTACCGCGGAGTGCTCAGCGTGCCGCGGGAAAATCTGGTGGAGATGGCGCGCACGGCGAACAGGCTTGGCTGGCAGATGACCGCCCACACCGCCGGCAGCGGCGCCATCGATGTGCTGCTGGACGCCTACGAAGAAGCCAACAAAGACAAACCCATCGGCGGGCACCGTTTTACGGTGACGCACGGCAATTTCCCCAGCGAAGAAGCGGTGGACCGGGCAGCCAGGCTTGGCGTCGCCTTCGATTGTCAGCCGCAGTGGTACTACTTCGATGGACCCGCGCTGGCGCCTGTGTTCGGGCCCGCGCGGATGAAACGTTTTCAGCCGCTCAAAACAATGCTGGCGAAGGGTGTTGTGGTGGCGGGCGGCTCCGACCACATGATTCGATTCGATTCGCGCGACGCCATCAATGCCTACAATCCTTTCTGGGGGATGTGGATGACCATCACGAGGCAAACCGTCGTGGGCACGCCCATCAATCCCGAAGAGGCGCTGACACGCGAGCAGGCGCTACGCCTGTGGACGCTAAACGGCGCCTACCTGGCGTTTGAAGAAGACCGCAAAGGGAGCATCGAGCCCGGCAAGCTGGCCGATATGGTGATCATCTCCGACGATTTTCTCAATTGCCCGCTGGACCGCCTGAAAGACATTGAGGCACTGGTCACGGTTGTCGATGGGAAAGTCGTTTACCGCCGTTAGCGCTTGGCAACCGGAATCACCCACTTCAACGCGGAGTGCGTGCCGGAAAAACCGACCACCTTCGTGTCCACAAGGCCTGCCGCTTTTCCCGCGCTCATCACATCGCTCTGCGTGATGTGTTTTTGCCCTTTGGGATAAACCGTCCAAACGGCGCCGGCAGACTGAATGGAGGCCGCTGCTTTGGCGATGCGGCTCAGCCCCTCTTTCGTTTCCACGGCCAGGAACACAATGTCCGATTGCCTTTTCGCGCGGCCCTCGCTGAACTCACCCGTTCGGGCGCGCAACTCATCGAGAAACGTTGCATCGCCGATGCCGAGCACCGCGATGCGCATCCCTGGCTTAACACCCAGTTTCTCCAGCCGCCCGCGCGGATAACGGATTTTCAACGCCCATTGTTCGGCGTTCTTGCCGATCGTGAACCGGGCGCTCCCCTGGGGCCACCGCAGCAGCAATTCACCACGTTGGGCTTCGACGGACTGAATCTCATTGAGCGGAATGCGAAGCGAAAATGCGCCTCGGAAAAAGAACTCGCCCGTTTCGAGAGAAGCTTTCCCCTCAACGGAAACATCTTCATAAGTTCCCACGCAGATTGTTTCGAGCCCCATAGCGGTATGGCATCATCGTCTCATGCATCCGTTCCCGGTGGTGAGGACATCCTGGAAACCCGGTGACACCCGCGAGGTTGAGGCAGGGCGCATCGAGCGCCAGACGAACATCGAATACGACTCCTATCGCCGCGTCTACATCGCCGATGGCCACGAATGGATCATCGTGGGCCAGATCGCCCGCGAAGGCGGCAAGAAGTTCTACATTCTGGAATGCACGGAATGACGCTTCAGTACAGCGCGATCGGGCGCATGGCGAATCCTGCCGCGGCGCCCTTGTAACGGTTCGTCATCGCCACATACACAAAGCGCCACACCTTGTCGCGGGCCAACCCTTCCAGGTGATGAAACTCGCCGATGTGCACTCCCTGGTCCACCAGTAGATAACCGTGGACGGCATTCGGAACATCGCCGGGATTGGCGCCGACTTCCAAACCGCTGGTGTCCGATCCGATCATCACCGCGCCTTTTTGTTCCACCAGCCACTTTGCCGCCGCCAGAGTGATTCCGGCGGAATCGTGCTGGGCGATTTTGGCGTGATTCTCGCCGGCTTCGCCCCAATACCGCAGCGTGCCGGTGCGAATCATGACGATATCTCCTGGTTCCACATCGATCTTTTGCGCCGCCAGAGCAGCTTCGAGATCCTTTACTCCGATCGCATAATTTGCCGGCAGCGCCTCGACCTTCTTGAAGCCCGCCACATCGATCAGCACGGCCTTGCCGATGACCGGCGGAATAGTGTCCGCGTCAGTCTTCATCAATCCGAAATCGCCGCCGAAGTTCGACTCCTTGAAGCCGTTGTACCAGTGGTTGTCCGCGCCTTTGGTGATGTGGCCCAGCCCATCGATCTGCGTGCCGAGATTGTCGGAAGTGAAGATAGCGGCGCTGTGAAACGCCAGTTGTTCCTTGTGGCCAGCGAAGATGTCGCCTTGCCTCTTGACGCCTTCCGGACTGCGGTAGCTGACAATCTCCGTGGCCGAATGCCCGGGCCACTTGTAGGAGCGCTTGTCCAGCGGCACGCCAAGGTCGTAGGTCTTTCCCGTCTTGACAGTCTGCAACGCTTTCAGCACCTGGGCCGGCGAGAGGATCGCATTCAAGGAGCCGAGTTCATCTTTTGGGCCGTAGACCCATCCATACCCTTTCCCTTTTACCCATCCCTTGGGCGTTTGCGCCGCAAGCGGCATGGCAATCAGCATCAGCCAGCAGGTCGTCCGCATTCGTCGATTATGCATCAGTTGCTATCGTAACGGTGGAATGGATCTGGCTGAGTTTCACTACGATTTGCCCGAAGAACGCATCGCCCAGCAACCGTTGGCGGACCGCGCTGCCTCGCGAATGCTGGTGGTCTATAAGTCGGAGGGGCGCTGGGAAGACCGCCAGTTTCGCGAGTTTCCGTCGTTTCTTCATTCCGGCGATTGCCTGGTGCTGAACGACTCGAAGGTTCTGCCCGCCCGCCTCTACGGCCACCGGGAAGGATTCACCGGACATGTGGAGGTGCTGCTGGTGCGTCCCATCGGAGACGATCCGCTAACCTGGCTGACGCTTGCCCGTCCCGGGCGCAAACTTCGCTCGCGCGATCGAATCCGGTTCTCTGAGCGGCTGGAAGCCGAAATCCTCGGCCGGGGCGAGTATGGGGAACGGACACTTCGCTTCCATGCAAGAGGTGACTTTGAGGAATGCGTCCAAGAGGTGGGGCACATGCCGTTGCCGCCCTACATTCATCGTGGCGATACACCGGCCGACGCAAGCCGTTACCAAACAGTCTACGCACGGGAGGCGGGATCGGTTGCCGCGCCTACCGCAGGGCTCCATTTCACCGACGAAATCCTGGAGGCATGCCGGTCTCGCGGGGCGGCCATCGAACGAGTCACGCTGCACGTGGGACTGGGCACGTTTCAGCCTCTGCACACCGGCATCGTCGAACAGGTGAAGCTCCATTCGGAACGGTATGCGGTGACGCCCGGCGCCGCCACGCGCATTGCCGCGGCCACGCGTGTGATCGCCGCGGGTACGACCAGCGTTCGTACTTTGGAGACTGTCGCCGCCACCGGCGAACTGCGCGGAGACACCGATATCTTTCTTTATCCAGGCTGTCCTTTCCGCCGCGTCAATGCCATGCTGACCAATTTCCACCTTCCACAGTCGAGCCTGCTGCTGCTGGTCTGCGCTTTCGGCGGGAAAGAACTGATGCTCGATGCCTACCGCCATGCCGTACGGGAGGAGTATCGTTTCTACTCCTACGGCGATTGCATGCTGATCGTGTAAATTTGAGACATGGCCTTTCCCATCGAGCGGCCGCGCAGGCTGCGCGCCACTGCTGAAATCCGTAACCTTGTCCGTGAAACGGAATTGAATCCCGGCGACTGCATCCTGCCGCTGTTTATTTGCCCTGGCGAGGACGTGAAGAAAGAGATCGGCTCCATGCCCGGCAACTACCAGATGTCGATCGACGTTGCCGTGCGCGAGTGCGAACAACTGGCCGGCCTCGGCATTGGAGGCATCATCCTGTTCGGTATCCCCGCGGAAAAAGACGAGATGGCTTCGGGGGGATATGACGAGCATGGCATCGTACAGGAAGCAGTGCGCGCCATCAAGCGGGCGGAGCCGAAACTGCTTGTGGTGACCGACGTCTGCAACTGCGAATACACGAGTCATGGGCATTGCGGCAAGATTGTCGATGGCGATGTCGATAACGACGCTTCGCTTGAATGGCTCACCAAGTCCGCCGTCAGCCACGCCCGCGCCGGCGCCGATATTGTCGCTCCGTCGGACATGATGGATGGACGCGTTGCGGCCATCCGCAAAGGTCTGGACGAAGCCGGTTTCCCCAAGGTGCCGATCCTCAGCTATGCCGCCAAGTACGCATCGGCCTACTACGGTCCGTTTCGTGAAGCGGCGGAATCCGCCCCGCAGTTCGGAGACCGGCGCAGCTATCAAATGGACTCCGCCAATAGCCGCGAAGCGATGCGTGAGATCGCGCTCGATATCGCCGAAGGCGCGGATATGATCATGGTCAAGCCCGCCGGGCCGTACCTGGATATCATCCGCATGGCTCGCGACCGGTTCGATGTTCCCCTGGCCGCCTACCAGGTGAGCGGGGAGTTCAGCATGATTATGGCTGCCGCCCGCAACGGGTGGATCGATCTGGATCGTGTCATCGTCGAGTCGCTCATGTCCATCCGCCGCGCCGGGGCCGATTTCGTTCTCACCTACTTCGCCAAGGACGTGGCGCGGCTGCTCGGTTAGGCGATAAAATGAAAGGTTCCCGAGATCATGTCTAGCAATGCAATGGCCGCCTCCAGCGGCGAACGTGAAAAGCTTCGCTCCGAGCGCAAGCTGCGTCTCATCGACGACAAAGAAGTAGGAGAGCCCGCGGAATTCGCTTCCCCCGGCGTCTTCGGCTTCACTTATTCCCCTGGTACCGATGGGGTGCCGATTTTCGCAAAGCACACTTTTCAAATCTTCGAAGTGCACAAGCTCGGCGACGGGTCCGTGCACTACGTCGGATACATGACGGAGGAGGACGCCAATGCGCTGAACTCCGCCACCGACGCCGTTGACCTCAAGTTGTATCCCGAACCTTTCGACAAGGCGCAGCGCTTTGTGAGCGTGCCGAAGGAGGCCATCATCCGCTCCCGGCCCGTTTCGCGCGAGAGTGGCAACTGGTATCCGTTTACCGCAATCCCCCGCTGATGCCAACCGGCAGCCGGGCTGAAGTTACTGTCGCCGGCGCGGGCGTGTTCGGCGCATGGATCGCGTGGCATCTGCATCATGCGGGACTGCGTGTCGCTTTGGTGGATGCCTATGGACCTGCCAACAGCAGGGCCTCCTCGGGTGGGGAGTCGCGGATCCTGCGGATGGCGTATGGCGCGCGCGAACACTATACCCGCTGGTCGGTGCGCTCGCTGCAGTTGTGGCGCGAATTCGCCGCTCTTTCCGGCGAGGAGATCTTCGTCCCCTGCGGCGCGCTCTGGCTTCACCCGCCTGACGATGTGTTCGCCGCCCAGACGGTCAAGGCTTTTCAGGCTCACGGCGTCCGTTACGAAGCGATGGCTCCGGATGTGCTGGCGGAGCGCTTTCCGCAATTCGCTGCCCGCGGTTCGCATGCCGTCTATGAGCCTCACGCCGGGGCTCTGCTGGCGCGGCGGTCCGTGCAGGCCCTGGTGCGCTGGCTGGCTGCGAACGGAGTACGGTATGAGCAGCGGCGTGTGAATCCGCGGGAACTTGACGGCGAAACCGTTGTGTACGCTTGCGGGCCGTGGCTGCCTCGCCTGTTTCCTGAACTATTGGGCAACCGGATTGTAGCCACGCGCCAGGAAGTGCTGTTCTTCGGCGTGCCGCCCGGATCTTCCTCCTTCGGTCCGCAATCCATGCCCTGTTGGGTCGACGTGGAGAGTCAGTATTACGGCATCCCCGATCTGGAGTCGCGCGGCTTCAAAATCGCACATGATGTGCGGGGTGTGGCGATTGACCCGGATACGGAGAATCGAAGCGTCAGCCGCGAGGCGGTGGAAAAGGTGCGGGACTACCTGGCCGCGCGCTTTCCCGCGCTCGCCGGCGCGCCGTTGGTGGAAACCCGCGTATGCCAGTATGAGAACACGTCGAATGGGGACTATCTGCTCGACCGGCATCCGGACAAAGAAAGAGTCTGGCTAGCCGGCGGCGGATCAGGGCATGGATTCAAGCACGGGCCGATGGCCGGCAAGTACATGGCAGGGCAGATCATGGGGAGCATGCCCGTGGATGCGCGGTTCGGTCTGGCTGCCAAGCTCGATTGTTCGGACGGGGCGGCGTCGTCCAGCCTGTAAGGCGTTCCTGCCCGAGCCATCCGCTAAGTGTTTCACCGGATTGAATCCATCCCCGCTTCCTCTTAGGCTTGTGGTATGCGGACGTACTGCGTCTTCTTCGCCATCTTCTGCTTCCCCGCCGCCTCGCAGCAGGTCACCAGTTACTCCACGGATCTGAACGGCCGCCGGATGCCCGACGCCGCCTACAGTGCGTCCTCGTCCGGCAATGTGTCCACGCGGACGGAGTTGACTCAATCGGTGAACGGGAGGCTGGTGCCGCTCGAATCGGTGGAAGAGCGCGTCCTCCGCGACGATGCCAACGGAAGAGTCATTGAACGGATCACGCGCAAGTTCGATCCGAACGGGCGCCCCGGAATGGCCGAGAAGCAACAGATCCAGGAGCGCAAGAACGCGGACGGCTCCGTCTCCAGCACCGTCGATACGTTCCGCAGCGATCTCAACGGCCGGTTCGAGTTGATGGAAAGGGTCACCACGCAAGCCAGCAAAAGCGGCAACACCACGAACGCCAATGTGCAAGTGGAGCGTCCCACGCTGAATGGAACTCTGGATGTCGTCGAGAGGAAGACGCGGGTCGCCAGCGAGGATAAGACCTCCGCGAAATCCGACACCACTACTTTTCGCAAAGATCCGTCGGGCCGGTTTGTCGAGGCCCATCGCATTGTTACCGATGCGCAGGAGCAGAACGGCCAGCGGGTGGAAAACTCCGCGCAGTACGAAGCCTCGCAAATGGGACGGCTGGAACTAACCCAGCAATCGGTGGCGCGGGTTCGCAAGAACTCCGATGGATCGGAGAGCCGGGAAGTGGATGTATACCGCAACGTGCCGGGGCGTGTGGTGCAATCGGCCACGCCGCCGCTGCTCGAGCGGCAAATCGTGGAGCAGCGCAAGTCCGGAGATCAACTGGTGGAGACCACGGTGGTGCAGCGCCCCTCGATCAACGACCCCAACCGGCTTGGCGCTCCGATGAAGATCGGAGAGCGCGTCTGCACCGGGAAAGACTGCAAATAGCTGTTCGCCCGGTAGGGTTCAATCTGCATCCGGCGCCCGTCTAGCGCTATCCTGGCAGGGCATGGCCACAGGGTTTGATGTTTCACGGCTCGAAGCGCTGCTTGAGTCCGCCAAACTGCTCCAATCTTCGCTGGAACTCGATGTCATCTTGAAGCACCTGCTTCGGACGGCCATGGGCCGCCTGCTGGCCCGGCGCGGCCTGATCGCCGTGGAAAAACGCGATGGCGCGATGCGCCTCGAACTCGTGCGCGGAGCGAGCGCGATGGCCGCGGGCTCGCCGTATTCGGAAGAGACCGCCCGGCAGGCGGGCATGGAGCGCTTCTTTTCGATCGGGAGCGAAGAGAATCCCGTGGGCATGCTTGCAGTGGGCGGATTGGCTGTGGAGTTCAAGGCGGAGGAAGGGGAGTTTCTGCAAGCGTTGCTCGGCCTTGCCGCCAGCGTCATCTCCAACGCCCAGGCGCACGACGCTGCACGCGCCGCAAATCACCTGCTGGACCAGCGGATCCAGGAGTTGCGTGCGCTGCTCGATCTCGGGCGCGGACTGGCCGCCACGCTCGATCCGGACGAAGTAGCGCAGTTGGTCGGGCTCACGCTGGCCGGACGCTGGGCCTTGTCGAAGTACGCGATTGCCGCGGCGAAGGATGGCCAGCCTGCGGTGGTTCGCCAGAAAGGGATTGATCTCGGCGACATCTCCCCCTTCCGCGATCGGCTGCAGGAATTTACCGAACCGCGCCTTGCCACGGCGGCGGACAAGGATCTGCTGGAAGCGCTGCGAATCCCCGGCGGTTCGCTGCTCATCCCGTTGCGCACGCAGGAGGCAACGCTCGGATTGATTGTCTGCGGCCCGCGCATGCGGGGCATGGTCTATCGCGATGCGGATCTCGAATTCGGCGCCGGTCTCGCCGCGCAGGCGGCCGTGGCGCTGGAGAACGCCTGGCATTTTCGCGACACGCTGGCGCGCCAGCAATTGGAGAAGGAACTGGAACTCGCGGCCACGATCCAACGCGATCTGTTTCCCAAATCGTTGCCTCCGCTGGCGGGGCTCGATATCGCCGCCCGCAACCGCCAGGCCAAGCAGGTGGGGGGAGACTACTACGATGTGCTGCCTTTTAGCGGCACCTCGGCCACCGATACCCACTTGCTTTGCGTCGCCGATATCTCCGGCAAGGGAATCAGCGCCGCGCTGCTGATGTCCATCATTCAGGCCACGCTACGGTCGCTGCTGCGACGGGAAACTTCGTTGCTCGAGATATCGGGCATCGCCAACGAACTGCTGTACGCCACCACGCCTTCCAACAAGTTCGCCACCGCCTTTCTGAACGCCATCGACCCCACCAGCGGGGCTTGCCGCTTCGTCAATTGCGGCCATAACGCCGCCGTCCTGCTTCGCGCCGACAACAGCGTGGAAATGCTGGATGGGCCGGGGCTCGCACTTGGACAGTTTCCTATGAAGCTGTTCAAGGAGGTCAGTTTCCAGCTCAATCCCGGCGACATTCTGGCCATTTATAGCGACGGAGTCAGCGAGGCGCAAAACGTCATGGAAGACGAATTCGGCACGGACCGCCTTACCGAATGCCTGCGGGCGAAAGCCTCTGAGCCCGCCTCCGCCATCGTGCAAAACGTCTTCGACGCCATTGACGCCTTTGCCGGCGATGCGCCACAATTTGACGACATCACCTTGATGATCGTTAAGCGCGGACCATGCTAGAGCGCCTCACCGACACGCTTCTTTGGGACAAGCAGCTTTCTCCGAAGCTGCGGATTGTCTGGGCTGTGTTGATTCTGCTCGCCCCTTTTGCCATGGCGGGAGGCCTATGGATGCAATGGCGGATACAGAAACGCGCCCCTGCCGCGGTTTCCGTCGACCGCGACGAAGCCGTCCACATTGCCCGTCAGTTTCTTGAGCAGCGGGGCGTGGACCTCACCGACCTGCGGGCAACCGTAGACTCCGACGCCGACATGACCATCTACCGGTTTCTGGCGCGGACGCCGGCAGGCGACCGGTTGCTTAAAACCGCGGCGCCC
>JAEUQG010000518.1 GCA_016789755.1 Bryobacterales bacterium
GCCCCTTCTCCTGCAGCTTCTTCAACAACACCGGAATCTGATCGTCCAACGCCGTCACCGACGCCGCATGCTTGCGGTTGTTGCCCACAATGTCCGATAGGTAATTCTTCTCCCGCAGCGCGTTCGGCTTCCCCGGTTCCCAACCGATGGTCTCGAACGTCGTGTCCTTGTACATATCGTAGTAACGCTGCGGATGCCCTTCGTAAGGCGTATGCGGATTGAGATAAGCCACCGTCAGGAAAAACGGAGCGTCCGGTTTCTGCTGATCCAGAAATTCGCCCGCCCTCTTGGTGAGCAGCTCCGTCAGATACCCCTGCTCCTCCACCGTCTGCCCGTTCAGATTCATCGTCGGGTTTTCATAGGAACGCTTCAGCCCGCCCAGCGTGTACGTGTAGGAATACCCGTGTCCCGGCTTGGCGTCGTTGCCCATGTGCCACTTGCCCACATACCCGCAGCGGTAGCCCGCCCCCGACAACACATCGGAAATCATCACTTCATTGGCGAACGAAGCAGGCGCTTCCTTCTGCCCTTGCGCCGGCTTCTCCACCGGATTCGCCGACAGAAAATCGTGGATGCCGTGCTGCCGCGGCACCCGCCCCGTGAACAGCGTCGCCCGGCTCGGCGAACAGATCGGCGTGCACACGTAATTGTTCAAAAACCGCGTGCCCCCGCGCGCCAGTAAATCGATGTTCGGCGTGCGAATCTCTTTGTTCCCGTAGCAGCCCAGCACCCACGCCGGCAGATCGTCGGCGAAGATCAGCAGAATGTTCGGCCGCGTAGCCGCACGTGCCGGCTCGGCCTGCTTCTTCCGCTGTGCCAGGGCCGCGCCGGGAATTGTCGCCAGCAGGCTGCGTCGTGTCCATTGCATAGATTCGTTATCGCTCCAGGAAGTTCAAACCCTCGGGCAGTTCCTCGGGTTGCTCAAAGATGTTTCCGTAGAAAAGTGATACCGGGATATTCGGATCGAAACTGCTCCCGGCCAGATACGCCGCCATCTGCAACTGCACCGCCGTGGCGATCGTGTACGTCACCGGACTGAAGTTGTTCAGATACGTGTGCGGATTCCGGTCCATTGTCGGCGATCGTTGCCGCGCCAGATCGTGGCGGTAGATCCACGCCGCGTCTTTCATTCCCGCATGCCGCACCAGCGCGCTTTGCGCCGGATTCGGCACCGTCATGTCGCCCCAGGCATACTGCCAAAGCACGGTTTTCTCCGGCACGCCCTTGAGCGGCGACACTTTCAAATGCACCGCATACGGCAACGGATCGCCTTCCGCCTGCAGCCACTCGAGCGTCTCCAGCGTGTTCTGGATGGCGATCGCCGCATCGTCGTTCACCACCTTCGCCGGCTGATTCCGCAACACGTAGCTTTCCTCGAAATCGGCCCCGCGATTGAGCAGGCTCGGACGCCGCAGCCCCAGGTTCTGCGCCGCCTGCGGCCGGAACGCCGGGCTCCAGCGCGAAATGTCCACCGTCGACCCGCCTCCCGAATTCAGCACCGCCCGCGTCACCGCCGGCTCCACCGCCAGAAACATCGTCCCATACGAAGAACCCAGCGATTGCCCCGCAAAGTAGATCCGCTCCGGATCGAAATCCGCCGTGCCGTCGCCGTCTACGTCCAGCCCCGCACGCAGCACGCGCACCAACTGCATCAGATCCACCGTCGTCTGCCGCAGGCAATCGCGCAATCCAAACGGAGTCGATGGCGCCGCCGCGCACCCTTCCCCGCTCTCGATGCGCCCGTTGTTGTCCAAATCGGCGCCGCGCCCGGCAAACGGCACTTCCGTCCGCGTCCCAGACGTCTCGCGAAACAGAATCCGCCCGCCCGGCCCGAATCCGTGCCCCGCCGCGTTGATCGCAATCACCCCGATGCCCACCTGCACCATTCCCAGGTTCGCCGCCGCCGGCCCGCCGAAGGTGTGATCCCCAATCCCATGCCCGAAAATCACCACCGGGAATCCCTTCTCTGGCTTCACGGCAAAGGGCAGGTACGCCGTGAACGGCACCTGCTCCACCGAAACGGGCTCCCCCGCCGCGCTCGCCGTGCGATCCGCGCGCAGGTAATTCGGTGAAGAATAACTCCCGATTCCAATGCCCAGTACACTCCCTTGCAGCAGGCTTACTTCCAGCGGAAAATCCTCCAACGCCCCGGCAGTTCTCGTCTGCCGCTGCCACACTGCCTCCGCCAGATCGTTCACCCGGAAAAAGCTCCGCCCCGCCGGCCGCGTCACCGCCGCGGCAGTGTTCCCCAGCGCATCGCGAGCCGTCTCCAGCCACGCCGTTGCGCTCATGGTCGTGAACAAACTCGCCGCCACCAGCTTCGTATCCGCCACCGTCTTCACCGCCTCGCCCAAAGCCTTGCAGTAATCGTCGGCCGGTGCGTCGCCGCGGCACGCCGCGAACGCATCGTCGGGTTCCACCGCATCGCCCGCTTCATCCTTCACCGCGTCCGTCACCGCCAGCAGATACCGCCGGTGTTGATCGATGGCTTGGTCCGGCTTGCCGTAGGCCGTGAAATTCTTCGCATCGTACACAATCTGATTCAGCCGCACTACCGCGCCCGGCGCCTGCGCCCCGCGCTCCTCATCCGTCAGATTCTCCCGCGCCACCAGATACACGCCATCGCGCAACGTCTGCGGGTTGATGGCGCCGCTGAACCGCACGCGCACTCGCGGATGCACGTGAAATCCATCGAAATCGTTCAGCAGCCAGGCTTCCTGGCACGCATTCGGAGCCGCCGTGCAATCGGCCGGCGCCGGCATCCGCACCCGCTTCCCCGTCTTCGCCGTCGTCGACGGAGCGGTCAGATAGTCCGTGGGAAAGGGACCTGTCTCCGGCTTGGCCGGATCGAACATCGCCTTCACACCGGCGCCCCAAACCGGGACCGCCACCAATGCCGCCAGGGCCATTATTCCGCGTAAAACCATGGTTACAACACATCCGCGAAACCGCGCTTCAAGTGCCGGAAAAACAGCCCTCCGATAAAGAAGGATGCCACCGCAAACGCGGTCAGAATCGCAAGGTCCTCAAAGTAAGATTCGGGGATTCGGTAGCTCAGCAGATGCGTCCGGTAGGCCCGCACCAGAAACGACATCGGATTATAGTGCACCAGCGCCTGCAGTTGCGCCGGGACGTCCTTCTCTGTAATGAAAATCGGCGTAGTCCAGAACCACAGCGTCAGAATCACGCTCACCAGTTGCGCCGTGTCCCGCAGGTACACCTGCAAGCTCGCGGTGATCCACCCCAGCCCCACCGCGAACAGCCCGTTCAGCAGCATGTACACCGGCAGCAAAACAATCATGCCGCTCACGTATCCCAGCCACAACAGCGACGCCACAATCACCATCGACATCGCCATCAGATGGCTCACCAGCGCCGACAGAAATACTGAGATCGGTATCACTTCCGAGGGAAACACCGTCTTCGTGATCAGATTCGAATGGTCCAGCAAACAGTTCGACGAACGCGCCATCGTTTCCTGAAACAGCATCCACGGCAGGTATCCGCAGAACAGCCACATCGTGTAATTCTGCGTCACCTCGTTCTGCGGCAACGGCACCTTCAGACACCACTGGAATACGAACGTCCAACTCGCCAGCAGCACCAGCGGATGCAATACGCCCCACAGCCAGCCGCCCGCCGAGCCCACAAAACGGCTCTCGAAGTCGCGCCGCACCATCTGGTACAGCAGTGTCCTCTGCGCCACCAGATTGCGGATGAAGTGCTGCCCAGGAAGCCTCAAACTCAAATGCTACCACTTCTCGGCTGGAACTTGGTTCCTTCCCCTTACTCCATCTCGTCCTTGCCCGCGTACAACTCCGACACCGCGTCGTGGAAGTTCTCCAGAACCTTCGACCGCCGCACCTTCATCGTCGCCGTCAACTCCCCGTGCTCGATCGAAAACTCCCGCGTCAGAATCTTGAACTTGCGGATCTGCTCAAACGGCGCCAGTTGCTGGTTCGCCTTGCGCACCGCCCGTTTCACCTCCGCCAGCACCGCTTCCGACCCGGCCAGTTGCTCCAACGATGCCGCCCCTCCCCCCTCCACACCTTTCACTGACCGCGCCGCCGCTTCGTTCAACGTGAACAACGCCGATACATAGGGCCGCCGGTCCCCCACCAGCACCATTTGGCTGAAGATCGGCTCCATTTTCAACAATCCTTCCAACCTTGACGGATAAATCTTCTTCCCATTCGACGAAACAATCATTTCTTTCTTCCGTCCCGTAATGGAAAAGAACCCTTCTCCGTCCACCGACGCAATGTCCCCCGTATGCAGCCAGCCGTCCCGCAGCACCTGCGCCGTCGTCTCCGGATCGCGGAAATAGCCGCTGAAAATGGTCGGCCCGCCCAGGCATAACTCTCCGTCCTCGGTGATCTTCCACTCCACTCCCGGCAGCATCCTCCCGATGCTTCCCGCCTTCGGATCGCGCACCGGATTGAGCGTCGTAATCCCCCCCTCGGTCAGCCCGTAGCCCTCGATCAGCGGCATCCCGATCGCTTCGTAAAAATGCGCCAGATCCTTCGCCAGCGGCGCCGCCCCCGACACCGGCAGCCGCATCTGCCCGCCGAACCGCGCCCGCAGTTTCGCGAACACCACCTTGTCCGCCGCCCGCAACGCCGCCTGCATCCAGAACGGCGCGCTCTTGCCTTCCGCCCGCAGCCGGTTCGCTTTCAGGCTCAGCCCCAGCGCCCCCCAGAACACGCGCTGCATCCCCGCCCCGCGCTTCTTGATCTCCGTGCACACGCTCGAATAGATGCGCTCCCATACGCGCGGAGGCGCCAGGAAAAATGTCGGCGCCACGCTCTGCATCTCGTGCGGCAACTTGCTCAACCCTTCGCTGAACCACGTCGGCGCCCCGCAGCGCGTGCTCATCAGCTCAATGCCGATGCGCTGCGCGATATGCGCCGAAGGCAGAAACGCCAGCGTCCGGTCTTGCGGCGAGATATCCACCGCCTTCGTCCCCATATCGACGTTCGTCACCAGCGCCCCGTGCGTCGTCAGCGCCATCTTCGGCTCGCCCGTCGCCCCGGAAGTCAGATAGAGGATGGCGTAATCTTCCGCCGCAACCCTCCCATGCACCTTGGCGAAGAACTGCCCGTCGGCCGCCATCGCCTCCCGCCCCATCGCCCGCAGCCGCTCCAGGCTCGTCGCCCCTTCCGCCTCTCCCGTCAGCAGCACCCATTTCGCGCCCAGCGCCACCGCCCCGGCCGACTCCAGCGCCCGGAACGCCTTCGGCGTATCCACAAACACCAGCCGCGCCGTCGACGCCTCCAGCGTCTTCACAATCTCCGCCGGCGGATAGCTGGTGTAAACTGCCGCCGACACCGCCCCGCACGCCATAATCCCGAAATCCGCCAGATATAATTCCGCCCGTGTTTCCGAATGCAGCGCCGCGATATCTCCACGCCGGATTCCGATAGCGGCTAACCCGGCGGCAATTTCCCGCGCCGCGTCGCGAAATTCGCCCCACGTGAAGATCGTGTATTGTCCCTTGCTCCCGGAAGGCTGATAGAGCGCCGGCGTCTTTTCGCCGTACGCCGTTGCAGCTTCCTCCAGCAGAGTAAAGACCGTACGAACACTCATAGCAGTGCATCGTAACACGGACGGCGGAAAGAACGCCCATCCGCCCTCGCAACGCTACAATGGAAAAGAATGTCTTTTGCTAGAGAACTGGAAGTGGCCCGCGCCGCCGCACGCAAGGCCGGCGAACTGGCCCTTTCCTACCAACGCAACGGCGTGTCCGCCGAGGAGAAATACGACGAATCGCCCGTCACCGTCGCCGACCGCGAAGCGGAGAAACTCATCGCCGCCATGCTTTCCCAGGCCTTCCCCGATGACGGCCTCTTAGGCGAAGAAGGCGCCGGACGCCCCGCCGCCAGCGGACGCCGCTGGATTATCGACCCCATCGACGGCACCCGCGACTTCTCCCGCGGCAGCCCCCTTTGGTCTGTCCTCATCGGACTCGAGGCCGAAGGCGAAGTCCAGGTGGGTGTCGTCAACATCCCCGCCTGGCATCAGGAATACTACGCCGCCCGCGGCCAGGGCGCCTTCTGCAACGGCCAACGCATCCGCGTCTCCGCCATCGATACGCCCGCCAAATCGGTCCTCTACTTCAACGGGCTGCGCGAAGCCTACCGACGCGATTTCGCCCCCCGCATGGTCGATTTTATGGGCAAATTCTGGGCTGTCCGCAGCATGAGCGGAGCCCCCGACGCCATGCTCGTCGCCGGCGGCCACGGCGAAGTCTGGGTCGAACCCTCGGCCCAACCCTGGGACCTCGCCCCCATCCAGGTCATTATTGAGGAAGCCGGCGGCAAGTTCTTCAATTTCGGAGGCGGCCGCAGCATCCACGCCGGCAACTGCGTCGTCTGTGTCCCCGCCTTGGTCGGCGAAGTCACGGCTTTCCTCGAAGGACGCTGATCCGCCTTACACCCCGAACTGCCGGAAGTGATGGTCGGCATGCAGATACGCCCACCGCTTCCATTCCCACTCCGTCAGCTCCCCGAACACCGGGTGGCGCCCGAACCGGAAATCCCGCCTCCCGTGGCTCAACCGTTCCAGCGCCGCCCCCAGCGCCGCCGTGTCCAACCCGAAATCCTTCGGCGCCGTCCCACCCTTCTCCTGGTCGAACTCCGGTCGCGTCGGGTAGTTCTTCGGCCACGGCGCTGGCAAACGAAACGCCACAAACCGGAAGAACCCCGCAAACCGTACCGGCGACGCCTCGGCGAACTCCCGCTCACCGAACGCCAGCTTCATCGCATCGTTTAAATGACACACCATCTGGTGCGCATTCATCCTGCCCCACCCTGGGCGCGAATCCGCCCGCAGGCGCTGCAGCCGCTCCATCAGCCGCGGCATCGTTTCTTCGTCGAGTATCGTCATCGGCCCCCACTCGATCAAGCGCAAAGCGCGCCCGTTTGAGATCACACGTTTCTTAAAAAAATCTTTCCATTGAAAAGAAACCACATAATGCCGCCGGCCGCCCGCCCGCGCACCGTTCCTTCCCTGCCCCCGGTGCTACCCTCGAATAGCCCGGAGCCTCATCCCCCGGACATCAGAAAGGAACCTGCAAAATGCCTAAGAAAACCGCCTCCGAACCGAAGTCGCCGAACCCAATCCCCATCTCCACCCGCCGCCGCGCCGCCGCGCTATTCCCCAAGCAAGACCGCAGCGCCTTGCTCCTTCCCGGTGAAGATCCGCAGAAACTGCAAACCCTTTACGCCGAATACCACGATTATTTCCGCCCCACCAGCATCGTCGAGGTCTCTATTATTTCGCAGATGGTCGCCGCCACCTGGCGTTCCCACCGCACTGCCGCCACTGAGTCCGCCCGCATCGTCGAAAAAGCCGAGGAACTGATGGGCGAACACCGCAAAACCCACAACGGCGAAGTCCACTACGACCGCCTCATGGCCCAGGCCACCGAAGCCCTCACCCCGTTCCTCACCTCCATCAATCGCACGTACACCACTTGCCGCAATATGTTCCGCAGCGCTCTCGCCGACCTCGAAAAGGTCCGCAAACTGAAGGGCGATCCCACCCAGCCGTTCCTTCCCGCCCCCGATGTCCTCGAATGCCTCACCAACCTCGCCGAACCGCAGCCCGAACCCAAATCCCCGGCCCGCATCTTCGAAATGCCCGCCCCGATCCTCGATCCTGAACCGGACCCCGCGCAGCAACCCGCCGCCTCCGGACCGGTGCCGGAGCCCGCCCCCGTCCCGCACACTCCCTGCCAGTGGTTCGAATCGGAAGATTACGTCGAACCCGCGCCCCCAACCGCCGAAC
>JAEUQG010000539.1 GCA_016789755.1 Bryobacterales bacterium
CGGCGCCGCGCAGCAATGGGCCACCGCCGAACGCAAAGTTGAAGCCGTCGAAACCATCCAGGCCAACGGCTACAAGGTCCGCAAATACCGCTTTGAAATCCTCCCCTCGCTCTGGGTCCCCGGCCTCGTCTACGAACCCGACAACCTCTCCGGCAAAGTACCCGCCGTCCTCAACGTCATGGGCCACGAAAAGGAAGGCATCTCCACGCCCTACATTCAGGAGCGTTGCATCAACCTCGCCAAACGCGGCATCCTCGCCGTCAATGTCGAATGGCTCGGCCGCGGCCAGCTTTCCTGGGATGACTACAGCCACTACAAAATGAACCAGCTCGATCTCACCGGCACCAGCGGACTCGCGCCCTTCTATCTCCACCTCGAACGCACACTCGATCTCGTCCTGCGCCATCCCAACGCCGATCCCCAGCGCATCGCCGTCACCGGACTCTCCGGCGGCGGCTGGCAGACCACCTTCCTCGCCGCTCTCGACACACGCATCAAACTCGCCATGCCTTCCGCCGGCCACTCCAGCTTCGTCACCCGAGCCCAATGGCCCACCATGGATCTCGGCGATAGCGAACAAACCCCATCCGACATGGCCACCGTCGCCGACTACCTCCACATGAGCGCTCTCACCGCGCCGCGCCCGCTCCTGCTCGTCAACAACGCCAAAGACAATTGCTGCTTCCGCGCCGATTACGCCATGGGCCCCGTGCTCCAGGCCACCCGCCACGTCTACTCCCTCTACGGAGCACAAGACAAACTGCGCTACTTCATCAATCACGCCGATGGCCACAATTACAATCAGGACACGCGCGAAGAACTCTACGCCTTCCTCAAAGACGAATTCAAAGGCACATGGGACACCAAGGAAATCCCCGTCCTCAACGAAGTCCGCAAGCCCGAGCAACTCGCCGTCCCCATCCCCAAAGAGAACGAAACGTTTCAATCCCTCGCCCGCAAGCTCGCCGCCTCACTGCCGCGCGCCGAAGGCACTCGCGAAGATCTCGCGGCCGTCGTCAAGGCCCAGCAACTCGATGTCGATGCCCGCGAAGCCGCGCGCGCCAACGGAGCCATCGAAACCACCTGGTGGCGTCTCCGTCTCGGCCGCGCCTGGACTGTCCCCGCCGTCGAACTCGCCCGACCCGGCGCGAAAGAAACGGTCATCCTCATCGGCGACGAAGGCCGCGCCTCACTCGCCGAAAAAGCACAAGCCCACCTCGCCCAAGGCCGACGCGTCCTCGCCGTCGATCCCTTCTACACCGGCGAATCCAAAATCGCTACCCGCGACTGGCTATTCGCCATCCTGATCGCTGCCCTCGGCGAGCGCCCGCTCGGCTTGCAAGCGAGCCAGCTCACCGCTATCGCCCGCTGGCAACAACAACGCACCGCATCACCCGTTACTCTCGAGGCTCACGGGCGCCGCGCCAGCCTCATGGCTCTCACCGCCGCCGCCCTCGAACCCGCCGCCATCCGCGCCACGCACCTCAACGGTTCCATCCGCAGCCTCAAACGAATCATCGACGAGGACGTCGCCGCCGACAAATGGCCCGAGGCCTTCTGCTTCGGCCTGCTGGAGAAATTCGATATCCCCCAACTCGCCAGGCTCGGCAACAACGTCACCGTGCGCTAGCACTTAGCCGCCGCACCCGCACCATCCGAAACGCCACCCGCGACGAGTGATGCTGCAACGCGATCGGCGTCTCCCGCCGCGGCAACTCGCGCAACACCCGTGCACTGCCTCGCCCTACACGCGCCATCGCCGCCTCCCAATCCGCGCTCCCGATATCGAACCGCAGCATCAACTCCCCGTCCAACCAATGCTGTACATGATCCCCGTTCACCACGATCCGGCTGCGATGAAATACCCCCGGCCGAGTCCCCGCCCGGCGCGCCGGCGCCAGAAATCCATACCACGCCGCCGTCAACTGCGCTGGCCCCAACCCCGCCGGCAGATTCTCCTCATCGATCACCTGATACTCATACCCGATCGTGTACTCAAACGCCCCATCCGCGGCGGTCAACCCATCCAGCGCCATCTTCTCGCCCGGCTTTCCCACCACCGGCCGCCCGTTCACCTGCCTCCCCTGCAACCAATCCTGAATCAGATATTTCACTCCGCTATTGCCCTTCGCCTCCACACGCCACTCGAACTCCATCTCAAAATCCCGATACACTCCCCGAGTCCACAGATCCTGCGCAAACAGCGGTCCCGGAATCGTCTGCAACAATCCGTCCTTCACTTCCCAACTCGCCTCGGGAAAGCGATCCCCCGTCGCCGTTCGCCACGCTCCCACTTCACGCCCATCGAACAACACCTCCCACTCCTGCGCCATCGCGACCGCACACAGCAGAAACCCCAGGCTCATACGCATGGATAGATCATGGCGCGATTTCATCATGTTCGCCACCGTTCTCCAATGGTGCACCTGACCCAATAGGCAAACCCGCCCCGCGCACGCCATCACGGCCTGCGTGGAGCGGGAGCTTGCCGCTCGGGCGTGTTATCTCGTTTCGCCGCTTTTCAGACGCAGGCGCAGCGCAGCGATTTTCTCGCGGCGGCGGCGCTTCAGCTTTTGCAGACGGCAATGGCGCGAACGGTCTCCGTTGCGTTGTGACATGAGAGATCTCCTGAGGTTCGATTTTCTAAGGGAACGAATTCAGGAAACCTGCTTAGAATCAAGCGGCCTGAAAGAAGACGATGCGTTTGACGGCGAGGTGCTCTAACAATAGTCTCCCACAAACATCTCCCTCGCTATTCCCACGCCGCATCCTTCCACTCACCGTCATGGCGCCACAGCAGCGGCACATAGCGCCAGCATCAGCCCGAATCGGAACACTGCCGAAGTATAGAGCCTACCCTGCCCTTCCGGCTGCAATATGTGGCTCCACCATGCGGTCGAACTCCTCCAGAATCCGGCGCAAACGCGAAGCGTCGCACCCCTTGCAGCAGACTTTTTTTCGTCCCTTCAGCAACAGAAGCCATCTCGGCGACCCGCATCGAGGACATCCATCCGCATCCTCCGCAGGACGAAGCCACGGTTGAGTCTTCCTCCAGAACGGGTAACTGGCCGCGACTCTCGCCACCTCAGCAATCGGAAACCGGCCGGTCGCAAGCGTGAGTTCGCAAAGCGCCGGCAAATGCAAGATAGGACCAAGGTCCGCCGGGCCGCGCACGTTCGTGAGCGTGAGGCTTCTCAGCGCGCGCAGAGAAGCAAGCGGCGCATAATCGCCGCCTAGGATCTGGTCTTTCCAAATCCCTCCCCCCAGAAACAACTCCTCTAATACCGGGGCCAGACTGCGCACCGGCTCGAGTGATGGCAGCGGCCCCAACTCCCACAGCGCCAACCAGCGCAGCTTTCTCAAATGCTCCAACCCCGTCAGCGAACGAACCTGCGGACTCTGCCAAACCTCCAGCACCTCCAGTTTGGGGCATGCTTGCAGCCACTGCAGATCTTCCGACCGGAGATGCCGCAGACTCAGGCCGCGCAGTTTCCTCAGGTCCACCGCCAGAAGCTCAGTTGGCCGCAAGTGCACAAACTCAACTTCTTCGACCGAAGCCAAAGCCGCTGCATCGATTCGCGCCCGCCGCAGGTCGACAGACTTCATCGCTCCGAACGGCCCGCGCCGCATCCTCCCTCTCACCGCCGCCCCCGTATCTCCTCCAACAATCGCCGCGCAGCCTCCGCATCCGGATCGTACTCCAGCGCCTTCTCCAGTGCCGCCACCGCCTCCGCCAGTTTCCCCGCTTGCCCCAGCGCCACCGCCAGATTCATCCGCACTCCAGTCTGCGCCGGATTCCGCCGCAGCGCCCGCTCCCACAGCGCAATCGCCTCCACCACCTCGCCACGCTTCACGTGCGCGATCCCCAGATTCACCGCCGCCGCTGCATGATTCGTATCCACCGCCAGAATCCGCCGGTACAGTGGCTCCGCCAAATCCGCCCGCCCCATGCGCTCCCGAAACTGCGCCAATTGCGCCAGCACCGCCACATCGTTCCCATCCCTCGCCGCCGCCTCCAGCAACTCCAGCGCCCGCCGCCGCACCGCCGGCTCCGTCATCGCCGCCACAGCATACCCCAACGCAAAATCGCGCTCCTCCACTTCGGCGAAAAACGACGACAACTCGCGCCGCCCGCCACCCGCCGCAACCCCGGCCCGCCGCACAATCCCGTGATCCGTGAACGCCACATGTTCCACCATGTGCGATTCGCCCTTCGGCATATGGCACGCCGCGCAATCGTCGCCCTTCGCCTGCCGCGCCTCCGCCTTCTCCGTGCATCCCTTCGAGGCATGGCACTGCATGCACTTCGCCCGGTAATGCACCGCCGCATCGGCCGGCGCCGCATGCGGATCGTGGCAAGTCCCGCACCACAGCTTATCCCCCGCTCCCTTCTTGCAGGCGCTCCGGTTCAGCCGCTCGTAATGGCTGGTCGCATCGGGACTGCCATCCGCCTGCGGCCACACAAACACCGCCAGTGTGTCCGACAACTTCGCCCCCGGCCGATAATGCGCCGCCGCATTCCGCCGCGCCACCCGAGCCGCACCCGTCAAATGACACTGCGCGCACACCGAATCCCGCGCCGCCGCATTCAGTTTCACTGGATTCACAATCCCCGCCCCCGCCTTCGCTCCCCGCCGCATCGCCGGCACATGCGCCTGCCCATCCCCGTGGCACCGCTCGCAACTCACTCCCCCTTCGAGAAACGGCGGCTTCCCGAATCCGTTCTGCGTCCCCGCCACTGGCTGCGGCCGGCTCGTGTGGCACTGCAAGCACGCCCCCTCCACCGCCCGCGTCAAATCCATCCGCTGCTGCCGTTCATATCCCGGCGATATCTGCCACCGCCCCGCCGACGCATAATAAGATACCGGAGCCTGAAATAAAAAACCCTCCACCGAAAACAGATAGCTTCGTCCCAATCGCCCCGATCCGATAAACCACTCCAATCGCCGTACTCCGCTCCAGTCCGTCCCTTCCCGCGAATACCCCATCTCCAGCCCACCCTCACCCGCCGTCATCCGGTACCGCACGCCCGACGCCGCATGCGTGAACTCACCGCCAATCGCCTCTTTCACATTCACCGCGCCCGCCGTCTTCGCCATCCCAGTCCCCGCATACGCCTTCGCGATCGCCGCGTGGCACTCCCCGCACACACCGCTCCCCACCTCGGCCGCCGAGGCCAGTATTCCGAAGAAAAACACCCACGCTAGCAAAACCGTTTCATCGTACCGGATTTGATATACTACCGCCAATTCGGATCCGTCCAGGATTCGCGAAATCAGTAACGCAGAGGGGCTTTTCCATGATTCGATTTCCACTCTTGGCGTTTTGCGCCTTGTTGCTCACTCCCATTCACAGCCTATGGGGCCAAGCCTTCACCGGCACCATCTCGGGCATCGTCACCGATCCCAACGCAGCCGCCGTTCCCGGCGCCACCGTTCGCGCCCGCAATGAAGCTACCAACGACACACGAACCATCGTCACCACCGCCGAAGGACTCTACGTCTTTTCTCAGCTTCCTCCCGGCGCCTACGAAGTCACCGTCGAAATGAAAGGCTTTCGCAAAAGCGTCCAAACCGGCGCCGCGCTCCGCGTCAATCAAACCCTCGAACTCAACGTCGTCCTCCAACTCGGCGAAGTGAGCCAGGTCGTCGAAGTCTCCGCCGGAGTGACTCTGCTCGACACGCAGTCCGCCAACCGCGCCGTCACCCTCGACAAACAAGCCGTCCTCGATCTCCCCGTCAACGCCCGCAATCCCTTCCAGCTCGTCCACGTCAACGCCGGCGTCATCGCCGTCCGCACCGGCATCTCCCAAGCCACCCAGGATCAGAACCACAATCGCTTCTCCATGAACGGCGGCCGCGGACAGGCCGGACTCACCCTCATCGATGGTGTCCCCGCAGCCGCTGTCGATTGGGGCGGCCTCATCGCCTCCCCTTCCGTCGATTCCGTCCAGGAAGTCAACATCCAGCGCAATCAGTTCGACGCCCAGTTCGGCAAGTCCGACGGCACCGCCGTCAACATGATCACCCGCGGCGGCTCCAACAACATCCACGGCTCCGTCTTCGAATTCCTCCGCAACAACTCGCTCGACGCCAATAGCTGGGCCAACAACCGCGCCGGCCTCCACCGCCCTGTCTTCCAGCGCCATCAGATGGGCGGCACGCTCTCCGGCCCCATCTGGAAGGACAAGCGCCTCTATTTCTTCGGAGCTTATGAAGGACGCCGCGAAGGCAACCCCGGCACCAACGTCTCCAACGTGCCCACCGCCCTCCAGCGCTCCGGCGATTTCTCTCAAACCTTCAACAACAACGGAACCCTCGCCGCGGTCTTCAATCCCTTCACCACGCGCGCCAACCCCGACGGCGCCGGCTTCGTCCGCGATCCCTTCCCCGGCAATCGCATCCCCACCAGCATGTTCGATCCCGTCGGCTCGAAGATTATCTCCTTCTACCCCGCTGCCAACACCACCGGCGACCCGCTCACCAATGCCCGCAACTTCGCCGCCGCCGGCAAAACCGTCACCAGCAATGACCGCGTGGATGTCCGCATTGACTGGGCCAAATCCGAAAAGCTCACCATGTTCGGACGCGTCACCAAAGCATGGCAGGAGAACGTCGCTCCGGTCTTCTTCGGCAACGGCGCCGATACCAACTTCTCCGACGTCAACCCGCGCCACCAGGTTGTCATCGGCACCACCTGGACCCCTTCCCCCACCTGGGTCGTCAACATGCTCATCGGCTCCGGCCGCTGGCGCGAAAACCAGGTCTCTCCCTCGCAGGGCAAGAACGCCACCGAACTTGGCTTCTCCCCCTCTCTCGTATCCCTCTTCCAAGCCGCCACCTTCCCCGGCGTCTCCGCGCAAGGCTACACCAGCCTCTTCAACCGCCGCTTCCTCAACGTCCCCCGCGAAACGCATAACCTCCAGCTCAACGTCACCAAGGAACTCGGCTCGCATAGCTTGAAGTTCGGTTGGCTCGGCGAACTCGCCCGCCTCAATAACACCGACTTCAACACACCTCAATTCGACTTCACCCGCGGACTCACCTCCGGACCCGTGGCCGGCGTCGCCAGCACCACCTCCGGCGACGGCATCGCATCCCTCCTCCTCGGAGTCGGCTCCGGAGGCAGCGCTCCCATCGGCGCCGCCACCGCCGTCACCGCCGGCTACCACGGCCTCTACTTCCAGGATTCCTGGCGCGCCAATCGCCGCCTCACCGTCCACCTCGGCGTCCGTTGGGAAGTCCAGACCGCGCGCACCGAACGCTTCAACCGCCTCAACAACTTCAATCCCGATGTCGCCAGCCCGCTCGCCCAGCGCGTCGGCCTCCCCTTGCGCGGCGGCCTCGAATTCGTCACCCCGCAGAATCGCGGCGCCTGGAACACCGATTGGAAAGGCTTCGCCCCGCGTCTCGGCCTTGCCTACAAGCTCACCGACAAGCTCGTCATGCGCGGCGGCTACGGCATCTTTATGCCCCAAACCGGCGGCGGCACCAACCAGGGCTTCGCCACAACCACCACCTGGGTCTCCACAGTCGGCGGCGACGGCATCAATCCCAATCGCGCCGCGCCACTCGCCAACCCCTATCCCAACGGCTTCAATCAGCCCGTCGGCTCCAGCCTCGGCTTGCTCACCCAGGTCGGCGATGCCGCCAGCGCTTTCTGGCGTACACACCCCATCAGCTACGTCCAGAACTTCTCCCTCGACTTCCAATATGAGCTCTCCAAAGGCATGGTCATGGAAGTCGGCTACACCGGCTCGCAGGGCCGCAAGCTGCTGTTCGGAACAGGCCAGCAAGCCAACCAGCTTCATCCCAGCCAGTTCGCCCTCGGCGCCCAACTCGACCAGGCCGTCCCCAATCCCTTCTTCGGCGTCATCACCACCGGCGTTCTCTCCGGAGCCACCGTGCCCCGCCAGCGCCTCCTCCGCCCCTTCCCGCAGTTCACCTCCGTCGGCGTCAGCGGCGATGTTCCCGGAGCATCCTCCAGCTTCAACGCTCTCGTCCTGCGCTACAACTGGCAGATCTCCGGCGGCCTCAACCTGCTCACCACCTATCAGTGGTCCAAGGCCATCGACAACGCCAGCGAATGGCAAGGCTGGGAAGTGGCCGACACGCTCCGCAACTACTACGACAACTCGCTCGACCGCTCCATCTCCGCCCACGACCTGCCGCAGAGCTTCGTCAATGCGCTGGTCTACGAACTCCCCGTCGGCAAGGGCCGCAAGTTCATGAGCGACATGCACCCCGTCGCCGACGCCGTGCTCGGCGGCTGGCAGGTCAGTTCCATTACCCGCTTCAGTTCCGGCCTCCCGCTCGGCTTCACTTCGCCCAACACGCTCGGCAACTACGGAGTCCAGGTGCAACGTCCCAACGTCGCCGACCTGAAGACCGCCGCGGTCTCCAATCCCACCCCCGACCGCTGGTTCAACCGCGAGGCCTTCACCCGTCCCGGCAACTACGAAATCGGCAACGCCGCGCGCTGGATTCCCAACATCCGCTTCGGTCCCACCAAACACGGCGACCTCGCCATTCTCAAAAACTTCCGCTGGCGCGAAACGTGGAAAGCACAATTCCGCGCGGAAATGTTTAATTTCACCAACACTCCGCAGTTCGGCCGCGCCAATACCGATATCTCCTCCGGCGACTTCGGCCGTGTCGGCGGCACCACCAACGTCGGACCCAGAAACGTCCAGCTAGGATTGCGCATTCAGTTCTAAGCTGGAAAGATGCTTCGCGTCCTCGCCGCGCTGCTGGCGGCAGCAAGTCAATGGCAACCCTCCACGCTGCCATTCACGCTCCACACCGGCGAGGGCGCGAAGAAACACCTGCCTGCCACCATGCCCGGCGGCATCGCTGTCTTCGACTACGATGGCGACGGCTTGCTCGATCTCTTCTTCCCCAACGGAGCCGGTCTCCCCTCCGCCCGCAAGTCTTCCCCTCGCCATTCGAACACCCTCCTCCGCAATCTCGGCAACTTCCGCTTCGAGGACCGCACCGCCGCCGCCAAACTCTCCGGCACGGGCTACGATTTCGCCGCCATCGCCGCCGACTACGATGCCGACGGCCATGTCGATCTGCTCGTCTGCGGACTGCGCGCCATCACCCTTTACCGCAACCGCGGCAACGGCCTCTTCCAGGATGTCACCGCCTCCAGCGGCATCGACAACAAAGGCCGCTGGAGCACCGGAGGCGTCTGGCTCGACTACGATGTGGACGGAGATCTCGATCTTTTTCTCCTCAACTACGTCCGATACAATCCCGGCACAGAGCCCCCCTGCAAGGTCGAGGGACTCGCCGAATTCTGCCACCCCCGCTACTTCGACCCCGATTCCAATGCCCTGTTCCGCAACCAAGGCAACGGCCGCTTTGAGGATGTCTCCGTTGAATCCGGCATCGCCGCCCACAAAGGCAAGGGCATGGGCGTCGCCGCCGCCGACTTCGATCTCGACGGCTTCCCCGATATCTTCGTCGCCAACGACCGCGTGCTCAACTTCTACTTCCACAACACCGGCCACGGACGCTTCGAGGAGCGCGGCCTCGAATCGGGCCTCGCCGCCCCCGCCAGCGGCAATCCCCCATCCGCCATGGGAGTCGATGCCCAGGACTACGACAACGACGGCCGCTTCGATCTCATCTACACCGCCCTCCGCGACGAGACATTCCCCCTCTACCGCAATCGCGGCGCCGATTTCGAGGAAACCGGCCTCCCCACCAAACTCGATCTACTCACCCGCCCCATGGCCGGCTGGGGTATCGTCTTCGCCGACCTCGACAACGATGGCTGGCGCGACCTCGCCGCCGCCCGCAGCGATGTCCTCTCCATCAACGGCCCCCGCGGCGCCACCGCCCGGGAACCCCTCTCCTGGTTCCGCAACGAAGCCGGCAAACGCTTCACCGCGCCCCCGCCAATCCCCGTCCCCAACCTGATGTACCGCGGCCTGGTCGCCGCCGACCTCAACAACGACGGTTGCCTCGATCTCATCGCCACCGCGCTCCAGGCCCCTGCCCGCCTGCTCCGCAACACGTGCCAAGGCAATTGGCTTAAAGTCGCCCTTCCCCTTAAACCCGGCGCCCGCGTTCGCGCCGGCAATCAATGGGCTCACGACTCCACCACCGCCGGCTACGCGAGTTCCTGCGTCTGCCCCCTCCACTTCGGCCTCGGCACGGCCACCACCGTCGATGTCGAAATCCACGAACCCGGCCGCAAACCTCGCCTCTTCCCTTCCACCAAAGCCAACCAGACTCTGGTGATTCAACCATGACGATCTTCGCCCTCGGCTTCACTCTCCTCCTCGCCCAGGACCCCGCCGCGCTCTCCTCTCAGGCTGCCGCCGCCATGCGCGCGCAAAAATTCCCCGAAGCAGAATCCCTCTATCGAAAACTCACCGCGCTCCAGCCGGCCAATCCCATGTGGCGCATGAATCTCGGCCTCGCGCTTTATTCCTCCGGCCAATACGAAAAATCCATCCCCGAGTTCGAGTTATTCCACAAATCCAAACCCGCCCCCGGCCCCACCCATCTCATCCTCGGCACGGCCCTACTCAAACTCGGCAAATCCTGTCCCGCCGTAACACCGTTAGAAACCGCCGCCCGCTGGGACATGCAGCGTTCCACGCCGCCCCTCGCCGACGCCTACTTCGGCTGCAAGCGATACGCCCTCGCCGCCCGAGCCTACGAAGCGGCCGGCCCCGCCTCCGCCCGCCGCGCCGCTCATTGCTACTGGCAGGCCCGCCAGTATCCCGAAGCACGGCGCATCTTTGAAACGCTCGAAAAATCCCACCCCAACGACCCCGAATTTCACTATGAATTCGGCGATACCCTCGCCCGCACCGCCGGCCCCGAGGCCGCACTCCCTCACCTCCGCCAAGCCGTCGAAGCCAACCCCGAACTCCTCCCCGCCCGCGGCGAGCTGGGCAAAGCCCTCCTCGCAACCGGCGACGCCCCCTCCGCCATCCCCCATCTCGAAGCCGCCTCCGCCGCCGGCCCCACCCTCCTGCTCCCCCTTTCCCGCGCCTACCGCGCCGCCGGCCGCACCGCCGACGCCGATCGCGCCCAACAGCAATACCGCCGTCACCTCAGCGCGAAGTAGCGCCATTTTACCCTTCCCGGATAATCGCGCTATCATTGCCGCTTGAAGGCTGCGTTTCTCCTCGCATTCACGCTCCTGCAGGCAAATGCTCAATCCATCCCCGGCTTCACCATCGCTCCAACCACACTGAACCTCAGCCCCGTCCACACAAACCAAACCGTCGCCATCATCCCCCAAGACCAGCAGCAGACTTTCAACTTCACCGCATCCGCCTCCGATCAGTGGATCACCGTTCTGCCGCCCAGCGCCACCAACGTCGCCGGAGCGCAAGCACTCCTCATCGGAACCTCCCCCTTCGGTCCGCCCTCGGGCGGTAATGCCTCCGGCACTGTCCGGCTCACCATCGGCGCCGCATCGGTTGACATCGCCGTCACCTTCACCCAAGGCGCCCCTGGCATCACCACCCACACCATCAGCCCCCTCACCGTCAATGTCCCCCCGGATGCCACCTCCGCAAACAAGTACTCCGTGACCATCACACCGGCCACCATGAACACCGAGTACCTGAGCATAGCGACGATTTCCCCATCCGGCGCCTCGTGGCTGCAGGCCGAATCGCTGCTCGGCTTTGGACCAGGCACGCATACTCGGACCTTCTCCGTTCGCCCGGAACGCGCCGCGGCCGGCGTCGTGAACACCAAGACTCTCC
>JAEUQG010000557.1 GCA_016789755.1 Bryobacterales bacterium
AGACTCCCCCCGTCCCGGCCAAACCTGCACTGCTTTGCGGCTGGGAGGACCTGGAGTTCGATTACATGAAGGCCTGAAGCGCTAAGCTGGTGGTTCGATGAAGCTCACCCGTTCTTCGCTCGTCCGCGGCCCGGCCGCCGCCGTCTTTGCCTGCTGCGCCGCTTTCCTCATGGATGGACAGACCGCCTCCGCTCCCGAACCGCGCTGGTGGAAAGGCAATCTGCACACCCACACGCTCTGGTCGGATGGCGACGATTTTCCCGAATCCATCGCCTCCTGGTACCGCGCCCAGGGCTATCATTTCCTCGCCTTGTCCGATCACAACGTGCAAAGCACCGTCGAACGCTGGATGCTCATCCGCGGCGTCAACGACCGCGCCAAGACCGATGCCATGGGACGCTACCGGGCACAGTTCGGCGACGCCTGGGTCCAAACGCGAGGCCGCGCCGCCGAAGGACCGGCGGAGGTGCGGCTGAAAACTCTCGATGAAGTGCGCAGTCTCGTCGAAGAGCGCGGCCGCTTCCTGATGATTCCCTCCGAGGAAATCACGGGCGGCGCCGGCGACGGCCACACGCTGCACATGAACGCCACCAACCTCACCGAACTGCTGCCGTTCCAAATGGGCGCCGGCGTCCGCGATACTCTGGTGCGCAACATGCAAGCCGTCGAGGAATCCGCCCGCCGCACCGGCCGCGAAGTAATGCTCCACGTTAACCATCCCAACTACCAGTGGGGCGTCACCGCCGAGGATCTGGCCGCCGTCGTGGGAGAACAATTCTTCGAGGTCTGGAACGGCGTCGACGAAGACGGCGACCCCGGCGACGCCATCCGGGCATCGACCGATGAGATCTGGGATATCGCCAACACCCTGCGCATCGTGAAGTACCGCGCACGTCCGCTCTTCGCGCTGGCCACCGACGACTCGCATCACTATCACGGCACATCGACACGCGCCGCGCCGGGACGCGCCTGGACCATGGTCCGCGCCCGCTTTCTGAGCCCCGACACCATTGTTCGCGCTTATCGCAGCGGCGATTTCTACGCGACCACCGGCATCGAGCTGAGCGAGGTTGCCTTCGATGCCAAAGCCCGCCTCTACCGCCTGCGCATCGCGGGCAAACCAGGCGTCCAATACGTCACACGCTTCATCGGCACGCGCAAAGGCGCCAGTATCGCCGGCAAACCGCGCGTCGATGCCCAGGGCGAAGCGCTCGCCACCACGCTCGATTACAGCGCGCCCGGAAAGCCGAAAATCGGCGAAGTGCTGGCCGAGGTCAAAGGCCTCTCCGCCGAATACAAGCTGCGCGGCGATGAACTCTACGTGCGGGCCGTAGTCGAATCGACCGCCGCCTCCGCGGGGGCTACCAAGGAATACCCCTACCAGCGCGCCTGGACGCAGCCCGCCGGTTGGTAAGCCCTCACCCCAACAGCCGGTTCAACTCCTCCATCACCTCAAAGGCATCGGCGACGTACAACACATCCGCCTTGCCCCGCGCCCAGCCGCAATTGGCATCCAGATTCACGGCGCGCCGGTCCTGAATGAAACGCCATCCCACCACGTGCGGTTCCTCGCCATGGCAGCACGTGGCCAGTCCCTTGGCGTGCCGCGGCGTCGAGCCCGTCTGCCCCACCTGGTTCAAATGCGATAAAAACGGCAGCACGGCGTGTCCTTCGCCGCTCAAATCCACCAGCGATTTGCTGCTGCCGAGCGACGCTCCGCTTCCCTTCAACATTCCCAGAATCAACTCCGCCGCCCGGTCCATGTGCACGGCGCCGTCCTTCTGCTTTTTCGTCCAGCCGGCCCCGGCTACAAACAGCAACTCGGCTTCCGGCTTGATCGTCTGCTCGCCCGATTGCGGAGCAATCACTCCCTTCGCTTCAGTGCGGCTGCCCGGCTCTGCCGTCACCCGTTCGTAAGCCGCCCCGGCCGCCCCGGCTGCCGCGTAGGCAGGGCCGATGCCCGCCTCCAGCAAGAGGAACCACGGCCGCTCGGCGCGGCGCAACGAGGCTTCGATCCGCTGGCGGTAATACCACCGCGTGAGCGTCCCATCGTTGAGCCCGGTGACATGCGTATCGATGCGCCCGGCGGCGCGTTGCGCTACTCCCGGCAAACAGCGCGCCCAGCGCGAAGTGGCCGGCGCCAGAACGATGCCCGCCCCGGCCGCCTTCACCAACGCCTCGGCCGCCGAGGCATCGGTGGCGTAACGTGGCTGCGCGAAGGCCTCGCCTTCCACCGCCAGCAGACGGCCCGCGCCGGCGACGGATGCAGCCGCTGCCGCGCAATCTGCGCCCACCAGCCCGATCGCCACGTCCCCGCCCAACCCGCGAGCCGCTTCCAACACCTCCAACCCGGCCTTGCCTACCGGCGCTCCGGCTTCCGTGTGCAGCAATACAAGAATGGTCTCCATGTCAGTGCGCTCCTCGAATCCACTGCGCCAGTTCGCGCGCAACCTCGGCGGCGGCCACATCCCGCACAATTCGCGTCGAGCGTTGCTGCTTGGGCAGCGCCACGCTCGCATACTGCTGCGTCACGGCCACTCCCGCCGGCTTCGCCTTCTGCAATGCGGGCATCACCGTTCGCATGTTCTGCATGCCCACTTGCGGGCTGTTGGGAGGCTCGGGCAGATTGCCCGTGGCCCAGCCGAGCACTGCCGGCGCACCGCTGCATTGCGACACCAGGTGCTTGCCGCCTTCCACCCGCTCCCGGATCTCGAAGCTCCCATCCGATCCCACCGTGAGCGAATCGACGCCTTGAAACTGCTCGCGAATGCCCAGCCGTTCCCCGGTCATCGAAAGCGTAGCACCCGCCGCGCGCGCCGCCGATTCCCATCCGCCAAACAGCAGCAGCCGCGACTTGTCGAGCCCTGGTATCGCCTCAATGGCCGCCGCCAGCGCCGCGGCAACATCGTGGCTATCGGTGAATCCGGTCGATGGGCCGTCCAGCGCAATCAGCTCGAAGCTCACCTTCTGGGCGATGGTCATCAGCACCTGTTGCAGCTTCGCCTTCGGCGCCAGGCTCACCAGGTACACCTTGCTCCCCGGCATATTTTTCGCCAGGTGGTTCGCTTCATAAAGCGCGTGCGCCGCCCACGGATCGAGCACCGCCGGCAGCATCGCCTCATTCTTCAAGGCCGGACCCTGGGGAGTGCTCACCGGCTCCAGCGTCTGTAGCGGATCGGGCACAATGCCCGCGCAGACAACAATTTGATAGCTCATTGTTCTGTTTACTCAATTCTCGGCGGAGTGCAGTCCCCCTGCGCCGGCACGGAATTCCACGTTGCCGTGCTCGCAGTTCCACATGCACGCCCCGCAATGGATGCATTTCTCGCGGTCGAAGGCGGGCTTCGTTTCCCCCTGCGTCAGCGCCTGCCCGGAGCAAATGGCGATGCACGTCTGCCCGCCGCAACTGGCGCACAGCGATTCATCCTTGAACACCACGTGATCGGCGTAACCCGGCGCCGCCTGCACCTTGCCGCCCACCAGCAAAGCGTCCTGCTGGGTCACCAGCAACTGCCCGTCGAACGGGATCGGCGGCCATCCCCAGGCATCCATCAAGGCATCGTGCAGCGGCTTGCCCGCCGCCGCGGTTTCCACCCGGATCGCCTCGATCTTGTCCGCGTCCAGATGCTCGCTGAAGAAATCGGCCACCGCCGGCATGTGCTCGTGCGGCGCACCCGGTATGTGCAGCCGTCCGTGGGAGAACCCGGCCAGCGCCATCCCGATCAATCCCGGCACCACTCCCCGATGGAACCCGTCGCGCGACTTCTCCGCCGTGCGCGACTCCTCTTCGAGCCAGCTCGCCCGCCGCCGCCGCACATACGCCGCTTCCAGGTTTTCCTTGGTGAACGGCAGCGACTGGGTTAGCAGTTCCAGCACCGCTTCGCCCAACAGCACTCCCGTGGTCCAGGCTTCATCCACGCCCGATCCCGTCAGCACGTTCGTACTGCCCGAGCCTTCCCCGATCCGCGCGTACCCATCCCCCACGAGATGCGGTTCGCCGCGCCTGCCCGATTCGTTCAGCGTCTTCGCCCCCCAGGACCGCAACCGCCCGCCTTCGATGTAGCGCCACAAATAAGGATGCATCAGGTAATGCTGCAAATAGCGGTAGGAGGTGCGCACCGGATTATCGAACCACGATGGGACAAAGATGCCCGCACTCGCCACCCTGTCCGGATGGACATAGAAGAAGCCGAAAATCTCCGGCTCAGGGAAGCCGAACGTATGCAGCACCGTCCCGGCTTCGAGCGGGCAGCTCTCCGGCAGGTCGATGACCATTTTCATCCCCACCGCCCACTCCCGTTTCTCATGCCCTTCCGGGAGCCCGAAATGTTCGTCCAACTGCCGGCCCACCGGCCCCACCGGACCATCGGCCGCCACGGTCAGCGCAGCGCGAATCTCCATGCCCGGCTGCAGTTCATGATCGAGCAGTTGCACCCCAACCACCCGCTCCCCTTCGATCAGCGGCCCCGCCACCGGCATGCCCGGCCAGATCTGCGCCGCCCCCGACATCATCACCTGCCCACCCACCCCATGATTGAATTGTCCCCGCGAGAGAATCAATCCATCGTGTTTTTCCAAAAAGGCGGGAATATGGGGCAATTCAAATGCTTCGTATTCCGGCACTCCCGCCGCGCGCAACAGGCTGTCGGCCGTCCGCAGCGTTGCCGACCGGCGGCTCGCTCCGACCGGATCGAGCAGGTACAGCACTTTTTCGCTGCGCACCGGCGCCGCCATCGGCACCGACGCCGGATCGAAATCGGGAAACGACGCCCGTATCCCGCGCCCTTTTGTCACCACTCCCGACACGCCGAATCCGATGTCGTCGGCACGCTCATAGCAAAGGATCTGCGGTAGCGTGCCGTCGGCGAGCGGCAGCCCGCGCGTCAGCGTGGTCAGAAACCCGCCCGCCGCCGGACCGAAGCCGGCGCAGACAATGTCGACATCCATCCGTGGCCGTTCCATGGTTTACGCCGGGTAATCGAGCGCCGCCGGAATCATCACCGCGATCAGCGACTCCGCCGCACGGTCCTTGGCCAGTTGCGATCCCGTGACGCAGCCGTCCATCTTCGCCCGCAGCGCCTGGAACTCCGCGTACCCTGTGAAGCTCACGCACGGCCCCGCTTTCGACGGATGCGATCCGTCGTCCTCCACCACGTCGCTCGCCACCGCCTCGATGCCGGGGATAATCGCCTCCAGCGTTACCAGTTCCTGGCGATGGAAGCAGGATTCGTCGTTCCACTGGGTGTGCCGGTTGTAGCCGAACACCAGTTCCGCGCAGATGCGTCCCACTTCGCCCGCCGTGCGCGCGCTTTGAATGGAGCACAAGTCCGTGTAGAACTCCATCAGCCCGTCGAAGCCTTCGCTCAGCGACGGGTTGTCGCGTCCTTTCGCCTCCAACTCCATCGTGTCCAGAATCAACTGCCGCGCCGACATCAGCCAGCACAGGGCATCGGCCATCGGGAAGGTGACGCCCTGCCGCGCGCTTTGATATAGCTTGTTGCCGTCGGCGTCCTTGGCATGCTGCAGGTGGCGCAGCGTCCACAGCCACATCTGCATCGCCGTGGCCAGCGCGCAGGCCCCCGTCGCCGGAATCCGCGAGGCGATCGCCCGCAGATCGCGAATCCAGGTCTCGAACTGGGCAAGAAACACTTCGTTCGTCATCGTCGCCGAAAGCTGCCGCCGCTGCACCGCCTCGGGACCTTCGTAGGTGGCCTCCAACTGGGCATCGGTCCACTTCTGCACCAGGAACCCGGGGCAATCTTCGGTAATCCCATAGCCACCCATCAGGCTCACCGCTTCCCGCAATTCGTTCGCGCCATGCCCGGTATTCCACAGCTTGGTGGCCGGACACAGCACGTTGGCCACCGAGTCGAGCAGCAGATATTGGATCAGCGGGCTGTCCGAGGAGCCGCCTTCCTTCACGATCTTCACCGCGTCCGGCTCCAGTTTGCGCAGCGCGCGCATCGCCGACATCCCGCGCCCCGTTCCCTGCTCCGTCAGAATGCGGTGTTTTTCCTTCTCGATCGGATCCAGTTCGTCGTAAATACGCGCCGCCGCAAAGCCCAGCGACGCCGCGGCTTCACCCGTCGCCCACACTTCCAGCATCCGGTGCAGCACGTCTTCCTTCTGCTGCAACCCGAGATCGTAACGCGGCGTGCCGGGCGTGGTCGATTCCCCGCCGCGGAACCGGTCGCGGTGATAGCGCAGCAGCGGCTCGATGGCGCTGAGCAGCTTGGCGGCGGTCATCAGCCCCACGCCGACGCGCGTGCGGCGGAAGACGGCTTCGATGATCTCGGCGTGATCGTAGTGCGGCACAATCACTCCGTCTTTCACCTGGTAGCCGCCGATGATCCGGCTCGCGGGAATCTTGAGCTGGAACACTGGATCGTTGGTCGACGACAGTTGATGCACCATCTTCTTCGTCGGCCCGCCCCGGTCGTAGATGCCCGGATCGGTCTCTTCCAGAATCACCATGCAACTGCCCTTGATGCGCGGATCGGCCGACTCCACCGCCGCGGTCACGAAGTTGGCGAACCCCATATTGGTGATGAAGCGGCCGCGCTTGTTCACTTCGAGCAGCGGCTCCTCGCCTTCCTTCCACTCGACAATTTTCACCTTGCCCGACAGCAGTCCGGTTTCCACGCCGACATAAGGCAGCGGCTCGGTGAGGCAAAACGCCCCGCGCGCGGGCTCCGGATTCAGCGCCGGAGAGCAGCGTTTCATGTACTCTTCGCGCTGCGCCTCGGTGCCGCGCTCATGAATCGGGGCCAGCGCCAGGCATCCGGCCAGACTCGCCGTCGCCGCCCCGCCGTCGACCCACGCCAACTCAAAGGCGGTCAGCGACAGCGCCATGTTCTTCGGCCCTTCCAAGTACCCGCCATAGGCGGAATCCATGAACGCCGCCGTAATCCCCGAGGCATCGTATTCCTTCAGCAGCGAAGCTTTTTCCGGCGTCCATTCATGCGTATTGCGAGCCCCCGAGGCCACCAGCCGCGCCACCGGCCCGCGAGCAACAGCGCGCGCCGAAGTGGCCAGCATCTGCAGGTCAAAACGGTCGGCATAGCGCCACATTATCTGGCGCACATCGTCGCCGGGCAGCGTTTTCAAGGTCGCTGTCTTCGTCCTCACGGTGGTCGGCATGTCGGGACTCTCCTTAAAGAGGGTTCAACTATGCAATCCGTATTCCAAAAGGACAAGTATTTATTTCTAAGAAGGTTGCACGCCCGGCGAAGCAATTCCCTGGGGCAAATCACCCTTTGCCAGCGGGCTCGCGTGTGCCAGCAGGCACATAACGGGCCGACAGTTCCTCCACAATCCGATAGAGTTCCGCCGTATGCACTGGCTTGGAGACGTAGGCATCCATACCGGCAGCCAGGCAATTCTGCCGGTCCCCGTCGAGCGCATTCGCCGTCAGCGCCACAATCGGCACGTGCCGGCCCAAGCCCTGCTCTAACTGCCGAATCTGCGCCGTCGCCTCAAGGCCGTCCAGATGTGGCATCTGCACATCCATCAGGATGAGATCGATATCTCCCTTCCGGTAACGCTCCACCGCTTCCAGCCCGTTCGCCGCAAGCTCCACCGTATGCCCTCGCCGCAAGAGCAGTTTCTGAATCAGCCGCTGGTTCACCACATTGTCTTCGGCCAGTAAGACCCGCACCGCTTCGGCCGGCCCCTGGCTTACCGCCGCGATGCTCCCCGCCGGCTCCGGCGCCATCGTGCACGCTTCCAGGCGTACGGTAAAGTGGACCGCCGTTCCGCTCACCGTCCGCTCCCGTTGCACATCGCGCCACGGACTTTCCATCCAGATCTCCCCGCCCATCTTCCGCACCAGTTGCGTACTAATGGCCAGTCCCAGCCCCGTGCCCCCAAAGCGCCGCGCGGAGGAGGCATCGGCCTGCTCGAAGGGCCGGAAGATGCGGCGCTGGTGCTCGGCCGCCACGCCGATGCCCGTATCGGCCACCGTGAAACGCACCACGCACCCCTCGTCCGACCACGACACCAGTTCCAGCCCGACGCGAATCTCTCCGGTTTCTGTAAATTTCAGCGCATTGCCAATCAAATTAATCAGAATTTGCCGCAGCCGCGATTCATCGCCATGCACGGCTTCGGGAATTTCTTCCGCCACATGGCTTTCGAGGCCGATCCCGCGCTCCCGCGCTACCGCCCGGAACATCGCCGCCGTCTCCTCCACGCTGCGCCGGATGCGGAAATCCGCCTTCACCAGTTCCAGCTTGTTCGCCTCCACTTTGGCCAGATCCAAAATATCGTTGAGAATGTTCAGCAGCGCCGACGCCGACGAACTCACCGTCCGCAGATACTCGCTCTGCTCCGCCCCCGATGGCGTTTCCAAGGCAAGCTGGCTCATACCGACAATGGCCGTCATCGGAGTCCGGATCTCGTGGCTCATGTTGGCCAGGAACTGGCTCTTGCGATGGCTCGCCAGTTCCGCCGCCCGCCGCGCCTGCTCCAACTCAGCCACCATCCGCAACCGCTGCCGGTAGTGCCGCAGCGCCAATACGAGCAGGGTGAGGATCGCCAGCAAAGCGGCCGCCAGCGCGGCCAGCACCACCGGCATCCGGTACCAGGGCGC
>JAEUQG010000578.1 GCA_016789755.1 Bryobacterales bacterium
TAAAAAGGTATTCAGCATGTTTCCCGCATCCCGATACTGGCTTACGGCAGGACTGTCCGCATTGGCGTTGGTCTACGGGCAGGCCTTGAAACCATCGAAGGTCGTTTTCGACCGCCAGATCCGGCCGCTACTTTCCGATAGTTGCTTTTCCTGCCACGGCCCGGATGAGAAAAACCGGATGGCGGGATTGCGGCTGGACGAGCGGGACGGTGCGATGAAGGTCATCGTTCCGGGAAAACGCGGGGAAAGCAAGTTGTTTCAGCGCATCCAGCATGCCGATGCCAACCGGCGCATGCCTCCACGGGGTTCGCAGCGCACGTTGAGTGCGGAGCAGATCGAACTTGTGGGCAAATGGATCGACCAGGGTGCGGACTGGCAGACACACTGGTCCTATGCGGCTCCGAAGCGTCCGGAATTGCCGGTGGTATCGAATCCGAAATGGGCGCGCAATGCGATTGATCATTTCGTTCTGGCACGGCTCGACAAGGAAGGCCTGAAGCCTTCCCCAGAGGCCGACAAGGTGACATTGATCCGGCGGGTGAGCCTCGACCTGACAGGACTGCCGCCCACGCCGGCGGAGGTACAGTCCTTCGTTTCCGACAAGTCGGCGGAGGCGTATGACAGGCTGGTGGCACGGCTCATCGAGTCGCCGCACTACGGGGAGCGGATGGCGATGCAGTGGCTGGATCTGGCGCGCTACGCCGATACCCATGGTTATCACATCGACAGCCATCGCGACATGTGGCCTTGGCGCGATTGGGTGATTCAGGCATTCAACAACAACATGCCGTATGACCGGTTCACCGTGGAGCAATTGGCCGGCGACCTTCTGCCGAACGCCACGAGGGCACAGAAGCTGGCCACCGGTTTCAATCGCAACCACATGATCAACTATGAAGGCGGCGCAATCCCGGAGGAGTATCACGCCGAGTACATCATGGACCGTGTGGAGACGACTTCCGTGGTCTGGATGGGGATGACGATGGGTTGCGCGCGCTGCCACGATCACAAGTACGACCCGATCACGCAGCGCGACTTCTACCGTTTTTACGCCTTCTTCCACAACGTGGATGAGAAGGGACTGGACGGCCGTGAAGGCAACGCCAAGCCGGTTCTGCCGCTGCCTGACGGCCTGCAGGAAGCGAGACTGAGGGAACTCGATCAGGCGATCAAGACACGGGAAGCGTCGTTGCCAGAGAAGGAGACGACGGCCGCCGTGGAGGCGTGGGCCAGTTCGGCATCGCCTTCCGATGGGCCGCGCGGCGCGGTGGCGCATTATGAACTGGACGGCAGCCTTTCCGATCTTTCCGGCGGCTATCATCACGCCCGTATCACCAACGGGAATCCGGCGTTTAGCGGGAGCCCGGCCGGACAATCGCTGGGGTTCGACGGCGAGGCGGAAGTGGAGTGGGGCCGTTTTGGAGACTTCGGCCTCAAGAATCCGTTCAGCATCAGCCTGTGGGTGCGGTCCAACAACCGGCTGGCGCAGACGCTGATCGAAAAAGGCGGCATTGCCCTGCATTTGGAAGAAGCTGGATCTATCGGCGATTTGAAACGGGGCGCGCGCCTGCGTGTGCGGTTCGGCGATGGCCTGGAAGTGCGGACGCAAGCCTACGTGGTGATGAGCGCATGGAACCATCTCACGGTGACCTACGACGGCGCAGGCAAAGCCGCAGGCGTGAGTGTTTATCTCGATGGACAGCCAGCGGCGACCGATGCACTGAGGGATCAACCGGCCGGCGAGTTCGGAAGTGGTGCGCCATGGAAGAGCAGCAAGTTGCGATCGAACGTAGATGATCTGCGCATCTATCCGCGAGTGGTTACCGCAGCGGAAGCGTTCCAACTGGCAGTGGATGCACCGGTGCGGGCGATGGCGGCCATTTCCGCGACGCGGCGCACCAAGGAGCAGAAGGAAAAGCTGCGGGAGTACTACCTCACGTATGCCGCTCCGGAGGCACAGCGCAAAGCCTATGCCGAACTGAAGCAGCTAGCGAAGGATCGCGGCAAGCTTGAGAAAGACATCGTCACCGCAATGGTGATGGACGAGTTGCCCAAGATGCGCGACACCTATGTGCTGGCGCGCGGGGACTACCGCAACCGCACGGAAAAGGTGACAGCGGCGGTGCCGGCGAATCTGCCGCCGCTGCCGGCGGGCGCGCCTGCCAACCGGCTGGGATTGGCAAAATGGCTGGTGGATCCGTCCCATCCGCTGACGGCGCGGGTGGCGGTGAATCGCTTCTGGCAGATCTATTTTGGAACGGGAATCGTCGATACCAGCGAGGACTTCGGTTCGCAGGGGGCGCCGCCATCACATCCGGAACTGCTCGACTGGCTGGCGACGGAGTTCATCCGTGGCGGGTGGGATGTGAAGGCGATGCAGAGGTTGATTGTGACGTCGGCAACGTACCGGCAGAGCTCGAAAGCCACACCGGAGTTGGTGGAACGCGATCCGCAGAACAAGCTGCTGGCGCGGATGTCGCGCTTCCGCCTGCCCGCCGAGTTGGTTCGGGACAATGCGCTCGCCACCAGCGGGCTGTTGAACAAAGAGATTGGCGGGCGCAGCGTGTATCCTTACCAGCCCGCCGGACTGTGGGAAGAGATGGCATATGGCGATGTGTTCTCGGCACAGACTTATACACCGAGCACGGGGAAAGATCTGTACCGGCGCAGCATGTACACCTTCTGGAAACGCACGGTGCCTCCGGCGCAGATGTCGACGTTCGATGCGCCGGACCGCGAGAAGTGCGTGGCGCGGCGGGCACGTACTAACACGCCGTTGCAGGCGCTGGTGCTGATGAACGATCCGATCTATATTGAAGCGGCGCGCAAACTGGCGGAGAAGGTGATCGTGGCGGACAAGCGGCCGGCGGAGCGCGTGCGCCTGGCCTTCCAAATGGCTTCCGCGAGGGCGCCGTTGGCATCGGAAGTAAAGCTGCTCAGCACGCTGGCGGAACAGCAGAGGGCAGCGTTCGCGAAGCTGCCCGAGAACGCGAAGAAGCTGGTGGGAGTGGGCGAATCGAAATCCGCGGTGGGAGATGCTGTGGAACTGGCCGCATGGACCACAGTCGCCAGCGCGATTCTGAATCTCGATGAAGTGATCTCGAAGGAGTAATGGAACCATGAACCCTCGTCAAGAACTCCTGCTCTCGCTGACGCGGCGGCACTTCTTCGGACTCGCCAGTACGGGCATCGGCACGGCCGCGCTGTCCACGCTGCTGGCGCCCAATGGTGAAGCAAAAGGCGGACTGGCAGGCATGCCGCATCATCCGCCGACGGCGAAGCGCGTCATCTTCTTGCACCAATCGGGCGGGCCCTCGCAGTTGGACCTTTTCGACTACAAGCCGCAGTTGCAGAAGCGCCAGGGGACGGAGTTGCCGGACACCGTGCGGATGGGGCAGCGTATCACCGGGATGACCTCAGGACAATCGTCACTGCCGGTGGCCTCTTCTGTTTTCAAATTCGCGCAGCAAGGGCAATCGGGAGCATGGGTCAGCGAGTTGATCCCGCACACGGCGAAGGTTGTGGACGATTTGACCATCATCCGCTCGATGCACACCGAGGCGATCAACCACGACCCTGCGATCACCTTCATTCAAAGCGGGAGCCAGCAGCCGGGACGGCCGAGCATGGGCTCGTGGGTCAGCTATGGGCTAGGCAGCGACAACGAAAATCTGCCGGCGTATGTCGTTCTCATCTCGCAGGCTAACGCGCTCAATGTCGATCAGCCGCTGTTCTCAAGGCTGTGGGGCAATGGCTTTTTGCCCTCAAGCCACCAGGGCGTGCGGTTCCGGGGAGGAGCGGAGCCGGTGTTGTATCTGGAAGATCCGCCCGGCATTACGCGCGACACGCGGCGGCAGATGCTGGACGTGGTGGGAAAGATCAACAAACTACGCTCCGAAAGCTATCACGATCCGGAGATCGAGACCCGCATCGGGCAATACGAGATGGCATACCGGATGCAGACATCGGTGCCGGATCTGATGGATATTTCCAAGGAGCCGGAGAGCACGTTCGCCATGTATGGACCCGATGCGCGCAAGCCGGGAACGTATGCGGCCAATTGCCTGCTGGCGCGGCGTCTGGCCGAGCGCGGCGTACGGTTCGTGCAGTTGTATCACCGCGGCTGGGACCAGCATAACGATCTGCCGCGCGATCTGGCGCTACAGTGCAAAGGGACGGATCAAGCATCGGCGGCGCTGATTGCGGATCTGAAGCAACGTGGCTTGCTGGATGACACGCTGATCGTGTGGGGAGGCGAATTCGGCCGCACGGTGTATTGCCAGGGCAAACTCACCGATACAAACTACGGGCGCGATCACCATCCGCGCAACTTCGCGATGTGGCTCGCCGGCGGCGGCGTGAAGCGCGGGTTGGTCATCGGCGAGACCGATGACTTCTCCTACAACATCACGTCGGACCCGGTGCATGTTCATGACTTGCAGGCAACCATTCTGCATTGCCTGGGAGTGGACCACAAACGGCTCACATATAAGTTCCAAGGGCGGCACTTCCGCCTAACCGATGTACATGGTGAGTTGGTGAAGAAGATACTCGCCTAACGCGGTGGGCTAGGGTTTCGGGGCTGCGGGTTCGCGGAAACTGCGCTCCACCATATCGTTGACATCGGTAGAGACGGGGCCGTCGCGCCACAGCCAGCGCATCATTTCCGGCAGTATGGACCCGCCTTGCTTTTGGCCGTGACGGCCAATGCCCCAGGTGTAGTTGAGATCGTAGCCCCTGTCGCGAAGCGCTTCCATCAGGCGCACGTTCTGGTGAAACCAGTCGCGGGTTTGATCGTATGCGCCGTCACGGCGCTGTCCGCGATTGTCGTTCCTGCCATCCTGCAGAAAGACGCGCAGTGGCTTTCGATCGGCTTTGCGAACGATGTCGGCATAGGCGTGGCCGCCGCGCAAATTGACGAAGCTGCCGACAATGCTCAGCACCTTGCGGAAATGATCGGGCCGCTCCCAGGCGACGGTGAAAGCGGCGATGGCTCCCGAGGAAGCACCGCCGATGCCGTGATCTTCAGGCCGCTTGGAGATGCTGTATTCCTTGTAGAGCGCCGGCAGAAGTTCATCGACAATGACGCGAGCGTAGCGGTCATCGAGGGAGTTGTACTCGGCAGGCCGGTTGGTGTTGCGGTCACCCCAATCGCGCGGGTGGGGTTCGGGCTGCTCGGGCGTGCGTCCGGGATTGATGAAGACCCCGATCATCACCGGGATCTCCCGGCGATAGATGAGATTGTCCATCACGTTCTGGGCACGCACATCACCCTCCGCGTATTTGAAGGCCTGGCCGTCGTTGAAGATCATAAGGCAGGCAGGGTTTTTCGGATCGTACTGCGCGGGAACGTAGACCCAGTAGGTGTGTTGCGTACCGGGATACGCTTGGCTGGGCAGGGTGAACGGGCCGTCGATGCGGCCTTTGGGGACACCGTCCTGAGCGAGAGAGTCGGGACCGAGGCGGTAATGGATATCTGTATTCGGACCTTGTGGGCCTTGCGCGAAGCCAATCGACGCCATCAGCAGCCCAGCCGTGAGAAATCGCATCTGGGGCAACGTAGCATAGTCAGCGCGTCGGGTACAATAACGGGATCATGCAACGCCGAACCTTCCTTGCCGCCTCCGCAAGCCTTGCCAGCGCGGTGGCGCAAACGCCGATTCCGGTCATCGACACGCATATTCACCTCTTCGACCCCACACGCAAACAGGGAGTGCCGTGGCCCCCCAAGGATGCGATCTTCTACAAGCCGACTTATCCCAAGCAACTGCGCGAGGTGAGCAAGGGGCTCAACGTGGTGGGCGCGATCGAGGTGGAATGCAGCCCGTGGTTCGACGACAATCAGTGGGTTCTGGATGTTTGCGAGAAAGACACGATCATGGTGGGCTACATCGGAGACCTGGAGCCGCTGAAACCCGAGTTCCGCTCGCACCTGGACCGGTTCACGAAGAACAAACTGTTCCGCGGCATCCGTTATGCGTATCTCTGGGGGCGCGACTTCCGTGCCGATATGGCGAAGCCGGAGTTCATCGCCGGGATGAAGGACTTCGCCGCCCGCGGGTTGACGCTGGACACGGCGAATCCGAGCGTGAAAATGCTGGAAGACGTGCAACGCATCACCGATCGGATTCCAGAGCTAAAGGTGGTTATCGACCATCTGCCGAAGGTCGAAGTGCCGGCCAATCGCAGCGGGTATGTCAGTGCCATCCGGGATCTGGCCAAGCGGCCCAAGGTCTGGGTGAAGGTGTCGGCGGTACTGGCCAAGGATGGGACTGGGAAACTGCGCTACGACCTGCCGTACTACAAAGCGAAACTGGACGAGATTTACGACACCTTCGGCCAGGACAAACTGCTTTTCGGCAGCGATTGGCCAAACAGCGAGCCGACGGGGAATTACTCCCAGGTGCTGGGAATCGTGCGGGAGTACTTCAGCGGAAAAGGCCGTGCCGTAGCTGAGAAGTATTTCTGGAAGAACTCCGTAGCAGCATACCGCTGGATCAAGCGCGACGGAGCGCAACCGTCAGCGTAGGGTGCGAATTTTGATGCCCCGGAACCACGCGGCATCGTTGTGATTCTGCAGAGCGATCGGGGTCTTCAATTTCGGTACATCTGCCAGCGCCTTATAGATAGGAGAGGAAGTGCCCCAGCGCTTGGCAGCCTTTGCGGCGGCGTCGGGCGAACCAAGGTCTCCCTCGGCCACTTTCACGCCGTTCAGCCAATGCTCCATGTGCTTGCCTCGAACTACTATTCGGGCATCGTTGAACTCCCCCGGCGCCTTGGCGGTCTTCTGGGTGACGGCGATCATGTCATAAAGTGCTCCAGCCTGATAGAACGCTCCGCGACGGGCATCGGCATGGCCCGAATCGTCGATCACCTGATACTCGAAGCCCACAATGTATTCCTGCGTCGCCTGCTCGCGGAGTACGGATCGTGTGGCAATGGCATCGTTCGCCAGATCCTCGAAACGCTTGAACTTGCCGGTCCGAATCAGTGCCTCATTCAGGAAAAAACGGTCCTGAATGCGGTATTTCAAACCGCTGTTCCCGCCGGGGGAGATCTTCCATTGGAAAACAAGTTCGAAGTCGCTGAAGGATTCGGTGGTGAACAGATCCTCGCGCAATCCCGGCTTGGGTTGGGACTTGATGCAGCCGTCTTCAATGGTCCATGACTTGCCAGGTGGGTCCTTCTTCCCCGTGTCCTCCCAACCATTGAGCGTCTTTCCGTCGAATAGCAACCTCCAGCCGGCGGCTTTCTCCGCGGGAGTAAGCGAATTGGCATCGGCAGCTAACAGCGAAATACATGCAACGGCAAACAAAGTGGCGAATCTCATTGCTTGAACAGGATACCAAAGCGGGCCAAGCGCAGATACACCCCATACTCTATCAACATTCAGTAGATTAACCCGCGCCACCTGTGGTATTCTGGCTATGGCAAAATCAATCTTTATGTCTACCATCGAAGTCAGCCCGGTCGCTTCTCGAACCGGTGGGCAACCCTATCGCGTCGTCAATGACTGGTCGATTCAGGTTGCCACGGTCAACGGTTCCGGCAGCCAGACCGCGAATAATATTTTGATGCGGTCCATCTTTCAGATGGGCATTCCCGTATCCGGCAAGAATCTCTTCCCGTCAAATATCGCCGGGCTTCCCACATGGTTCACGATCCGTGCCAACAAGCACGGTTGGATCGGGCGAAAGAAGGAGATTGACTTCCTGGTGGCCATGAACCCGGAAACGGCTCGCGAGGATGTGCTGAAACTGGAAGCCGGGGCGGCGGTTGTGTATGACGCTCCGCTGAAGCTGAACGAGTTGCGCAGCGACCTGCACTTCTACCCGGTGCCGTTCGACAAACTGGTTGTGCCCGTATGCCCTGAAGTGCGTTTGCGGAAACTGGTGCGCAACATGATTTACGACGGGGTTGTGGGGCACCTGCTGGGGATCGACTTCGAGGAGATGCGCAAGGCGTTGTACAAGCAATTCGGGGCCCGCAAGGCGAAAGCGGCGGACCTGAATTGGAACGCCATTCAGGCGGGCAAGCAGTTCGCCGAAGAGAGCTTGCCGAAGACCGACTCGCTGTGGGCGGAGCGGATGGACAAGACCGCCGGCAAGATCATCATTGACGGGAACGCGGCAGCAGCGCTCGGTTGTGTATTCGCCGGCGTGACGGTGGTGACATGGTATCCCATCACTCCGTCATCTTCGCTGGTGGAATCTACCATCGGCTATTTGAAGCGCATGCGTGTGGATAAGGAAACAGGGAAGGCCACCTATGCAGTCCTCCAGGCGGAAGACGAACTAGCGGCGGTGGGCATGGTAATCGGCGCCAGTTGGGCTGGGGCCAGGGCCATGACCTCTACTTCCGGGCCAGGCGTTTCGCTAATGGCCGAGTTTGTCGGGCTGGGCTATTACGCCGAAGTACCGTGCGTGATCTTCGACGTGCAGCGGGTAGGCCCATCGACCGGATTGCCGACGCGCACGATGCAGGGCGACCTGTTGTCGAATGCACTGCTGTCGCACGGCGATACGCATCATCCGATTCTCTTCCCGGCTGATCCGGGGGAGTGTTTCGCAATGGCCGGCGACGCTTTTGACATGGCTGAGCATTTCCAGACCCCGGTGTTCGTCAACACCGACCTGGATCTGGGGATGAACAACTGGATGTCCGATCCGTTCGACTATCCCGCCAAGCCGATTCATCGCGCCAAGGTGCTGACACCGGAGGATCTGGACCGGGTGGGAGAATTAGCGCGCTACCGCGACGTGGACGGCGACGGCGAGCCGTATCGC
>JAEUQG010000006.1 GCA_016789755.1 Bryobacterales bacterium
GGACTCCACTCTCGGCCGCTGCCCGTCCACCTTATCGAAGTTCGCCGCGACCGCCGCCGTCACCGCCCGATAGCCCCGCCACGATCCGGCAAAAACCGGCATCCCGTAGATATGCAGTTCCACGTCCTCGCACAAAAATTGCGGCAACATCTCGAAGGCGTCGCTCTCTATTACCGAAAAAATCTCCAGCAGCACATTCCGCTGCTGCGTCTCCTTGTCGCATGCCTCGCGCAACACGGACGCTACTTCGTGAAAATTCCGCTCGTTCATCGATTCGCCATCGTAGCCCAATTGCCCGGCGAAAGCCAGCGCTATAATGTAGAGATGTCGTACCGACGCCTCGCGGCCACAGCTCTCGGCTTGCTGCTCTGCGCGCCCGCCTTCGCCCAGGAAAAGTCCAAAGCCAAAGCGCCCGCCAAGAAAACCTCCGTGAAACCCGGCGGACTGCGAAGCCCCAAAGAGGAATTCGGCAAAGCCGGCAAATCCGGAGGGAATTACGAAAAAGCCGGACAAGCAGCGGGCAGCGGCGCAAAAAGTCTCGGCACCAAGACCGCCGACGGCAACATCGCCGGCGGGGCCGCGGACTTCGGCAAAGGCGTCGGCACCATGGGCAAAGAGGTCGGCGCCGGCACGGCCAAAGTCGGCTCGAGCGTCGGCCGCGGCGTGGCCAGCGTCTTCGGCGGCGGCGGCAAGAACAAGCCGAAGAAATCGAAAGCTCCGGCCAAGAAATAGCCGTGCGCCTTAACCTCGCGCTGCTCCTCATCCTTGCGTGCACGCTGTCCGCCGAGGATCAGCCCTACCGCTACTTCCTCAGCGGCAACCCGGCCGATGCCTCCGTCCGCACCGAACCCGGCTTTCTCCTTGCCGGCGGCGGCGCCGACGTCGACCAGGCGTTCCGCTGGTTCCTGGACAAAGCAGGTCAGGGGGACATCGTCATCCTGCGGGCTTCGGGCGCCGACGGCTACCACGCTTACCTCGCCAAACTCGGCCACCCCGACTCCATCGAGACCTTCGTCTTCCTCGACAAACAAGCCTCGTCGCATCCGACCGTGCTTGAAAAGCTGAAGCAAGCCGACGGCATTTTCCTCGCCGGAGGCGATCAATGGAACTACTTCCGTTTCTGGAAAGGCACGCCTGTCGAAGACGCGATACACGCCGCAGCCGCCCGCGGGGTCCCTATCGGCGGCACCAGCGCCGGACTCGCTGTGCTTGGCCAATACTCGTTCGCCGCGCAGCACGACACGGTCACCAGTGCCACGGCGCTCGCCGACCCGTTCCACGAAAAGGTCTCCATCGGCGCGGATTTCCTGAGCTTCCCTTCCCTCGCCTGCCTGATCACGGATAGCCACTTCACGCGCCGCGACCGCATGGGCCGGCTGCTGGTCTTCCTCGCCCGCATCCGCCAGGAATCGACATGCGCCACGGTCAAGGCCATCGGCGTCGATGAGCGCACGGCCGTGCTGCTGGCGCCCAACGCCAAACCGCAAGTCGCCGGGGAGGAGTCGGCCTTCTTTCTCACGCTTGGCGCGAAGCCCGACATCCGCCGGGCCAGGCCAGCCACCATTCCGGCCATCCAGGTCCAGCGCATCGACGCCTCCGGCGCCGGCGCGAACTACATTCTTCGGGTGGACAAAGGAGCGATCCACTCCTCGCTGCCCAGCGGCAGTCCTTACCGTTAGCGACTATAGTGGGGACATGCGATTCCCCTTGTTCTTCCTCGCCGCAGCCTGCCTGTCCGCGCAAGCCCCCTTCATCGCCCCGCCCGTGGGAGCAGCGCCGGCCGCGCCCGTCATCCCCTGCAAATCCCTCTTCAGCCTTTCCGGCTTCGATTTCACCGTGGAAAGCGCCGTCCTCCATCCCGCCGGTGAGGGCGCTCCCGAGTTCTGCCGCGTCATGGGAAACATCCTCCCCGAGATCCGCTTCGAGGTCGCGCTCCCCACCAAATGGAACCGCCGCTTCCATCTCACCGGCAGCGGTGGCTACGCGGGCGACTCCCTCGATTCTCCCCAGCGCCTCCGCCTGCGCTCCATCGCGCTGCAGCGCGGATTCGCGGCCGCCGTCACCAACACCGGCCACGACGGGCGGCAGGAACCGCTGGCCACGTTCGCCGCCAATCGCCAGAAACTCCTCGACTACGCGTTCCGCTCGCTCCACGTCACCACCGAGGCCGGCAAGAAGATCGCCGCCGCCTATTATGGCGCACCACCCGCCAGATCCTACTATCAGGGCTGTTCCACCGGAGGCCGCCAGGGACTCATCCTCGCCCAGCGCTTTCCCAACGACTTCGACGGCATCGTTGCGGGCGCCCCCGTCCTCAACTTCTCGATGACGATGGCGGGCTTTGCCTGCCGCGAACAGGCTCTGCTGGAAGCTCCGGTCCCGTACGCGAAACTCGCCACGCTCTCCGATCGCATCTACTCGCTGTGCGACGCCAAAGACGGACTCAAAGACGGATTGATCGACGATCCGCGCCGCTGCGATTTCCAACCCGCCCGCGACCTGCCGCGCTGCGCTGCGGCGGAGGACCACAGCAACTGCTTCAGTGTCGCTCAGATCGGCACGCTAGAAAAGATCTACGGGGACATCCATGTCAACGGCAAGCGAGTCTTCCCCGGCTGGCCTGTTGGCGCCGAAGTCGCCGGCACTGACGGCAAGAGCGGCTGGGATCAATGGATCGTCCGCGAAAACGGCGACAAAACCATCGCCTGGAACTTCGCCGAGAGCTTCTTCCGGCACATGGCTTTCCCCCGCAGCGACCAGGGCATCGAGTTGCGCGCCTTCGACAAAGACCGCGACATTCCGCGCCTGGACTGGATCCACGCCATTCTGGACGCTACCGACCCCGATCTATCCGCCTTCGAGAAGCGGAACGGCAAACTCCTCATGTATTACGGTTGGGCGGATCCGTCCTTGAACGCGCTGATGGGTGTCGAGTATTACGAAAGCGTGCTCCGAACCATGGGCCCGCGCACGCACGGCTTCTTCCGCTTCTTCCTCCAGCCCGGGGTGTTTCACTGCGGCGGGGGCCCCGGAATCGGTACCTTCGATCCCCTCCTCGACGTCATGGCGTGGGTGGAGAGCAAGAAGGTTCCGGAGCGCATCATCGCCTCGCGCATCGTCGATGGCAAAACCACCGCCACACGGCCCTTGTGCCCCTATCCCCAAACCGCGCGCTACACGGGCCAAGGCAGCACGGCCGACGCCGCCAACTTCCGCTGCACGGCGCCGTAAGCAGTGGGAGAAGCGTCCAGGGCTGCCGTCACCACACCTTCCACCACGGCTTGGACTGGTGCGCAGCCCACCGCTTCTCTATCACCGCCGCTATCCGGTCATAATTGACCCACGAATTCTCCACTTCGTAGCGATCCGCCGCCTTCCCGAACAAGGCCGAATAATCCGTGAGGTACTTCCGATAGTAGGAGCGCGTGAACCGGTTTGCCTCGTCGTTCAGATCCACCGGCAACAATTTCTGATCGCTGTATTCCATCAGCAATTCCCGCCCCGTCATCTCCCGCGCCCGCACCTTCTCCACCGCCTCACCGGCATTCGCCCGCAACTCCGCGCTTTCCATCCCCTTCATCAACACCCACGTCAGGTAAAACCCCATATGCGTGGCGCCATTCTCCGCAGGCAGGTCCTTCCTGGAGAACACCTCAGTCCCGTAATGAAAGTCCGCATCGTCGTACTTTTCCAGCATGACGTCCGGCATTCTAGCACCGCAACGCTCTGAATGCTTTCCGATCCGCGTGAATCGGCGTTCATCGGGAGCCCAACCACATCAAGCCCGCCACTCCCGGCCCCGCACCAGCCCCTTCTTCATCACATCGCAGAACAGGTTCACGTCATCCACAATCTGGAAGTCGTACATCCCCACGCAGAGGAAATCGGCCCCGCTCTCGAGCGCATACTGGAACCCGCGCTTTGGACTGATCGCCCCCGCGGCCAGCACCTTGAACGCAATCCAGGGCTCGGGCCGCTCGCGCATGAAAGCCACCGTCTCCTCCGGTTCCGTGCACCAGATATTGTCGTGTTGCTGATCCTTGCGCGCCGACCAGTAGTTGCACTCATGCAGCGTCTTCATCCAGAAATCCGGCCGCAATCCCTGCTCCACGCACCCCTTCACGGTCGCCAGTTCATGCCCGCCGATCCCGGCCGGCAACCCGTTCTTCCGGATCAGATCGAGCCCTTTCCCCATCAAGTCGAACTTCCCCTCCTGGACCAGCTTGTCCGCCGTCGCCCCCTGGATATAACAAGCCGCCGCCCCGCGGTCGATCGACCGCCGGATCATGTCCATCAAATCCTTTCCCCCGCAATCGGAAATGAAGTGGATCTTCCCCCCATTGCGCCAATAGTCGTTAATGGTCTCGCACAACACCGGATTCGTCAGAATCGCATTTACGCCGCACGACTCGGCCAGCGCCAGCGTCTCGAACACCTTATCCCGGTGATGGTACGCCTTCACCAGCTTCGACACATAGATCAGATCCCGGGCATGCGCCCACCCACCAATCAGATTCCCGCCCAGAATCATCCGGCTGAGATTCAGATTCCCAATACGCGCCAGGGGCGGTTTCCCGCGCAGATCGCTCACCTTCGAGAACTGAAAACTCCGGATCGTGGGCGTCGCCACCGCCACGTTCTTCGCGCCGGGGTGGGTCCGCAGATTCATCTCCTCGAAGCTGCGATATCCATGTTTGCGCAGCACGGCCAAAAGGAAGACGCCCAGCACCGGCAACCCCGCGGCGGCGGCCAACACCTGGCGGCGGGACGCCACCGCCACCTCATCGGTCACCGGCTTGTAAGCCACGAAGAACACCAGCGTCAGCATCTCGATCAGGTTCCGGTTGACGATCAGATACGCCCCGTCCGTTCCGTACGCCGGCAGCCCGAACAACGGCGGATACGCCAGGTAGTACATCGCCAGCAGCACAATGCCGCCCACCGATGCCCAGCGGGTGAAAACACCCAGCATCAGCCCCAACCCCACCGCGATTAATCCCCATATGTTGAGAAAATCAACAGCAGCCGTTGCCGCCGGATTCCCCCCGATCGCCCGGAATACTGCCGCCAGGGGGCCCGTGCTCCCTTGCAAATACCCCGCCGAACTCCATCCGGCGTAGATCAGCTTCACCAGCCCTTCATAGAGAAAGTGCCACCCGATCGCAATTCGCAAAATCGGAAGGATGTATCGGAACGACGCGGGCTCCTGATGGGACATGCTGACCTCCTGCGGGGCTACGGTGTCCCATTCGCCTTTGCAATCGGTGTTCCAACTCGCCAAGGCTTCGCCTTGATGTCCCTTCGGGATATGGAAGTCAGGAGTCAGAAGTCGAGGAAGTCAGAATGGCGGTGGTGTACGCGCCAAGGAGCCTGCTTCTTCGACGGACCCTGCGGCTATATTCAGAAACCGAGCCTTATCCGCCTTGCCACGACGACGGAATCCCTCGGCGATGTTTGCCGGAATAGACACAGTCTGCGCGACGCATCGGCAACGCGAGGCCGCAGGTCTCCTGTACCGGCAGATCCTGAAACGTCCGCGCTGGTTTCGAGAGTTCACAGCGTTATGCTGCCGGTAACTCACAGGCAGGAGCGTGCCATGAACGCCTTTGTTGAGCACCACAAGAATAGCTTTCAGTTCGGATACCGTCGTTTTGACCGGCTGTTACTCAACGGCCTGATCCAACCATTCCAACAAACGCGAGCGCGTGCCCGGCTTCTTTAACGCCTACCGCGAAGGGAAGCGGGTGACCCGGAAGACCTTGACGGACATCGCAGACCGTTCCAAGTGTTGGCTGAAGAACCGGCCGGCGGCAAGTTCACCACAGCCGATCTCTACGTCCCGGCACTCGATGCTTCTTGTCAAAGCTACGCGCCAAGGGATTGGTCGAGCGAATTCCGCGTTCGCGCCGTTACCGGCTGGCGGAGGAGAAACGCTGCGAACTCGACCGCTTGAACCAGCACGTCTGCGATGACCTGGACGCACTGCTGCGAGCGGTTGGCCTCAAGGTCGCGGCCTGAACCCGTAACGAGAACAGAATTCATGGGACGGTGAACCCAATCAGTTTGAACGCATCCTCCGACCCCGTCCGCACCACCACCGGACGCGGCCCTTTCCGCGCCTGCGGGGATACCGTCACGTTCGCCATCAAGTGCAGATTGCTGATCAACTGCACCGAGTTCACGGTGATGTCCGGTCCCATATTCAGCACCGAAGTGGAATCGAAATGCGTATTCTGTCCGCTCACGGAAATCGTCAGGGATTCGCCCGTGCCCAGCACCTGCACGCTCGACAGGTACGGAGTCCCCGCCGGCAGCCACAACGGATTGATCGCCCGCAGAATGAACAGGCCCATCTGTCCCCGGCTGACGTTCGCGTCGGGCGAATAGAGCGGCGGCGTGAAGGAAGTTCCCAAAGTCACCCCGATCTGCCGCAGTTCCTGAATCCACTTATAGAACGGATGATCCGGCGGCACATCGTCGAAGTAGCGCACCGCCGGTTGCCCGAAGTCGAAGTTCTCCCCGTACAACATCGTCACCAGAAACTTCGCCATCTGGTAGCGGTTCACCGCCCAATCGGGCGAGAACAGGGGCGGATTCACGCTGGTGCCCGAAGTAATCCCCAGCTCCCGCAGCTTCTGGATCCATTTGAACTGCGGATGCGTCGCCGGCACGTCGTTGAAATACGGCGTCCCGAGAAAACTGAAGTTGTCATTGCCGTAAATGGCGCGAATGATAAACACCGCCATCTGCGCCCGCGTCATCGCCTCTTCCGGGAAATAGCGCAGCGGATTGGCCGCCGTCCCCCCCGGAATGCCCATGCTCTGCAACACGTTCACGGCGTCGAAGTAGACGCCGCCGGCCCCCACGTCGCTGAACACCTGGCGGGTGGCCCGCTGCACAATCTGGCTCTGCGCCGATCCGGCATAGAGGAAGCCCGTCCGCTCATATCCCGTCTGGTTCTCGGCGATCTGGAACGGGACAGCCGGCGACCCCGGCGCGTAGCCGTTCGTCGTGAGCCAGGCCGAATCGCTGAAAGGCCCCCAGGTGCAACCCCCGCTCGCATTCACGGTTCCCGTCCCCGACGCCGCCGCCGAATCGAAGTAGAGCACCTCGGGCGTATAGCCGAAGTTGCAGTTGTAGGTGATCTTCCGCAGCACGTTGTTGCCGTTGTCCACGACATACAAATCGCCATTGGGCATGGGCAGAATATCGCCCAAGCCGCCGAATGTGGCACTGAGGGGATTGCCGCCGTCTCCGGTATTGCCGAGCGCGCCCGTCCCGGCGATCGTCTGAATCACTCCGTTGGGAGTCACTTTGCGGATGCGGTTGTTCGTCTGGTCGCTGATAAACAGATTCCCGCCGCGGTCCACGGCAATGTAGTCCACCCAGGACAACTTGGCCGCCGCCGCCGCGCCGCCATCGCCGGTAAAGCCAAACTCCCCCGTTCCGGCATAGGTCGTGATAATCCCGTTGGTATTCACCTTGCGCACGCGGTTGGCGCTTCCCTCGGCGATATACAGATTTCCGCCTCCGTCCACCGCCACATCGATGGGGCCGGTCAGCTTCGCGTTGACCGCGGCCTGATTATCCCCGTTGAACCCTTCCTGTTTGAACACTCCCGCTACGTTATGGATCGTGCCTCCGGGAGTCACCTTGCGCACCACATGATTCAAGGAATCGGCGATATACAGGTTCCCTTCCCGGTCGAGCGCCAGGCCGCGCGGCCAGCTCAGCTTGGCCTGTGTCGCCGGGCCCCCGTTGCCGTTGTTGTCGGAAAGCGCATTCTGCGTCCCGGCCACAATGGTCGCGGTACCGTTGGCGTTGATCCGCCGCACCACGTTCTTCAATGTGTCGGCAATATAAATGATCCCCGACCCATGAATCACCACGCTCGACGGCCGCCAGAAGAAGGTGCTCGTCGCGGCGCTATTGTCCGGCGCGTCCTGAAAGATATTCCCAGTGCCCGCGATGGTGCTCACCACGCCCCCCGGCGTGATCTTCCGCACCCGGTCATTGCCATGATCCACGAAGATGATGTTGCCTGCGCCGTCCACGCCGACGGCCCGCGGCGCATCGAACTGCGCGTTCAACGCCTGGCCGCCATCGCCGGAAAAGCCACGGGTTCCGTTTCCGGCTACTCGACTGATGGTTTGGCCTCCAGCCGCAACGGCAGCCAGCAGTACCAACGCGGGCACACGCATCTGGAAGTGGAACATAACGCCCGTACTATCGGCCAAACGTCAGCCAGACAATAGATCATCGATGTAACATGGATGCTGCACCATGAAAGCCGCTTTCTACGATCGCAACAAGACCATCCGCATCGGCGACTGCACACCGGTCGCTCCGGGGCCGGCCCAAGTCCAGATCCGCGTCTCGCACTGCGGCATCTGCGGCACCGACCTGCACATATTTCACGGCAACATGGATCACCGGGTCGCCACCCCGCAAATCATGGGTCACGAAATGTCCGGCACCGTCACCGCCATCGGGAGCGGCGTTCAGGGCTGGGCGTGCGGCGACCGCGTCACGGTCCGCCCGCTGGACTACTGCGGCGAGTGCCCTGCCTGCCTCGCCGGCCATAGCCACATCTGCATGCGCCTGAAGTTCATCGGCATCGACTCCCCGGGCGCCATGCAGGACACCTGGACGGTGCCTGCCCACACGCTTCATCGCCTTCCCCCCAACCTCTCCCTGGAACAAGGCGCCCTCATCGAACCAATCGCCGTCGCCACGCACGATGTCCGCCTGGCCGAGCTCAAAGCAGGCGAGTATGCCGTGGTCCAGGGGGGCGGACCCATCGGCCTGCTTGTGGCCCTGGCCGCCAAGCTGGAAGGCGCACGGGTGCTGGTGACCGAAGT
>JAEUQG010000020.1 GCA_016789755.1 Bryobacterales bacterium
CTTCGGCGATGTTGCGCAGCAGGGCGGCGATCTGGTGGCCGGCATCGGAATCGAGCGAGGCGGTGGGTTCGTCGGCAAGGACGATCTGGGGGTCGTTCACCAGGGCTCGGGCGATGGCGACGCGTTGCTTTTCACCGCCGCTCAGTTCGTTGGGCAGCAGGTGCGCTTTGTCCTTGAGTCCGAACTGCTCCAGCAGCTTGCGGGCGTTATTCTGGCCGGCGCCGGCGATGCCGGCGGCCATGCGGATGTTTTCGAGCGCATTCAGTGCCCGGAAGAGGCGGAAGGCCTGGAAGACGAAGCCGAGGTTCTGACGGAGCTTGGTGCGGGCGGCATCGCCGATTTTGGCGACATCGCGGCCGAAGACGACAACGCGGCCCGATTCGGGAGTGCGCAGGCAGCCGAGCAGGCTGAGCATGGTGGTTTTGCCGCTGCCTGAGGGGCCCATGATGAGGGTGAGCTTGCCGCGGTCGAAGGCCACGTTGACGCCGCGCAGGGCATAGGATTCGGCCTGGCGCGTGCCGTACTTCACGGTGACGTCTTCGAGCGCGAGATAAGTGTCAGGCACGGAATACCCTCGCAGGTTCGACGGCGATGGCGGCGCGGATGGAGACGAGCGCGGCCAGGGCGCACATGAGAAAGCTGGGAGGCATGATGGCGGCAATCAGCCAGTTCGGCGTGTGCACCCAGGCAATGGTTGATTTCGCCAGGTCCACCAGAGGCAAGGTGACGGCGACGCCGAGCGCGCTGCCGGCCAGGCAGCAGAACAGCGATTGCACCAGCACGGTGCGCATGATCATCCAGCGGCCCGCGCCGAGCGCCTTGAGCGTGGCGAACTCCTCGATGTTTTCCATCGTGGTGGCGTAGATGGTCTGCGACACTACCACCAACCCGATCAGGAAACCGAGGATAGCGGCGGTGAGAATGGCGGCGCCGGCGCCGGTCTTGGTAACCCAATACAGGCGGGAGCGGTCTGAAAATTCCTGCTTGGTCCAGACGTCCACATCCGGGAGACGGCGTTGCAGCAAGGCCTTGATCTGTTGTGGGGAGTGGCCCTGCTTTACCTTGACCAGGATGTACATGGTCTCTTCGGGGCCCAGCCCGAGGTATTCGATGGCGTCGGGGTAGGAGGTGAAGACATAAGGCGAGCCGAGGAAGGAACTGAAGCCGTCCACCTGACGCAGCACTTTGGCGCGGCGGCGGTTGATTTCGACATCCTCGGGAAAACGGGCGATTTCGAGGGTCTTCTGATGGCTGGCGTCGATGACCACGGCATCGTGCTCAATGACCGCGGCGCTGTCGGGGAGACGGGGGATGGGGAAGGCCGCGCCCACTTGCGGGTCGGCGCCGACGAGGGCGACGACATGGTGGCGGCCGTCGCCATTGCGGTATTCGGCAAAAGAAGTGGCGATACGGTAGGTTTCTTCCACGCCGGGGACTCCCTGAGCGAGTTCGGCGAAGCGCTTGGGGAGCGGGGCGGAGAAATCGAAGCAGAGGACGCCGCGGGCGGTGATCCAGAGATCGGAATCGGTGGCATCGACCAGCTTGGAGGCGGCGCCAAGGAAGCCCACCAGCAGACTGCCCTGGAAGATCATGAGGAAGACCGCGAAGGCGATGCCGAGGACGGTGACCAGGAACCGGCCGCGATCATATAGAATGTTGCGCCATGCCAGCCTCATGGGGGTAAGGCGGAAGATCGGCAGCGCGCCGCTAGATCTTTAGGTCTTCATGGGCTAAGTGGGGAGCCCTAGCGCAGGTAGTGGCCCGGGGCGAGCACGTTTTTCGGGTCGATGCGATCCTTGATGGTTTGCAGCAGGTTGCGGAACCCCTCTTCGCCGGGCACGCGGAAGCCGGCCTGGGTGCCGAGGCGGTAGGGCGGGTATCCGGCGGCGAGCAGAGTATCCATTAACTGGCGGTAGCAATCGAGGGCGCGTTTGTCTTCGCCTTCGATCGAACGGTCGTAGCTGATGGAAACGACCGAGCAAAGCGTGCGTTCGGTGAGCAGCGTGATGGAAACGATGGGCTCAAAGCCGTGGGCGAGCGTGACGCGTTCGGTGATCTCCATCATGATGCGGGCGTCTTCGCCGCGAATGGGCGCCGTGTGCGAGCACCAGAGCAGGCCACAGCCTTCGGTATCGGGGTCTGCGTCGGCTTTGCCTGGGGTGCGCATCCGCCAGAAGGCGGACTTGATGGGCTCAGCGGTGGGCTCGCCTTTCAGCAGGCCGTAGAGCGGCTTGACCAGTTCGAGCGTCTTGCTGAGATCCCAGCCCGTGAGCCAGCCGAGCGGCTTGGCGAAACGGGACGCGATGCGGAGCAGACGGTCGTCGAGGAATTGCACGCGGGTGACGTTGCCTTTGAGCGCCTTTTTGAGCAGGCGGCGGGCTTCGGCCACTTGCGCACGCGTGCCGTAGAGTGCGCCGGAGCCGTTCCAATAACCGAAGTTCATCGACTTCGAGAGCTGCTGCAACTGTTCGGGCATCAACGGGGTTTTTCCGCCCGTCAATTCCCACGGATACTGGCGCAGCCCCGACAGCACCTTGTAGCCGTTGCCGATGTGGACAGCGCTCTTCAGCGTGCCATCGAGGCGCAAGGGGCGCAGCGCGTCGACAAGGTAGCTGAGGCCGTCTTCCTCATCGCAGCGGAAGAAGAAGGCTTGCATGTATTCCGGGGCGGGCATGAGCCAGATGGTCATGCGCGTCACGATGCCGAGGTTCGATTGGGTGAAGAGGCCGTCGATGTAGGGCCCGACGCCATACTTGTAGACCGGCGCGGTGGAGGCGCCCGGGATGCGGCCGAAGCCTGTTTGCAGGCATTCGCCGCTGGGGAGGACGACTTCGAGGTTGGCGCAATGGCCGAAGTGATCGGAATAAGGAGTGTGGCCGAAGCCCCGTTCGAGCGTGTTACCGATGAGGCTGCATTCGGGGCTGGCGCCGGTGGAATCCATCCACAGATTGGACTGGCGGGCAGCGAGGAAATCCATCAACTGGCGCTGGGTGACGCCGGGTTCGACCGTGACGTAGGCCAGTTCCTCATCGAACTCGACGATTTGATTCATACGGCTGAGGTCGATGAGAGCGCAGCCGCTGGCCGAGGGGACGCCGGAGCCGTAGCCCCAGTTCTTCCCGCCGCCGATGGGGTAGACGGGGACCCCGTAGTGCGAGGCGATGCGCATCAGGTGCTGCACCTGGGCGCGGGTGGATGGCCGCAGGATTACCGGCACGGTGCGGCGGATGGCGAAAGTGCAGGTGCCGGCCCGTGTGAGAGCCGGCTCGCTGGTATCGACGGCATCCTGGCCGAGCGCGGTGCGCCATTCGGCGATGGCGCGATCGAGAATGCCCGGTGTGGACTCGCGGGTCTGGGTAATAGGTTGCGAGGGAATCGTGGACAAAGAACCGATCCTTCCTTTGGCCTCGCCTAGGCCGCCGACAACTGTGCCAGAGACGCGGTGGCGGGTACAAGGACGGGCTCGGTGATGACCGCTGGAACCAGCGAATCGCCGACGACCTGCGCTTCCATGGACAGCTCTTTCTGAATCTCGAGAAGCATCCCCTTGTACTTGGGGTTTGGTTTGCCGGAATCGAAGGTGAGAATCTCCATGTCGCAGCCGTAGCGCGGATCGAAATAGCTGCCCGCTTCCATGCCGCCATATTGCAGCGAAGCGCCACCGATGCGGCGGAGGATAGAGGACGAAGCATGACGGTGAGTGACCGTACCGATGCTAAGGCAGCCGCCCAGGATTTCGGCTAATGCGTATGATGCCAGGGCAAGATGTAAAGCGGCGGCTGACCAGCGGAGTTCTTCGGTAAGGGCCCAACCGCCGACCTCGACATAGCCGAGACCGCGATCGCGGGCGTCCTGCAACTGGGCGTCGATAGCGGCGCGAGCCCAGAGGCGGGTAAGGGGACTGGTGACAATAGGGGCCGAAGAGACCCCCAGATCCTCAATGCGGGCAAAGGCGGAATGGCTGAGGTATCGGGCGCAACCGCTGACCCGGTTGTTCTCGTCGGCGACAAGGATATGCCAGCTCTCCTCATCGGCAGTCTGGATGTGACGCTTGTCGGAAGTAAGATCGCGAGGCTTGATCGCCCCGTCCTCCAGATACACGCGTCCCCGCAGACGCTGCAACTCGGCAAGAAGATGAGTCCGGCTCCGGGAGTCGTCCTTGCGGTTGCGAAACTTCTCAGGAATCCGCGCACCCTCGGGCGCAAGTAATACGAGCTTCCGCCTGGCCTGGCTGGACGCGCTCGATCCGTTCATCCTGAACATCAAAGCTCCTTCCTGCGGACTACCGCCACGCGCTGTGGCTGGTTGCCGCATCGTAGGACTAAATTCACCGGGTTCCCATCCGTCCTGATCGACCTACCGCAGGGTTAGCTTTAGGGACGATGCCGATTTCCAGGTCCGAATTGCAGACCGTTTGAATTTCAACATCTGCTTCCCACACAACGAGTTACAGAAGCAGTTAGGAGGAACACCCAACTACCCCGTAAGGGATCATTGATGACGCCGCCTAAAGTACACTAGGCGCTCGTTACTGCAAGTGTGGGAGAAACTTTGCTAAGAGAGTGCGGTTCGGGGGATCGAGAACAGACCCATTGAACTTTTCTCTGATACGTCAGGGGGAGAAATCAGTTATAGCTGAGATACCTTAACAGGTACTAAGCTCGTAATAGTACTTCAAGATTAATGTATGACCCTATTGCTTGGCAAGAGGCAAAAGCGATTTTTTCGTCCGCGAAAAAATATCAGAGAGAAAATGCCGCAATGGAGTCCCCCGAGGGGGTCCGCTGACGGTTGCCGCCGCCGCAAGCAATGACAATAAACTGTTTGCCCCCAGCGGCATAGGTGCAAGGAGTGGCATACCCTCCGGTGGGGAGTTGGGCTTCCCAAAGTGGGGTGCCGGAGGAGGAGTCAATGGCTCGGATTTTCTCATCGGCGGTGGCGGCAAGGATGACGAGTCCGGCGGCGGTGGCGATGCAGCCGCCTAGCTGGTAGGAGCCGGTCTTCCTGCGTCCGCGGGCAACCAATTGCGGGTATTCGCCGAGGACTTCGCGCCACGCGAAGGTACCTTGATTGACGTCGACGGCGGTGAGGTGGCCCCATGGCGGTTTGACGGCGGGGTAGCCTTCCTCGTCGACGAACTTCTCATAGCCCGTGATGCCGAAGCGGAAGCCTTCCTCGGGCTTGCCGTCGCGAAGGGTAACGATGCTGGGGAGTTCGCTCGAATTGACGAACAGCAGTTGGCGTTGGGGATCGAAGGCGCAGCCGCCCCAAAGGGCGCCGCCGAGGGTGCCGGGGGAGAAGATGGTTCCTTGCTTACTGGGCGGGGCGAAGGGGACTCCGCCGCGCAGGGAACGGAACTTCTTGAGGGCGTAGGCGTGCGCTTCGGCGGAGATGTCGGTAAGCAGATCCTCATTCACTTCCAGCCGGGACAGTGGCGGCGGTTTCAAGGGGAACGGCTGGGTGGGGGATAGCTTCTCGCCTTCGACGTCGCTGGGCGGGACTTTGCGTTCCTCGATGGGCAGGATTGGTTTGCCGGTTTCGCGATCGAGCAGGAAGACGAAGCCGGTCTTGGTGACCTGGGCGACGGCGTCGCGCGTGCGGTTGCCCTGGCGGAGAGTGATGAGCGCGGGCTGCGCCGGCAGGTCGTAATCCCAGACGTCGTGGTGGACGGTTTGGAAGTGCCAGATGCGCTTGCCGGTACGGGCATCGAGGGCGAGGACGCAATCGCTGAAGAGGTTGTCGCCGATGCGGTCCCCACCCCAGAAATCGAAGGACGCCGACCCGGTAGAGACGAAGACCCATCCGCGCTTGAGGTCGGCGGAGAGGCCGGCCCAATTGTTGGCGGCGCCGTTGCGCTGCCAGGAATCTTTCGGCCAGGTGTTGTAGCCGAATTCGCCGGGGTGGGGGATGGTGTGAAAGATCCACTTGCGCTTGCCGGTGTAGACGTCGTAGCCGCGAATGTGGCCGGGGGCTTCGGCGCGGGGGCCTTCGCCGCCTCCGCCGCCGATGACGATGGTGTCCTCGAAGATGACAGCGGGGCTGGTGACGCGGAAGCTGAGCCCGGTCATGTCCTTGTCGAACTGTGTGGCGAGATCGACGATGCCGTTATCGCCGAAGGTTTTGATGAGCTGGCCGGTTTTCGGGTGAAGGGCGTAGAGCTTGTCCTGGATGGCGGCGTAGACGCGCCGGTCTTTGCCGTCTCCGAACCAGGTGACGCCGCGGTTGACGGGGGCGGCGCGGCGCGAACCTTCGAGGGGGTTGAAGTTCCAGAGCGGCTCGCCGGTGATGGCGTTGAGGGCCCGCACCTGGGCGCGGGCGGTGGTGAGGAACATGACGCCGTCGACGACGACGGGGGTGCATTCGATGGTGGTGGCGGGGCGTTGGGAAGCATCGCCGGTGCGGTGCGTCCAGGCGGGTTTGAGCTTGGCGGCATTGGCGGGTTTGATTTGATCGAGGGGGGAGAAACGGGTGGCTGCGGCGTCGCGGCCGTATTGATGCCAGTTGGGCTCCATCGGGTCGGCGGCCCAGGAGGGAAGCGCAAGCAGAGGGGAGGCGAGGAAACCGCGGCGGTCGATCATTGTTACAGTCTACGCGAGTCGGGATATTATCAGAAGTTGCCTTCCGCGATCTTCATTTTCTGGTGGCTGCTCGCGTGCGCGTCCGCGCAGGACGATCCCGGCAAACAGTTGAACAGGATGCTGGCGGAGAAGACCGGCAAGCGGCTGCAGTTGTCGTTTGAGTTCCGGCAGCGGCTGGAGGATCGCACGGGGCCGGTGTTCGGACGCGACCGCGATCTGGCGGCCGATTATCTGCGCACGCGGTTCGGCGCGACGTGGAAGCCGGCGCCGTGGCTGAAGCTGTCGGGGTTGGCGCAGGACGCGCGGTCGGCGGGGTATGGATTGCCGGAGCCCGGCAACGTGAAAGACCCGCTCGATTTGCAGGAAGCCTATGTGGAGATGATGGCCGCGTCGCAGCGCGGCGTGGGCGTGACGGTGGGGCGGCAGATGATCAACTATGGCGATACGCGGCTGATCGGGTCGCCGCAGTGGGCCTATACGGCGCGGACTTGGGATACGGCGCGTCTCTACTACCTGACGAAGCGGACGAAGTGGGAGTTTTTGTCTTTGTCGCCGGTGATTCCCCGGGGTGGTGAGTTCAACCGGCCCGTGTTGGGGGACCGCATCTGGGGGACCTACAACACGTTTCGCGATGTGGTGGGCAAGGCGGTGATCGACGCTTACGTACTGCGGCACGATCAGAACCGGCCGGGCGGATTTACGGGCGTGGGGACGCTGGGGATCAACGTGTTCGGATCGCGCTGGGCGGTGCCGCTGCCGCGGAATTTCCGGTTCACGGCGGAAGGCGTGTTGCAGGGGGGCAAGGCGGGGCCGCTCGCGCACAGGGCGCAGGGGTTCGCCGGGCAGGTGGGATTCAAGCGCGACGTGGCGGGCAAGCCGGTGGATTTCGCCAATGAATACAAGTATGCCTCGGGGACGGATCCGTCGAGCGGGAAAGACGGGACATTCGATCAATTGTATCCGGCGGCGCACGATAAATTGGGGCATGTGGATTTAATTGGCTGGAAGAATATCCACAATATCCGGTCCATTACGACGGTGACGGCGCGCAAGGGATGGAATGTGGTGCTGATGTACAACGCATCCTGGCTGGCGAGCACGCGCGACGCCTTGTATAACATTCAAGGACGGCCGATTGTGCGGTCGGCAAACGGATCGGCGGGGCGATGGGTGGGACAGGAGCTGGATTTGTACACGAATTACCAGGTCTGGGGGTTGAACCTGGGAGCGGGGATCGGACAGTTTTTCCCGGGAACGTTTGTGCGGAACACGACCCCGGGAGCACATTCACGGTTGCTGTACTTGTCGACCGGGTATTCGTTCTAGCGCAGCGTCCGGCGGCGGAGGAACGTTGCCGGCCTGGACCGGCGATGGAGCGAAGGTGAGCACACGCGTGGTTCCTCATTACCAGAAAACCGTGCTGATCAATTGGGCTCGGCTATTCGGCAAACCTGTGATCACGGCCACGAACCGTTGAAAGGAGGTTCAGCGTGGAACTCACCAAAATGCCACCGAAGAGCGCCCAAAACCACCAACGGCGCACTACTGCCCGATGGCCGCCTGCTTCGCGCCATCGAGGTTCAAAAGGAACTCGGCGTGAGCCGGGCCACCGCCTACCGCCTGATGACGGACGGCACCTTGCCGGTCTACCGCTTCGGAGGACGGCGCGGGCAACGAGCCATGGTGCGGGTCTCGGAAAGCGACCTCCGGCGTTGGCTGGAAGAACATAAGAAGGTTCCGCCCACGGCGGCCTAGGATCGGTTATTGTGCCTGCTTCGGTTATTTCGATTGTGGAATACTGGCTCTCAGGAGCCCACATGACTGCCGTTCTCAATCCGTCCGCCAGCGAATCAGCCCAACTGCGGGAGCTTCGCCAGTTGGTGAAGCAAGGCCCGGTCAATGTCGTTGGGGCCAAGGGCCGCAAAGTCCAGCTCCCTCGCCCGGTGGTTGGTCTGCTCGACGAGATCCTGAAAAACATGCAGGCCGGCAAAGCCGTGTCCATCGTGCCCGAACACCAGGAACTTACCACGCAACGCGCCGCCAACATGCTCGGCGTGTCGCGCCCTTTTATGGTGCGGCTGTTGGAAGAGGACAAGCTGCCGTTCCACATGGTGGGTTCGCATCGGCGCGTCTATTTGAAAGATGTTCTTGCCTACAAGGCAAAGCGCGACAAGGAGCGCCACGCTGCGATCGTTCGTATGGCGCGAATGGAGAAGAAGGCGGGCACGTATGACAAGGTGATCCTGCCGCCTGGAGCAGAGGACAGATAGGGAGAAGAAGCAGCTTTGCCCGGTGAGCGTATCGCCATTCTCGATGACTGCGTTCTCGTACAAGCCCCGCTACGGGACACGCTGCTTCGGTTGGCCGAACCGCCCGCCCTCTATCAGCTGCGTTGGTCGGACGAAATCATTGTTGAGATGAAACGAGCCCTGGAACGCCAAATCTGACTGTCACCAGCAAAGACCGGATACCTCGAACGAGAATTGCGGCAGCACTTTGCTGACTGCTGGGTGACCGGTTTCGAGCCGCTCGTCCCCAAGATGACCAACGACCCGAAAGACCGCCACGTCCTGGACGCCGCCGTTCGCGCGAACGCGCG
>JAEUQG010000248.1 GCA_016789755.1 Bryobacterales bacterium
CTCGATGCGCTTTTTCAGCGTGGCCATGGACGAATCCTCGTCGTCGAGCAGGGCGAGCGTGGCGGCGTCGATGGCGCCGGGGTCGATCATCGGCTCATCGCCTTGGATATTGACCACGATGGAGGCTGTGTCGGCGCTGGCCACCTCCGCCACGCGGTCGGTGCCGGAGAGGTGATCGGAGCGGGTCATGCGGACACGCGCGCCGAAGCCGCGGGCGGCATCGTATATCCGGTCATCGTCGGTGGCAATGACAACATCGGTGAGGTAACGGGCCATCGCGCTGCGTTCGTAGACGTGTTGCAGGATGGGTTTACCGGCGAGTTTGGCGAGAGCTTTTCCGGGGAACCGGGTGGAGGCAAACCGGGCGGGAATTACGCCCAGAATTCTTTGCGGCACATGTCAGGATAGCACGGCTTCCGCGGTTCGCAAATCGAATACACTGGTGGCGGTGTAACAGGACTTGAAGCATCGCATTCCAAGGCTAATGACAGTGGCGGCAATGGCAGCAGGCGCCTATGGCGCGGACTTTTCCCATGCCTTGCATGTGGCCCTTCAGCCGGAGTGTACGTCTTGCCACGCGAAGGCCGCGACCAGCACCAGGCTGGAGGATAACCTGCTTCCGGCGGCGGAAGTTTGCAAGCCTTGCCATGAACAGGCGCGCACCATCCGGCAACCATCGCCGGTGCGGCTGTCGAAGTTCGATCATGCGTTTCACGCGAAGTTCGGCAACGTGGCCCCGGCGATCGCCGCGGCCATCAAAGGGGACACCTACCTGGGCGATGGGGCCAGTCGCGCGAAGCATCTTCATACGAAGAACGCATGCGCGGCGTGCCACCAGGGGATTGAAGCTTCGACGGCGGCGAACGGGAAGGCGCATCATCCGCCGATGGCCGATTGCCTGGTGTGCCACAACAAGATCGATCCGCCGTTCAGTTGCGAGACCTGCCATGGGACCGACAAGGCGTTGAAGACTGCCCAGCACACGGCGGATTACCTGGACGCGCACACGCGCAAGAGCGAGAAGACGGGGTGCGCATCGTGCCACGGCAAGCGGTTCAGTTGCCTGGGGTGCCACTGAGCGTCAGGCTTTGAATAGCGGCTTGACGAACTGCATCGTTTCCTTCAACGCCGTCTTCGCTTCTTCGTCGAAGGCGCTGTTGCGATTGTTGCCGCGGGTGATGTGATTGGGGAACACGCCGCGCAGCTCCAGCAGGTACTTGAGCGCGGGGATGCCGTAGGCGGTCACCTGCGTCACCAGCAGCATGGTCTTGGCGAACGCATCCATGGCCTTGGCCTTGTCGCCGCGCTGCCAGGCTTCCCAGACGTGGACATAGAGATCGGCGAAAGGGACTCCGGGCATGGTGCCTTTAGCGCCGCGGGCGAGTTCGTCGAGCATTGTCTTGCCGTGGCCGCCGGTGAAGATGCCGCGCAGGGCGGGAGTGGTTTTGCGGCGGTACTCGCTGAGGCGGGGAAGCGTCTGGCCCGCTTCATCCTTGATGAAGTGAAGATGCGGCACGTCGGCGATCATCTGCATCACGAAGCCGACGCTCATGTCGCCGATGGTTTGCGCAAACAATGGGCGGTCGCAGTTCTGGCCGATGGCTTTGTAGTATTCGAGCACCTTGGTTTTGTCCTTGGCGTCGCGGGGCGGCAGGGCGATGAGGGCATCGGGGGCAAGCGATTCGGCATGCTTGACGTATTGGAGGGCGGTGGCGATATCGGGGCCTTGTACGCCGAGAACGACCGCGGGCTTGAGGTTCCTGGCGGCAGATACGACGGCGTCCATGCCGGCCATGCGTTCTTCCATGGTCAATTCGGAATACTCGCTGGCCAGTTGCGGCCAGACGACGCCTTGCACGCCGGTGCGGTCGAGGAAGCGGATCTCGTTGGCGAGGGTCTTGAGATCGAGTTTGTTGCCGGCGGTGAAGGGCGTCTGCACGATGGGGAATACGCCGGCGAGGGGCTTGGCTTCTTTGGCGGAGAGGGCGGGCGAGAGGGTGGCGGCGAGAGAGCCGAGAAAGAGGCGGCGGGTGTGCATGCGGTCACTCCTTGTTGAGGAAACGATCAATGCCTTGCCGGCATTCGGCGGACGTGCGGGCGATGGCATTCATCTGCGCGCCGCTGTCGATGGCGGCGTCAAAGCCCATGCCGTCCAAATGATATAGCAGGCGCTTGGTGAGTTGCACGGCGCCGGGAGGGCGGGCGGCCAGAGCTTCGGTGTACTGGCGCACATGGTCATCGAATTCGCTATCGGGATAGACGGCGTTGATGAGGCCGATGGCGAGCGCCTCTTCAGCGCGCAGAATGCGGCCGGTGGTCAACAGATCGAAGGCTTGCTTTTCGCCCAGATTGCGGCGGAGGATGGCCGTCACCATGGCGGGGACGAAGCCGATATTCACCTCCGGATAGCCGAAGCGGGCGGTGGCGGAAGCGAGCACCACATCGCAGGCGGTGGCGAGGCCGCAGCCTCCGGCAAGCGCTCTGCCGCGCACGGCGGCGACGATGGGAAGCGGATGGCGACGCATCTCCTGAAACATTTCTCCGAGAATGCGTGCGTCGTGGAGGTTGTCGAGCGCGCCGGCGTCGCGGATGCGGCGCAATTCGCCAAGGTCGGCTCCGGAGCAGAAGTCGGGGCCTTCGCCGCTGATCAGGACCACTCGCGAGACGCCGTCCTGTCGCGCTTCGGCGAGCAGGGCGCGGATGCGAAGAATGGAGTCGCGGTCGAGGGCGTTGCGCTTTTCGGGGCGATTGAGAACGATGGGGAAAATCATGATGGCTGCGGCCGGGCCGCCATCACGGAAGCCGAGAGCAGCACCAGGCTCACCCATAATAGATCGGTCAGCAGCAGATGTGTGAGCTGGGTCCAGAGCGGAGTGAGGAGGAAGATGTTGACCGCTCCGAGCACGAACTGGGCGAAGGTGAGCAGTTGGATGGCGGCGGCGTAGCGGAGCACCTGCGGGTCGCGGTAAAGGCTCTGGGCTTTCGATGCGATCCACAACAGGAACGCGCCGCCGAGGAAGGCGGCCACCGGATGCAGCACGCGCAGGCGGACGAGCAACGGAGCGCTGCGGGAGAACTCTTCGCGCACGCCGTCGCTGAGCGAGGCGGCGGGAAACAGCGTGTCGCCGAGGGCGGCAATGCCGCCAAGCGCGCTGATGACGATGATGGCCACGGTGGCCCAGCGCAACTGTTTCGAGAGGGGAGACGAAGCGCCGGAGGGCGTGCGCGCGCTCCACCATGCGGCGAGTGCGATGGCAGCCAGCAACAGCAGCGTGTTGACAAGGTGCACGGCCAACACGGCGGCACGCCACGGCGAGCGGCTGCCCGCCACCAGGCCGAGCAATACGAGCAGAGCGCCGATCAGGGTTTCATTGATCATGAAGATCAAAGCGTAGAAGGCGGCGCGGCGGGCGGGGGCTGATTTGTCGAAGGCGCGGCGGGCGCGCAGGTAAAGCACGACAACGGAGATCAGGGCGAATCCGCTGGTGATGCGGTGGGTGAACTCGATGATGGTGTGCGCTTGCGGAAAGGCCGGCACGACCGAGCCGTTGCAGAGCGGCCAGTGTTCGCCGCATCCGGCGCCGGAGCCCGTGGCCCGCACCAAGGCGCCCCAACAGACGACGAGGATGTTGTACCAAAGGACAGCGTAGGCGTAGCGGCTGAAGGGAGACAAGACACAGTATACCGTTTCCGGTATAGTTTCCTTGATGCCGGCACATGTACGATTCACGATCGGCGGGGTGGTTGTCGATGCTGAGTTTGACGGCACCGCGGCGGCGCGGGCGCTGCTGGATGCGATGCCTTATACGGCGATTGGGAATTACTGGGGCCGCGAGTTCTACTTCAAGATGCCGGTGAGTCTAAAGGAAGACGAAACGGCGAGGGAAGTGGTGCAGCCGGGGACCGTGGCGTTCTGGGTGGAGGGGTCGTGCCTGTGCCTGTTCTGGGGCGCGACTCCGGTGAGCCGGTCGAACGAATGCCGGGCGGCGAGCGCGGTGAACGTGATTGGACGCGTCCTCAACCCGGAAGTGCTGGAGACATTGAAGGGGCGCGATGTAACGGTGGAAGCGCTTCCGACAGGAGAACCCGAATGATCCGATTCCTGAGCCTGCTGGCCGGGGCTTTGGCGCTGCAGGGCCAGACCTACGATCTGGTGCTGAAGGGCGGCCATTTGATCGATCCGAAGAACGGCATCAATGCCGTGCGCGACATTGCGGTGTCGGGCGGCAAGATTGCGCGGGTGGACGCGAATATATCTGCCAGTGAAGGGCGGCGCGTGGTGAACGTGAGGGGACTGTATGTGACTCCGGGCCTGATCGACATCCATGTGCATGTCTTTCCGCGTCCCGGCATGGCCGGTATTGAGCGCGATTCGAGCGTGCCCGCCGATGCCTTCTCGTTCCGCAGCGGCGTGACCACGGTGGTGGATGCCGGCACGACGGGCGTGAAGACATTTCCGCTGTTCAAGGCGCAGGTGATCGACAAGGCGCAAACGCGCGTGCTGGCGCTGTTGAACATCGTGGCGGCAGGGATGGGCACGGGGCAGGAGGACGACCCGAAGCAACTGGACGCGGAGGCGGCGGCGAAGATGGCGAAGGCGCATCGCGGGACGATTGTGGGCTTCAAGTCGGCGCACTACGGCGGGCCGGGCTGGGAGTCGGTGGAGAAGGCGGTGGCGGCGGGGAAGCTGGCGGATCTGCCGGTGATGATCGACTTCGGATATCTGAACAGCATTCGCAACTTGAATACGCTGCTGTTGGACAAACTGCGGCCGGGCGATATCTACACGCATTGCTATTCGGGGCATCGGGAGGAACTGCTGGGCGATGGCAAGGTAAATCCGGCGATGTTTGCGGGGCGCAAGCGCGGGGTGATCTTCGATGCCGGGCACGGGGCGGGCAGCTTCTATTGGTATGTGGCGGTGGCCGCGGTGCAGCAGGGTTTTCTGCCCGATTCGATCTCGACGGACCTGCATTCGGGCAGCATGAACGCGGGGATGAAGGACATGGCGAACACGATGTCGAAGATGCTGAATCTGGGGGCGCGGATGGATCAGGTAGTGGCGATGTCGACGTGGAATCCAGCAAAGGAGATCAAGCGCACGGACCTGGGGCATTTGAGCGTGGGCGCGGAGGCCGACGTGGCGGTGTTGCGGATTGACCGGGGAAGCTTCGGGTTCCTGGATTCGGCGGGGGCTGTGAACGCGGGCACGCAGAACATCGCGGCCGAGTTGACGCTGCGCAAGGGAAAGGTGGTGTGGGACCTGAACGGGCGCGCGGCGGCGAACTGGAAATCGTTCCCCTACGAGAAGAAGGCGTGGACGAAGTAGCTTAGGTCTGAAGCTGGTCAGGGCTGAAGCTGGCGCATCATGGTGGCGTTGTCGAAATAGACGCGCTCGCAAAGCAGGTGGGGGCCATCGAAGAGGAAGAAGCAGGCGGCCATGAGATCGATGGCGCGGCCGGAGGACGGCATGCCCATCCAATCGCCGCGGTGGGTGCCGGTCATGCGGGTTTCGACGATGACTGCCGTGGCGGAGTGATAGAGGGCGGTCTCGGCCACGTGGAAGTCGGGAAACGCGGCCATCAGCGCGCCGAGCAGACCGCGGACGGCATCGGCGCCATCGGAGGGCGCGCCGAAGGGCATGACCTCATAGCGGGCCTGGTGAAAGGTATCGATGGTGGCGTCGACATCGTGCCGGTTCTCGGCTTCCATGTGACGGCGCACGATTGCTTCGCGCTGTTGTTGCAGATTCATGCTTGCTGCCTCCAATAGCAATACGGAGGCAGCGCGCGATCGGATTGGTTACTGCGGAACGGGGCGGCCCATCGATTTGTAGATGCCTTCGATGGTGGCGATGTGTTCCTTGGCTTTGGCGTTCTTCGGGTCGTATTCGACGGTCTTGCGGAACTGGCGGAGAGCGCCGGGATACTTGCGGAAGGGCGGAAGGTCTTTGTTGAACATGAGGCTTTCGCCGTAGGCAAGGTGGGCTTCGGCGAGGGCGGGCTTGAGAGCCGCGTTCTTGGGGGACTTCTTCAGTTCCGCTTCGAGCGCGGCGATGGCTTCCTCGTGTTTGCCTTCCTTGGACATCTTCTTTGCGCCGGCCACGGCGTCGGCGGCGAAAGCGGCCACCGCGGACAGAGGCATGATTCCCAGTAAAAAACTGCGTCGCTGCATGCTTCTATTCTACCGGGCTCAAAGGGGAGCAGATGGGTTCTTATGCCTTCCATTGAAGAAATGAATTGGACAGGAGAATAGAGGGCCCTTATTCTGGGATTGGTAGCCCACGTTCGCCCCCCCTGTACGAATCGAATCAACCCCGCTTTGTCGCGCAAATCACTGGAGGTGTAGTTTGTCCTTACGGACCCGGGCCGGCCTTGCGCTGGTTCTTTCAGGATATTTCTGTCTAGCCCGCGGCCAGTTTTCCGCAAATCATGGACTATCGAGCAACAGCTTGCGCGGCGAAGTGGAGTGCCAGCCGCCTTTGAATCCGACGCAACTGCTGGTGGAGTTAGTGGACAGCACAAGGCATGTGGCGATCGACCGGACGCCGTTGTCGCCGACGGGATCGTTCGAGTTCCGGCATGTGCCGAACGGCGCGATGGAGGTGCGTGTGATCAACTTCCAAGGCGACGTCCTGAAGAGGGAATGGGTGCAGGCGGAGAACATCAGTTGGCCGGTGACGATCCGGGTGGGGCGTCCGGCAGAGAGGCCGGTGTCGGGATTGGTGACGCCGTACCGGCTGCAACACAAGGTGCCGAAGAAAGCGATGACAGAGTTTGTGAAAGCGGCGCGGGCGCTGGAGGAGCAGCGCTTCGAGGAGGCGGAACAGCGGCTGCGGAAGGCCATCGCCATGGACCCGGGCTTCGTGGAAGCGTACAACAATCTGGGAGTGCGCCTGGCGAAAGAGGGGAAGCTGGAAGAGGCTGCAGAGCAGTTTGTGGCGGCATCGAAACTGGATCCGCACAGCACGGTGGCGCGGGAAAATCTGCGGATCATCCACGCGCATCTGGTGGAAGGAAGGAAGGCCGCGCCGGCGAATTCATTTACGCGTTAGAGGCGTCTTCCATCGAGGCGCAGAGAGTGGTAGAAATTGGATAGCGAGGTCTATTGATCGACATGAACAAGATCATTGTATTTTTCGCCATCCTATCCCTGACATTTGTTGTATCGGTGTCGCCGGCCTTTCAAGAGAAGGCGCCGGATACTATCGTGATCGAATCGAAGATGGGCAAAGTCACCTTCGATCATAAGAAGCACGATGAACGCTCGAAGGGCAAATGCGAAACCTGTCACCCCAAGCCTTGGGCGAAAGCCAAGGGCCCATTGAACTACAAAGCGGCCGCACACAAGACCGCCGAGGCGGCGAAGGCGTCCTGCGCCACGTGTCACGTAGAAGGCGGCGCGTCGTTCGCATCGAAGGGCAATTGCGCCAAGTGCCACGTGAAGGGAGGCGCGAAGAAGTAAGCCGCTGAGTGCGATCATGGTCGGAGTGTCATTCTCCGAAGCATTGAACGAACTGTTGCCGGGCGGCCTTCCACACCGTGAACGCTGTGTGGAGGGTGCAGCCCGGCATCTTGCATTGATCGAAGAAGCGAACCGGCAATTCAATCTGACGCGCATTACGGACGCGCGCGAGGCGGTAGTGAAGCATGTGCTGGATTCGCTGCTGCCGTGGAAGCTGTTCGCCGGCGCGGAGCATGTTGCGGATGCGGGAACAGGGGCGGGGTTTCCGGGGATTCCACTGGCGCTGGCGCTGCCGGAGACACGCTTCACGCTGCTGGAATCGACGCAGAAGAAGGCTCGGTTCGTGGAGTCGGCGGCGGCGGCGTTGGAGTTGCGCAATGTGGCGGTGAAGCCTGTGCGGGCCGAGGATTGGCTGAAGACGAACCGGGCGGATGTGGTAACGGCGCGGGCGGTAGCTCCGCTGGCGAAGGCGATTGTGCTGTTCGCCGGGGCGCTAAAACAAGGAGGGCGGATTCTGTTGTATAAGGGGCCGGACGTGGAGGCGGAGATGGAAGAGGCGGCGGGGGAGGCCAGGAAGCGGCAGATCCGGATGCGGGTGGTGGAGCGCTATGAGTTGCCGGGGGACATGGGCAGGCGGACGGTGGTGGAACTGAGGCGCGGAGTGTAGCAGTCCTCTACCGCGGGGGCTCGATTTGGACGAGTTCGTCTTTCTTCCCGGCCTGCTTTTCAACCCGCTTGGGCGGGGAGAGAAAGCGGCGGGGGAGCTTGGAGAAGTAGGTCAGCCGTTCGACAACGGGCAGCAGTTTGCGCACTGTTTCGCCGTGAAAGAGCAGGCTGCCGGCGACCAGCAGGGGATGAGGGATGGTGGTGCAGCAGCGGGAACAGATGTCGATTTCGTGGGCACGGCCGGCGAGGTGGAGGCGGCGCATGCGTTGCATTTCGGGGGAATCGTAGATTTCGGTAAGCGGGCGTTCGCCGACGTTGCCGACGGGCTTGCCGTCGAGCATGTAGCTCTGGCAGCAGGGGTAGGCGTCGCCGTTGTGCTTGATGTACATGGGTCCGCGCCAGAGGTAGTGGCAGGGGTGTTTCCAGTCTTCGGCGGCGTGGCCGGCGTCGGGGCGCATGAGGTTGGTTTCATCCTCTTTGATGCGGACCTGATCGATGCCGGGGACGGCTTTCCAGAAGCTCAGGAAGTCGTCGACTTCGGCGGCGTTCTTCTCCATGCGGACCATCTGGGCGACGACCTGGATGGGGGCTTTGCGCTCGGCCTTGAGGCGGGCGAAGCGGACGAAGTTGTCGCGGACCTTTTCAAAGCGGGCGCCTTTGCGATAGAACTCGTAGCTTTCCTTGGTGGCGCCGTCGAAGCTGAGGGTGATGTGCCGGAGCGGGGTATCGAGGAGGCGGCGGGCGTTGTCCTCATCGAGCAGGGTGCCGTTGGTGGAGAGCAGGGTGGAAACGCCGTGGCGCTGGCAGTATTCGATGCGGTCGAAGATTTTTGGGTCGAGGAACGGCTCGCCGAGCCCGATGAGCATCATGTGTTCGCCGGTGGCGGCGGACTCGCGGACGAGGCGTTCGAAGATCTCGCCGGTCATGTCTTCCTTGGGTTGTTTGTGCGTTTCGCGCGGGCACATCGGGCAGTAGAGATTGCATTTGGCGGTGGTTTCGACGATGTATTCGACCGGCAGGGCGCGGACGCGGGAACGCCGTGCGAGGTAAGCCCAGAGGAGTTTGGCGCGATTCCAGAAGCGCATCGGAAAGTACCATTGTAGCGGGTGCGAATTTCTTACCCCGGCGGGGCGAGGCGAGACATCAGAGTCTATGTGGATCCACGTGTTCGCATCCTGAATGAGGCGCCGGCGAGAGAGAATGCCCGGTATGTACTGTATTGGGCGCAGATGAACCGGCGGGCGGAATCGAATCATGCGTTGTTGCATGCGGTGGAGATGGCGAATGCGCGCAAGCTGCCGGTGCTGGTGTATGAGGGGCTGACGCACCGCTATCCGTATGCCAACGACCGGCATCATACGTTTCTTCTGGAGGGTGTGGCGGAGACAGGCCGAAGGCTGCGGAAGCTGGGGATCGGCTATGTGTTCTATCTGGAGCGCGGTCCCGAGGACAGGCGCGATGTGTTGTACCGGCTGGCGGCGGACGCGCTGGCAGTGGTGACGGACGACTATCCGGTGTTCATCGCGCGGAAGCACAATGCATCGGTGCCGGGGAAGATCGGGATTCCGTATCACGCCGTCGATTCGAGTTGCATCGTGCCGATGGGGTTGATGGAGAAACGGGAGTGGGCGGCGTACACGATCCGGCCGAAGATCCACCGGCTGCTGGCGCAGTATTTGAAGCCGGTGCATCCGATTCATGTTGCGGCGCCGTACACGGGCGAGGTTGCGGAGTTTCATACGGAGGTGACGGAGCAGAACGTTGGGGAACTGGTAGCATCGTGTGCGATCGATCATGGGGTGAAGCCGTCAACGACGTATCGCGGCGGGCGAGTGGCGGCGGAGCGGACGCTGGACCGGTTTCTGCGCACCCGTTTGCGGCGCTATGCAATGGAGCGGAACGATCCGGCGGCGCATGCCAACAGCGATCTGAGTCCGTATCTGCACTACGGCCACGTCAGCGCGCTGGAGGTGGCGCTGGCGGCGAAGGCTTATGCCGCCGAGCACAATCTGGTGGCGGACGAATTTCTGGAAGAGCTGATTGTGCGCAGAGAGCTGGCGTTCAATTACGCACGGTTCAGCGATCCGCCGGACACGTTCGCGCAGTTGCCGGGGTGGGCCGTGCAGACGATGGCGAAGCATGCCGGGGACCGGCGCGAGCCGTGCTACACGGCGGAGCAATTCGAGCAGGCGCAGACGCACGATCCGTTGTGGAACGCGGCGCAGAAGGAGTTGCTGCTGCGGGGGAAGATCCACGGCTATTACCGGATGTATTGGGGCAAGAAGATCATCGAGTGGTCGGCGACGCATGAAGAGGCGTTGCGCACGATGGTGTACCTGCATGACCGCTACGCGGTGGATGGGCGCGATCCGAACACATATACGAACATACTGTGGTGCTTCGGGCTGCATGACCGGCCGTGGCAGGAGCGGGCGGTGTTTGGCTCGCTGCGGCACATGTCGTATGAGGGGATGCGGCGGAAGACGGCGGTGGACGCCTACACCAAGGAGATCGACTATTTGGAGCGAACGGGGCGGGACTTGTTTACTTTAGATTAGGCGGTTTTATGCGCATCACATTGACGGGAGCAAGCGGATTCATCGGCAGCCGGCTGATTGCGCGGCTGCGGGAGAGGGGGCACACGCTGCATCTGATGGGGCGGCGGCGTCCGGCGGAATTGCCGGAGGGCGTGGATTTCACGGTGTGGGATGCGAACTCGGGGATGGCGCCCGCGGAGGAGGCCTTGCGCGGCGCCGAGGCGGTGATTCATCTGGCGGGCGAACCGGTGGCGCAGCGCTGGACGGCGGAAGTGAAGGAGCGGATCCGGAAGAGCCGCCTGGAGGGCACGCAGGCTCTGGTTGGCGCGTTGGGCGGAATGGCGACGAAGCCGAGGGTGCTGGTGGCGGCATCGGCGATCGGGTTTTATGGCGACCGGGGCGAAGAAGTGTTGACGGAGGCGGCGAAACCTGGGAGCGGCTTTTTGCCGGAGGTTTGCGCCGGGTGGGAGAACGCATCGCTGGAGGCGGGGAAGTTGGGAATACGGACGGTGTTGCTGCGGATTGGGATCGTATTGGGTCCTGACGGCGGGGCGCTGGCGAAGATGGTGACCCCGTTCCGGATGGGCGTGGGCGGCAAGGTGGGGAATGGCAGGCAGTGGATGTCGTGGATCCATGCCGAGGACGCGGTGGGGCTGATTGTGCACGGGCTGGAGACGCAGGTGGAAGGGCCGATGAATGTGACGGCGCCGGGTGCGGTGCGGAACGAGGAGTTCACGGCGGCGCTGGCGGGCGCGCTGCACCGGCCGGCCTTGATTCCGGCGCCGGAGTTTGGACTGAAGCTGATGTTTGGGGAGATGGCGACGATGCTGACGTCGAGTCAACGGGTGGAATGCGCGGTGGCGCGGAAGAGCGGATACCGGTTTCAGTTTCCGGAGTTGGGTGGGGCGCTGGCGGACTTGTTCCGGTAGCAGCGGCGGCAGCGATCCTCGAAGCCGTCGTGGGTGACGCGGAGCTCGACAAAAGCGTTGCCGCTGTTTTCGGCGACTTCGACGGGAGGGGAATGGTGTACGTACTTTTCATCGATGCGGTGGGCGATGAGGCGGTAGCGCCGGCCGGCGAAGAGGGCGATCTTTCCGTTGTTGTGAAAGCCGGGCATGGAGCTGACGGCTCCGCTGAGAACATCGACGATGGAGATGGAGACGCCGGAGCGTGCGCCGATGGTGATGGTACGCTTGGGTGGCGCCTGTAGAGCGAAGGGCAGTCCAGCGGTGTTGTGCCCCGCCCTCACTTTGATCTTGCGCGCCTTGGCGGGATCGGTGGTGTTGGGGTAGTAGATGCGGAAGGGCGGAGCGTAGCGATTGCCGGCTTCAGCAGGAAGGTCCGCTGCCAGAAGATATTCCCCGGCGAGCACTTCGGGAAATGAGAAGCGTCCGGAATGCCGGGGGGAGTACCATGCCTCGCCGATGATGCGCCGGTCGGAAGGGTTCAGCAGGAGGATGGAACTGCCGTCGGGGATGGAGGTTCCGAGGATGCGGCCGGAGACCTTTGAATTACCGCGGGATTTGATGTCGAACACATCGCAATGGGCGTAGACACTGGCGCGGAGTTGATTGGCGGCCTGTCCCTGGGACGATGGAACGGAAATGTCGTAGACCCCGGGTGGCAACTGGGGAATCCGGAAGAGTCCGTCCGGTCCGGTCTTTGCGCGCCAGGCGCCTGATTTGGAAAGAAACGTAACTGGGATGCCGGGAATCGGGGCAAGCGATTGGACGCTGCCAAACACGCCGGTGACGCTTCCTTTCGATCGCCGTTCGCGCAACATGGCAAGAGCCCCGAGGGAATCGGCGGGCAAATTGCCGGCGCAGAGGCTGGTGGTGAATCGCTTTTGGGATTCGCCCCATGCGGCGAAGACGATGTAGGCTTGTCCTGGATCGAAGTGATACATGCAGGGGAGGCTATTACCGATGAGAATCTCGCGCTCGGCGAGTTTGCCGCTAAGGACTTCCTGTACTTCGAAACGGGTGAGCATTGGCATCTGCGAGAAGGACTGGAGAGCGAGTCCGAGGAAGACTACGCCTGCGTGCTTGGGTTTGTCGCATGCGGGGAGGCTGGCACAACTGCAGGGGATGGCGGGGAGCGGCAGGAGGGCGAGCAGAGCGAGGAGGGCGAGAAGGCGGCGAGACCGGCTCACACCATCAACATACACGAAGGGCGTCCCGTTAGCGGGGACGCCCTTGAGCCCTCCGGTTATTGTTTTACGTTCTAGAAGATCGCCTTGAGGCCGAGTTGGAGCTGGCGCGGATCGAGCTGGCTCAGCACGCGGCCGAAGGTGGGATCGTTCGAGATACGTCCGATGATGTTGTAGTTCGGCGTATTGAGGAGGTTGAAGGCCTCGACGCGGAACTGGAAGTTGACCGATTCGCGGACCATGATGTTTTTCACGGCGACGACATCGAAGTTGGACATACCGGGTCCGATGATGGTGTTGCGGCCGACGTTGCCGAAAGTGGCGGCGGCTGGGGTGAGGAAGGCGCCGGTGTTGAACCAGCGGTTGGTGTTGCGAAGATTGCCGTCAAGGGCGGCAACCTGACCGGGGGCGGCGTTGGGACGGACGAAGATGCCGCCAGTGCCGGCGCCGACGCCCGCGGTGTCGCCGCGGAGGTTGGCAGTGAACGGGAAGCCGGTCTGCAAGGTGTAGATGCCCGACATGGAGATGCCGCCGAAGATTTTCGCGGCGACGCCTTCCTTGAGGAGCTTGCCCTGCTTGCCGAAGGGAAGGTCATAGAGAGCGCTGGTGACCCAGCGGTGGCCGACGTGGAAGCTGGCGAGTCCGCGCTCGGCGGCGAGGTTGAAGGAATCCTGGGCGGGAGAGTTCTCCGAGCCGTTGACGCCGCCGGCGTTGCGGAACTGCGGGGCGTTGGTAATGGCCTTCGACCAAGTGTAGGAACTGAGCAGGGACATGCCGCGGCTGAAGCGCTTCTCGAAGCGGGCGTAGCCGGAGTGGTAGTTGGACTGGGCCGAGTGGGGGAGGAAGTTGATGAAGCCCACGGGGACGGAGTTACCGACCACTTGAATGTAGTTGGGGAAGACCGTGCCGGGGACATATTCCATGCCGGCGTAGGGGCGGCGCGGATCGACGGCGCCGGTGCCGGGCAGGGCGTTGTTGGGTTGCACGTTCTGTTCCAGCTTCATGCCGGCGGTGGCGAGGTAGCCGACTTCGAGGACGATGTCGCGGGCCAGTTGGCGCTGCACGCTGAGGTTCCACTGAAGTGTGTAGCTGGTGCGCTGGAAGAGATCGATGCCTGCCTGCTGCAACTGTCCGCCGCCGACAACGGGAGTTCCGAAGATGTCGAAGCTGTTCCAGCGGGGGATGAAGTTGTCGCTATTGAGGGTTTGGGAGATGTTGAAGGGCAGACCGGCGGCGAGGCGGAAGAGCGGGTTGACGTCGGAGTTGGCGTAGAAGAGGCCGGCTCCGGCGCGGACCACTGTCTTGGCATCGGCGGCCCAGACGGCACCGACGCGGGGCGCTATGTTATTGCGGTCGGTGTAGGCGCAACCCTTGGGATAGCCGGCCTGTCCGCAGATAAAGAAGTTCGGTTTGTAGAAACCGGTGCGTTTGTCGGCGAAGATCTGACCGGGGTTGGGGACATTGCGGTAGTCGATGCTGGCGAAGCCGCCGTTGACTTCATAGGGCGGGGGCGCCAGTTCGTAGCGGATGCCGACGTTGAGGGTGACGTTGTGGCGGATCTTGAAATCGTCCTGGGCGTAGACGGCGAGGACGGTTTGGCGCGAGTCGGCGCGGTTGGGGCCGACCGAGCGGTTGCCGATGGCGGGCATGCCGAGGAGGAAGCTGGCAAGGGGATCGCCGGTGCCGTCGTTGCGGGCGGTGCGGGTGGTGAAGCCCTGGGTGAACTGGAAGTTGCCGAGAGCGCTGGGGGTTTCGATACGTCCGTAGCGGAACTGGAGCGCTTCGCCGCCGAACTTGAAGATGTGGCGGCCACGAGTGTAGGACACGTTGTCGTAGACCTGATACGTGGTGTTACGGACGCGCAGCAAGCCGCCGCCGGAAGCTCCGGTGAACTGGCCGGCGCCGCCGAACAGCGGGTAGCCGGCGACGTTGAACTGGGGCAGAGTGGATTGCTGGCCGCCGACGCTGAAGAGCGGTTCCTGCAGGCCATTCAACAGGTGCAGGCGGCTGAAGCCGACGCGGGTTTCGTTGAGCAGGTTGGGGCGGAGAACGTAGGTGGAGCCGAGGGTGGCGTTCTGGCTACGGGCGTCGTTGACGTCTTCGCGGCCGGAGATACGCTGGGGGATGACGGCGTTCTCTTCGGCGATGGAGTAGCGGCCGAAGAGGGTCCACTTGCCGGTGACGTTGTAGTCGACGCGGCCGGAGTAATTGTTGTTGTTCTGGGTGAGCAGCGCGCCGGAGTTGACGAAGGTGCTGCCGGTGGCATTGGATTGAGGCAGCGCGTTCATGCCGGCGAGCGAGAGCTGATTGATGCGGCTGGTGGGGATGGTCCAGTTGGGGAACGCCTGGCGAACGCCGTTGGCGAGCGTGTTGGGGTCGAAGATGCCGCCGGGGGTTTCGCTGAAGTTGAAGGCGCGTTTCTGGGCGCTGGGGACCAGGACGTTGGTGAGTCCGGCGCCGGCCTGGCGCATTTTGAGGGCTTCGTAGGAGCCGAAGAAGAAAGCCTTGTTCTTCACGATGGGGCCGCCGAGGTTGCCGCCGAACTGATTGCGTTGATATTGGGGCAAGGGGCCATCGAGGTTAAAGGGGCGGGCGTCGAAGGAGCGATTGCGGAGGAATTCCCAGGCAGCGCCGTGGAACTGGCTGGTGCCGCTCTTGGTGACGACGTTGACGGCGGCGCGGCCGAATTCGGCGGGGACCATGGCGGTCTGGACCTGGAACTCATTGACGGAGTCGACGGCCGGGGAGTAGTTCAAGCTGCTGAAGTCGGGGTCGATGTTGACGGCGCCGTCGAGCATGAACTGGGTGTTATTGGTGCGCTGGCCGGCGATGCTGATGCCGCCGATCTGGCCCATGCGGATGGAGTTCTGCTGCACGGCGCGACCGCCGGGGTTGGCGCCGGGGACGAGGAGCACGAGTTGCAGGAACTGGCGTCCGTTCAAGGGGAGGGCGGGAAGTTTCTCCTGGGAGATGACGGTGCCCTGGGCCACGGTCTCGGTGTTAAGGGGGGAGACGGAGTCAGTGACTTCGATGCTTTCGGTGACGCTTCCGAGCTGCATCACGACATCGAGACGGCTGACTTGGGCGACCTGTAATTGAACATTGTTATTGAGAAATTGCTTAAAGCCGCTAGCCTCGACGGCGACTTCGTAGCTTCCGGGAGGGAGCAGTGTGAAATAAAACAAACCCTTTTCGTCCGTAGACAGTTCCCGGGTGAGGCTGGTAGCGGTGTTCTTGAGTTTAACTTTAGCCTGCGGCAGTGCGCCGCCGGCGGTGTCCTTGACGATGCCGAAGAACACGGCGGTGTCCGATTGGGCCAATGCCAGTAGGGCGGCAAGGGCCATCGAAAGGCATAAACCGAGCATACGCTTCATTGCACGAAACCTCGTTCCTTTGAGCTGGGTGACTACGCGAAATATCGGCGGATCGCCTAGGAACTTTACCGGCCCATATAACTTTCGCAGAACAAAACGTTTGCATCGATAACAGGTTGAAATACGTTACTCACCTGAGGACTTCCGGCGTCTTAGGTATATTTTGCTACGGTCCAGTAAAGACGCGGGGCGGAACGCTCGATGGAGGAGTACAAGCGTGTTTTACAGGGATTCGCACATATTATGAAATCAATCAGTTGCCCGAACATGCAGGGTTTCCGCGGGATGGCGCTGGCGGCGCTGCTGCTGGCGGCTTTTCCTCTGGCGGCACAGCGGTATCACATTACCTACACTCCCAACTCGCAGGAAGGCCTGATGCTCCAATTGATTGAGCAGTTGGACGGAGCGGCGAAGATCCAGCAGATGGAGGACTTCCTGAAGCGGTATCCGACGCACCCGTCGGTGGCGTGGATTCTGGCCTACATGCAGGACTATTTCACGCGGACGAACGATGTGGACCGCGCCCTGGCGGCGGGGGAGAAGCTGTTCACGCTGAACCCCGACGATTTGGAGACGGCGGTGAACAATCAGCGGCTGGCGGAGAAGAAAGGCAACGCCGAACAGATTGCGAAGTGGACGGAGCAGGCGACGAAGTCGGCGCAGAAGCTGATTGGGGCGCCGAAGCCGTTCTATGTCACGCAGGAGGAGTGGGACAAGCGGTTGGCGTATGCGGGCGGGCTGATCAACCAGGGCGATTACACGTTATATAAGAAAGCGATGGAGACAGAGACTGCCTCCGACCGGATCAAGCTGTTTCAGGAGTTGATCAAGCAGGCGCCGAATTCGCTGTACGCGGTGCAGGCGCTGCCGCATCTGATGGCGACGTACCGGACCGCGGGAATGAACGACGCGGCGCTGGGAGTGGCGGAGAAGATTCTGGCCAAGGATGTGGATCACGAAGAGGCGTTGCTGACGGTGGCGCAAGTGAATTTAGACCGGCGGACGAACTATCCGCGGGTGATCACGGTGGCCAACCGGCTGCTGTCGTTGGGGCAGGCCTCGAAGAAGCCGGAGACGTTCAGCCAGGAGGAATGGAACAAGCGGCGGACGTTTTATGCCGGGGCGGCTTACACGATACTGGGCAATGCGAACGTATTCCAGAACAATTTCGAGGCGGCGGACAAGGCTTTCCGGGCGGCGCTGCCCTACATCAAGGGGAACGCGCAGGCGGAGGCTTCGGCATATTTTTACATCGGCTGGTCGAATTATTATCTGGAGAAGTATAAAGAAGCGGCGGCGTATTTCAAGCTTTGCATCGCGCTGCCGAGTCCGTTCCAGCAACAGGCGGTGCGGCAGATCGACGGGATGAAGCGGGAGAAGCGGATTTTCGAGGATTAGGACGGGGGCGATGCCCCCGATGTCCTTGCAGGACATGGGAGACGGGAGACAGGAGCCGGAAGTCGGAATGCGGAGAATGCGGATGTGACCTTTGGGGACTTGGGAGTATAGCCTTATACTGGTTGGTTCATGAAAGAACCACGGACCGCACTGCTGCTGGATGCTGTTTATCGGAAGCACGACACGGGCGAGGGGCACCCCGAGGCGGTCTCGCGGTATGTGGCGGTTACTGAGGCTTTGGAGAAATTGGCGCCGGGGTTTCAGGCGCTGACGCAACGACCGGCAACCGAGGATGAAGTGGCATTGTGCCACACGCGCGGCTACATAGCCACGGCGAAACGGGACATACGGTCCGGGTTGACAAATCTGACCACGGGGGATACGGCGGTGTCGGCGGATTCGCTGGATGTGGCGCTGCGGGCGGCGGGCGGCGTTTGCGCGGCGGTGGATGCGGTGGTGACGGGTAAGGCGAAGAACGCGTTTTGCGCGGTGCGGCCTCCGGGGCATCATGCGACGCCGGCGCGTGGGATGGGGTTTTGCGTATTCAACAATATTGCCGTCGGGGCGCGCTACGCGCAGAAGCGGCATCACGTGGCTCGGGTGCTGATTGCGGATTGGGATGTGCATCACGGCAACGGGACGCAGGATATTTTTTACGAAGACGGGTCGGTGTTGTTTTTGTCGACGCATCAGCATCCGTGGTATCCGGGGAGCGGGATGCCGGAGGAGCGGGGAGAAGGGAAAGGGGAAGGACGGATCCACAATTTTCCTTTTCCGGCCGGGGCGGGGCGGAGCGAGATCCTGCCGGTGTTTCAGAAGCATTTGAGCGAGGCGGCGGCGGCGTTCCGGCCCGATCTGGTGATGATTTCAGCGGGGTTCGATTCGCGGGCGGGGGATCCGTTGGGACGGTTCCGGCTGACGGATACCGATTTCCGGGATATGACGCTGGCGATGATGGAGATCGCGGACCGCTTTTGCGGCGGGCGGGTAGTGTCGGTGTTAGAAGGCGGTTACTCGCTGAGCGGACTGGCGGCTGGAGTAACGGCGCATGCGAAGACGCTGGCCGGGATCTAGCCGAGGAGGTGGTCGAGCGCTTCGATGAAGAAGTACTCGCCCCACATCACGCTTTCATCGACGCCTAGTTCCTTGTGGAGGTGGTAGACGCCGCCTTTGAGGACGCCTTCCCATTTGGGATCGTTGTGCGAGAGGTGATTGAGGCAGAGAGTGCGCATGATGCGGGTGGCGGCGCTCCAGTAGAAGTGGCCTTTGACGGGATCGTGGAGCAGGCGCGACAAACGCATGAGTCCTCCGGCGGCGATGGCGGCGGCGGAGGTATCGATCATTTTGCGACTTTCGGAAGGAGCGTTGAAGTCCCAGGGCGGGATGCCGTCGGAGTTGGCGTGAGTGATGTAGTAATCGGCGCAGCTTTCGGCGGTATCGAGAAAGCGCGGATCGCGGGAATACTCGTAGGCGGTGGAGAAGCCGTAGAGGCTCCAGGCAAGGCCGCGGGACCAGCAGGAATCGCCGCGGAAGCCCTGGTGGGTGGTCTGTTTGAGGAACTCTCCGGTATCGACGTCGAAGATGCCTTCGTGGGCGGTGGAGCCGTCGCCGCGGACGAGGACGCGGCGGGTGGTGAGGCAATGGCGGAGAGCGATGTCGCGCAGTTTGCGGTCGCCGGTTTCACGGGCGGCATAGAAGATAATGCCGACGTTCATCATGATGTCGATGAAGAGGGAGTTGTCGGCGACGAAGCTGCGCAGGTAGTGGCCCTTTTCCATGAAGCGCTGGGCGAGAGTTTTTCCGGCTTCGATGACGACCTGCTGGATTTCGGGATTTTTGGTGAGCCGGAACCAGCGCTGATAGGTGGATAGGAAGATGAAGCCGAGGTCGTGGACGTCGCGGTCTTTCTTACGCGGCTCAAGGGGCTTGGTGTAGCGGACGGCCTGTTGGAGCCAGAACTTTTCTTCCTCGCTGCCGGCGGGGGAGTGCTTGCGGAAGACCCACATCATTCCGGGCAGGAAGCCATCGCACCAATGTGTCCAGGCGGGGCCGTCGTGTTTCCAGACGCCCTGTTCCGTGTACATGGGATAGAAGTCAGGATATTTTTCGATCAGGTTCCTGACGCGCGTCTTCCCCAGTTCCATGGCGGAAGTGAGCAATGACCTGTCGTTGTCAGGCTCGAAGTGAATCACGGTTTCTCCTCACGGGAAAGGGGTAAGGTCCGCCAGTAGAGGCGCGTGCCGGCAGGCAGTTTTCCCCGCTCACCTTTCAGATTTAGGATACCAATCCTCGGGCTGGCGGCGGGTTGTTCGCGGACGATGGTGTGGCTGCGCAGGGAATCGACGCGCTCCCAGGGGGACGAGGAGCCGGGGACGGGAGGGACGAGGCGGGCGTGGAGTTCGCCGTAGAAGTGATCGAAGGCGAAGCGCTGGAAGAGGAGGCCGGCGACCCACTCGGTGCGGGAAGGGGTTTGGAGCCGTTCGAGCTTCCACACGCGTCCGGTGATCTTTGCGCCTTTGGGAAGGAGGATGGTGTTTTTCAGTTTGACGTCTTTTACTACGAAGGCTTCGAGCGCGTCGCCGACGGCGGTGGTTCCGGCTTCGATGGGAGTACGGAGTTCCAACTGGAATTCGAGATCCGGGGGCAATTGCAGCAGGCGCGGGGCGGGGCGGGGCGCGGCTGAGGTTTCGGGCGCGTCTCCGAAGGAGAGAACGGATTCGCCGGCGAACTGGCGGCAATTGGAGAAGAGCGTGTTGTTGCGGCTTTCGTTGCCCTGCAGATCGGCGATTACCAATGCGGAAGTGTGGGGCAGAAGGAAAGCGCCCTGGCCGATGGAGACGCTTTGATATTCGAGGACCTCGGAAGCGGCGGAAACGGGCAAGTGGGGAGGGATTTCGGTGACCTGGATTTCGATGCGGGCGAGATCGAGGGTTGCGGCATCGACCCAAACGGAACCCCTGTAGCCGACGATGGCTTCGAGAGGTTTGACGCGAAGGCGGTAGCCGCTATGGAGGAGAGGTACCCGGTAGTCCCAGCGAACGGTGTTGCGGCCGTCGCGATTGCGCTCGCCGATGTAGGTGAACTCGGGGGTTCCGGAGAGGAAGAGGGAACGGGCGTGGATGGCGAAGCTGCCGTTCCCGATGGCGCCGTGGCCGACCATGTCGGAGATTTCCTGGTCGGTGAACTCGCCGGAGCCTGGCCAGGCGAACAGTTCTTTGCGGTTGACCAAGCCGACTTCGAGGCGGAGCATGTCGATGAGTTCGAAGCGGCGGGAAGAGACGAGGCGGCGGGAGCGTTCGATGGTTTCGAGGCAGGTGTAGTTGGGGAGGCGTTCGAGATTTTCGGCGGCGCGGAGTTTCACTTTGGCGAGCAGGAGGGCTTCCGGTGCGAGGCCGGATTGCGGGAAGACGGCGGGGGCGGCGAGCAGGAGCGGGATACAGACCAAAGGAAGCCGCATTCGACTCATTATATCGGCGGGCTTTGCTACCATCGTGGGACATGCCTGATACAAAGATCACCGTAATAAACAATGGTCCATTGCGAATTGAAGGAGACATGGCGATTGTGGACGCCGCTGGGAACGCCTATGGACTGGCGGGGCGGACCGTGATTTCGCTGTGCCGCTGCGGGTTGTCGGAGAACAAGCCGTTCTGCGACGGCGCTCATGCGCGGCAGGGGTTCCAGAGCCAGTGTGAGGCTCGGGAGTTGCCTCCGCCCAAGCCGAAGGTATAAGGGCTTAGGTTAGCGGAAGAGGAGTGGGAGGAACTCGGATAGATAGCGGCGCCACACGGTCCAGGTGTGGGCGCCGGGAGTTTCCTTCCACTGGTACTTTACGTCTTTGGATTTGAGGAATTCGAGGAATTTGCGGTTGGAATCGATGAGGCGGTCGTCGACGCCGCAGGCGATCCAGAGCAGGCGGAGGCGATCGTTGGCTTTGGCGTTGAGAGTGGGGAAGGATTTTTCGAGATCGTTACCCATGCCGCCGGAGGAGAAGGCGCCGATGGAGGAGAAGCGCTCGGTTGCGTTGAGGCCGACGAAGAGGGATTCGGCGCCGCCCATGGAGAGGCCGGCGATGGCCCGGTCTTTGGTGCTTTTCGAGGCGCGGTAGTCGCGCTCGACGGCGGGGATGACTTCACCGAGCAAGGCATCGCGGAAGCGCTGGAAGCTGCGTTCGCGCAGGGCGGGGTCGCGATTGGTGCGGGAGACGTACTCGGGGGCGCCGTAGCCGAGGGTCATGACGATGAGCATGGGTTTGGCTTTCCCGTCGGCGATGAGGTTATCGAGGATGGTGTGTGCTTGTCCGACGGCGGTCCAGCCGCTGGCATCGTCGCTGAAGCCGTGGAGGAGATAGAGGACGGGATAGGATTTAGAGGCTTTGGGATCGTAGCCGGGCGGGGTGTAGACGAAGTAGTCGCGATCATCGCCGACGATGGGGGAGTGATAGAAATGGCGGTGCAGCATGCCCTTGGCGATGTTAGGCCGGAGGTCCCAGGCGTTGGCGCCGCGAACGTAGACCATGCTTTGGGGGCTGAGGAGGTTGGGCTTCATGAGGGGATTGTTGGGGTCCATCATGCTGACGCCGTCGGTGACGAAGGAGTAGCCGTAGTAGTCGGGCTCGAGGGGATCGGTGGTGAGGGTCCAGAGGCCTTTGTCGTCTTTGGCCATGGGGATGCGGGGGCCGGCTTCGCGGGAGAGGAAGACTTCTTTGGCGCTGGGGGCGCGGAAGCGGAAGGTGACGCGGCGGTCGGGATGAACTTCGGGGGAAATGACTGGGGCAGGGGGCGTTTGTTGCGCCAAGGCTGCCGCGCAGAGAAGAGTGAATAGCGAGGGGGGCATTACGAGGGCTATTGTACGACAAGGGCTTCGGTAGAGTGGGGCACAGGCGCGTTGCGATGTCGCAGGTTTCCTGCGGCACCGTTTGTATAGGAACTGATAGTCCCAGTGCTTCCGGGCAGACCGCCAACTGCATTGGTGTTTGCGTCGGAGCCATAACTGCATTCAGAATCGGATTCAACTTCCGAATTACCTCACCAATCGACGCGCTACTGGG
>JAEUQG010000107.1 GCA_016789755.1 Bryobacterales bacterium
ACTCGCTTGATGTCGGCTTTGATCGTGGCCTTGATGGAGGTTTCAAGATCGGCGATGTCGGTTCTTTCCACCAGCGCACCGGCTTCGAGCGCGTCCTTGAGGGATGCGTCGCCCTTGGCGGCGAGTTGCTGGAAGAGGGACTGCAGTTCCGGATTGGTGAAGACGCCTTCGGGCTGATTGGCGGCGGGGTCGGGGAGATTGTATCGGGTCAACAGATTGCCGATGGCTTCATAGTGCGCCTGCTCGCTTTTCGAGATGCGGTCGAAGATGGCGATGTTGTACTTGCCGAAGAACCGCCGGTAGAGGTCGCGGGCGAGCTTTTCCTCTTCCCGCATGAAGGTGAGTTGTTTGGCCTCCTCGGCGGTGGCGGGCGCCACAGCGGTGGGGAAGTTGGGACCTCCCTGGGCGGAAGCGGCGGCGGCCAGCGTCACGGTTAGAAAAGCGCGTCGGAACATTTTCGTTCTCCTTTGTTTTTTTCGACCGGTTGCCCCGGTACGCCTTGCAGAGTGCACGCCGGAGGCCGCGGACGAAGTCTTTTGCTTGCAACGGCGGAGGGGAATCCACCACGCAGGGCTTGCGGATGGGGGTGCAAGGAATGACCCAAACTCATATCTGGACATCCATATCCACATATCGGTATACTGTCCCCAGTATGATCTCCCAGACCGTGGAATACGCCTTGCGCGCGATGGTGGTGCTCGCTCAGAACCCCGACGCTCCGCAGACGGCGCAATCCATCGCCGCCGCCGCAAAACTGCCCACCGACTATCTCTTGAAGGTGATGCAGGCCCTGGGGCGCGCGGGTCTGGTGAACGCGCAGCGCGGCAAGCACGGGGGCTTTACACTCGCTCGCGGCGCCGATTCGGTCACCATCCTCGATGTCGTGAATTCGGTCGATCCGATCCGGCGCATTCATTACTGCCCGCTGGGGCTGAAGGGGCACGGCGCCCGCCTCTGCGCGTTGCACCGTCGTATGGATTCGGCTCTGGCCCTCGTCGAAGATGCCTTTTCTCAGACCACTCTATCCGATGTATTGGACTCCCCCGGTCCGGTCAAACCACTTTGCGAATCGATGGTACATGTACATGCCAAAGCGAATTAAACTCCTCGTTGCAGCACTGATTCTCACCGCCGGCTGGGCGCTGGCGGAGTTAAGCGGGTCGTATCTGGTGCCGATCGACCATGAGGCCATCCGTTATTCCAAAACACAGGCCGACGACCCGATTCACCGTTTGGGCCAGCGCATTGCGCGCGGCGAAGTGAAACTCGACTTCGAGGACAACGGGATGGGCCATCTGCGCAGCCTGCTGAAGCACCTCAACGTCAATCTCGACTCGCAGGTGTTCGTGTTCTCGAAAACCAGTTTCCAGGCCCCGCGGATTTCCCCCCGCCTGCCTCGCGCCATCTACTTCAACGACGAAGTGTCGGTGGGATGGGTGCGCGGCGGCGATGTGCTGGAACTGGCGGCCCTCGATCCGAAGCAGGGCGTGATCTTCTATTCGCTGGATATCGAGGACGTGGCCAAACCGCGCTTCGACCGCCGCGACGCCTGTTTGCAGTGCCACCAGTCCGGTGGGACGCTGGGCGTGCCGGGCATCGTCGTGCGCAGCGTCTATCCGGAACCCTCCGGCATGCCGGTGTTTCAGGCAGGCACGTTCATCACCGATCACCGCAGCCCGATGAAAGAACGCTGGGGCGGATGGTATGTATCGGGCAAGCACGGCTCACAGTATCATCTGGGCAACGCCCTTATCCGCGACCGCGATCATCCGGATCAACTGGAGAAAGAAGGCACGCAGAATCTGACAAGCCTTGCCGCAAAGTTCGATACGGGCGCGTACCTTGCTCCGCATAGCGACATCGTGGCGCTGCTGGTGCTGGAGCATCAGACGCATATGACGAACCTCATTACCCGCGTCGGATGGGAAGCGCGCATGGCGATGCATTATCAGGCCGGCATCAACAAGGCCTTCAATCAGCCCGACGCGACAATGAGTGAATCCACCAACCGCCGCATCGATTCCGCGGTCGATGAGATGGTGCAGTACATGCTGTTCGTCGACGAGGATCCCATCGTCGAACCGGTCACCGGAGTGAGCACGTATCAGAAAACGTTTCCGCAGCGTGGCCCGCGCGACAGGAAGGGCCGCTCCCTGCGCGATCTCGATCTGAAGAAGCGCGTTTTCAAATATCCGTTGACCTACATGATTTACACCGAAGCCTTCGACAGCATGCCGGAAGTGGCGCGGGAGCGCATCTACAAGCGGCTGCACGATGTGCTGACGGGGAAAGAGAAGAGCGCGAAGTACGCCTCATTGACCGAAGCCGACCGGCGCGCAATCTACGAAATCCTGGTGGATACAAAGCCCAATCTGCCCGCCTATTGGAAGAGCGGCGCGGCAGCGGATTAGCCGGCGGCAATGCCTTCCAGCTTGCGCGCCCCGGTGGGAAAACGGTCCAGGGGCGCGCCCATGATGTCCGCGGCGAGAGCCAGATAGAGCTCGGCCATCGTCCCGGTGGTTTTCGAGTGGGCTCCCTTCGCCAGTTTCCTGTGGCCGGCAAGGATAGCCACCAGCCCGTTGTTCTTGTGAGCGTTCGCCTCGGCGTGTTCGTGAAGGAAGGCGAGACAGCAGTTGTCGAGCAACGTGCCGTCGCCCTCCCGGATGGAGGCGAGCTTCGACAACAGGAACGCGAATTCCTCGACGTGCCAGCGGCAAATATCGCGCAGAATGCGCTGCGCGCGAGGTGAATCGGCGTTGGTGTGCGTGTAATCGTGATGGCGCAGCGTCGTGTAGCCGAGCCAGGGCAGGCGCACCAGGCTCTGGCACTTCGTCAGCATGTAGGTGGCGACGTTGGTTTGGCGCGAAGCGAGAGCATGCACCAGCAGTTCCGATTGCAGTTTGGCGATGCGCGGATAATCCTTCACGTCTCCGGCGGCAG
>JAEUQG010000172.1 GCA_016789755.1 Bryobacterales bacterium
GACATCGTTCCCACCAATGTATGTCGTCACCAGTGTGGGGTCGATGATCAATGGCTGATTCCGGTCATAGTCGCCCACCCGGAAGCCAAACCCGCCGTCCCGCTGCACCAGAAAGGAGCACTCCACCCTGCGCTGCCCCTCAACCGCCGGCTGATAGGCGAATGGCCTGCCCAGGCGCAACTCGCCGCGCGCGGTCTGCAAAGACAGGCTACCATCGCGATTGCGGCGCACCTTGCGTGCGCCTCGGACCTGGAACCGGACGTGCTCGACCGCCGCATGTGGACGCAGCACTACATCGAACTCGAGTTCGGACTGGGTTCCGTAAAAGACGATATCGATTCCCGGAAAGGCCCCCTCATACCGCACGCGGGAGTAATGCGGCACCCCGCGAATCCACTTCGATTCGTCTTCCCCCCGCAGGTAGTTGCTCACGCCAGTCTGCAACCCCAGCCCTTCCACCCGCGGCCTGCTGGATGTCTTCCGCGGCGCAATCTCGATGGTTTCCTCGGACCTGGGAATCTGCACCACCACGGCATCCTCCCGCAAGTACAAGGCGCCGTGCGGCCCCCGCGTCAGATACAGCACATCGTTTCTGGCCTGCCCGAGGTTCGGCTCGAAAACCGCCGGAATCGACGCCAGGGTTACTTCTTTCGGCTTCGCCTCGATGACAGCAGCAAGCACTGCGGCACTAACGATCGTGATAAATCCGCGGACCACGGCGACACTCCTTCGCTCAATCCATGTAGTGCCCGCGATCCGCTGTTTTTATCACGTTGATGCACTGCAAATGAGAGAAAACCCACCGTTCTCCCACTATCCTCACGAGCCTTCTTGTATACTTCCCAGGGAATGCTGCTTTTCCTGTTCGCCTGGAGCGCCTTAGCCGCCTCCAACCCCGTATTCGAGACGGGCGTACCCGCACCCACCAAGGACAAGCCGCAATCCAAACTTTGGTATGCCAAGGGAACATGGTGGGCCTGGATGCCCGAACCCGGCGGCAGCCGCCTGTGGCGCCGCTCGCCCAACCGGTGGACCCCTCGCGATGACTTGCATTCTCTCCTCACCGGTCTACCAAGCCAAGCCGATGTCTGGGCTTCCACCGACGACATCGCCGCCGTCCTGGTCGAGAAGAATCGGATAGCCTTCGTCCGCGCCCGGTTCGTGACCGGCAATTATGTCTCCCAAGCTAAGCCCGTCGTGTTCCCCCTAGACGCACCGACCGAAACGGCCACCCTCGCCCGCGACCACGCCGGCCGCTGGTGGATCGCTTACAACCAACTCCGCCGCATGTGGGTCCGCGCCTCCACTGATTCGTCCGGCAACCATTGGCAGCCCCCCGTCGAAGTTAGCGCCGAACCTGCCGCCGATGACGACATCTGCGCCATCACGGCTCTCCCCAATGGCATCGGCGTTATTTGGTCGGACCAAGCCCAGGACAAGGTCCTATTCCGTGTTTACGACTCGCACTGGAATCCGGTGGAAACCGTCGACGCCGGCAACAAAACCGCCGACGATCACTTCAACATCGCCCTCGGCCGCAACGGCGTTCTCTTCGTCGCAACCAAGAACTCGCTCGACATGATGGACCAACCGCAACTCGTCCTGCGCGTGCGCGATCACGCAGGCCGTTGGACCAATCACCCGTATGCCACTCGTACTCCGGAAGCCGAGCCAAGCCGCCCCATCGCCGTCATCGGCGGAGATACCCTTTTCCTGCTGCATTCTGTCTATCGACGCCGGCCGCCCCCCGGCTTCATCGCCCTCCTATCCACCGCCACACGTGCCGTTCGGGTCGGCTCCGCGCCCACCCCTTTGATCCTTCCCGGCCCTCTGCCCGTAAACAACGTCACCGGACCCAAGTTCCCCATGCCCTCTGACGCCCCCTGGATCGTCCTCGCCTCCGACGATCATGGCCGCGTTTACGAAGCCGAACTGCCGCGTCCCTAACTTCAGATACCCATCCGCAACTTCATCCAGCCCCGCGCTTCGTCGATCATCCGAAAGCTGGTCCGGTCCGTGCGACGGTTCAATTCCAGAATCACCCAGCCCGACCACCCGTTGTTGCGCAACGCCGCCGCCACAGCCTCTCCATTCAACTCCCCTTCACCCAGTACCACTTCTTTTCCCGCCTTGTGATCGCGCACGTGAATCCCCTCCATCCGCCCGGCGAAACGGCCCACCCAATCCTCCGGTTTCAATCCCACATCCAGGAAGAAACTCACATCCACCACGAACGATACCCACCGCTTGTCCGTCCCCTCCATGACGGCCAGTAACTCTTCGGCCCTGTTGCTCACCTCCTTGGCATGGTTGTGTACGCACAGCCTGACCCCTTCATTCGCGCAGAACCGCCCGAATGCGTTAAGATTCCTGCACCACAACTCCATCGCATCTCCCCGCAGAGTCCCATCCGCGGACCTTGCGATCCCCGATCCGCTCATCACAAAGAGCTGCCCGCCCAGCGAGCGAATCCCCTGCGCGATCCGCTCCCCCTTCCGCATCTCGGCTTCCGCAACTTCCGCATTTGCCAGCCGCGGCGACCCGTGGAGCCCAATTAACTCCAACCCTCGCTTTGAGAACTCTTCTTTCATCGGCGAGGCATTCTCGAAGGAATGCTCCAGGCTAACGAAATTCGTTTCAAAGCCCGCAAACCCCGCCTCCCGAATCCCATCCAGCGCCGCGAGAAATTCGTCCCTCTTCGGCAGCGGCGATCCATAGGCTCTCGTCTGGCACCCCGCCCGCCACTTTCCTTGAGCCAATGCCATCGATGGGAGCAGCCCTACAAAGGTCCGTCGTTGCATCCAACCAGGATAATCCCGCCGCCCTCGCCTCGCCTACCGTACTTCATAAACGTAGTGCGAATGTCCGATCACCGCCTCCGGTTCTCCACGAAGCCATTCGCCACCCACCAGCGGACGCGCCCGCAGGACGAAATGTGCGCTAACGATGTACAAACCCGGCTCCTGCTTCATCGCCAGGTCGGTGTATTCCAACACCGGCACGTTCACGCCGAAGGCGCTCGGCGAGACACTTCCGAAATACGCCAGCTTCACCGGGCTCCCGTTGGCATTCTCCGCAATCCATTTCCGCACCTGCGGCAATCCCTGCCCCCAATCGACGTTGCTGTCGTCGAGCCACGCCAATCCGCAACTCGAACCGCCGCCCCACCCGATCTTGCCCGGCGTGGAGGCGCACGCCAACTCGTTGAAGTAGGAGAGATGATCGGTGCCTACGCCCACCGCCGCCAGTGCGGCCCACAGGCCAAGCACCACCCCCGTCCCTTTCTTCCAAGCCACGGCCGATTGCAGCAATCCCGCCAACCCAAACCCGCCCACCATCAGTAAGAAGACAGATACCGGGATCATGTACCGCACCCCGATGTTCGCGGCCTTTTCCGCATAACCAGCGAAGAAAATCAGCGGCGGCAGCAGCAGCAGCACTTTGGCCGGAAAGCTCACCTGCTTTGCGCGCATTAGCCCGACCAGTCCGATCGCCGCCAGCAGCAGGCTCGCCACGGGTTGCTTCACCAGATAAGCGATTGCCAGATAGCTGCTGCGGTGCGGCCCAAATTCGCCCGCCAGATAGAATCTGTAATCGCGGATGTGGTCGGCATTCACCTGGCTGTAGCCGGTCGCGTAGGCCATCGGATCAGGCGGCAGTAAATACAGGCAGTAGAGAACCACGAAAGCCACCGCAAACAAGCCGCCGATCGCAATCGAATGCTGCGCCGCTCCCCTGCGGCCGTCACCGCCGTCCCGCCGTAGCGAAACCAGGTAGAGCACCATCGCTATGGGAACCAGTGCCGCCCCGGAGAACTTGCAGCCCATCGCCAATCCCAGCGTCATTCCACTCAGCACCAGCAACTTCCGCCCCCCCCGCTGCAAATAACGCCAGTAGGTGAACAGAAACAACACGGTGAATCCCGCAAATCCCGTGTCCGTCGTCACCAGATACGCGTGACCCAGAACCAGCGGATCGGTTACAAAAAGGAACAGCCCGCACAGCGCCGCCACCGGCCCCAACAGATCCCGAGCCAACAGAAATACAGCGCCCGCGTACAACCCTGCCAGCAGTATCATCGGAAGCCGCCCCCAGAACATCACATGCTCCCCGCCGTTGTCCCCGATGATTTTTTTTCCCAAATCCCACTCGAGACGCGGCTCATGCGCTGTTTCCAGCGCACGCGTCTCCGCCGTGTCCGGCCATTGAACGCCGCCGGCCCGCAGCGCCAGCCCGGCCAGCAACTTCAGCAGCGGGGGATGCTGCGTGTTCAGAATCACCTTGCCGGTCGTTACATAGGAAAGCCCCGCCGCGATGTGAGGGCTCTCGTCCGACGTCGTGCTTTTCCCCGAACTCAGCACGAATAGGGTCAGCACGAAGCCCAGGATCAGGACTGCCGCCACCTTCGACGGTTGGAAAAGCTGTGTCCCCGATGCCATCGGCCTAACGCCCAGCCTCTCCACCGATCGCCTGTAGCCATTGCCGCGCCTGCGGATCGGACGGCGACATTCGCAGCACGTTCCGGAGCGCCTCCAGCGCCTCATTCGTCCGCCCCATCTGGATCAGCGCCAGGGATCGCAGCTTCCGCAATTCCACATCCTCCGGCTTCAACCGGATCGCCGTGTCGATCGGCGCCAACGCCTGCGCATACTCTTTCTTGCGCATCAGGATGTTTCCCATCTTGCGATAGGCATCCGGATATTCCGGATATTCCACGGTCAACTGCCGGTAGTGCTGCAAGGCATCGTCATAGCGGCTTTCCCCCATGTACTTGTCCGCCAGCAACCAGTGCATGTTCGGATTCTTCTTCGTCACCGCGATGGCCCGCAGCGCCATGCTGTCCGTATCTTTCCAGTATTGAATCTGGTTCACGCTCAGTGCGGCCAGCACCAACAGAACACAACCCGCCACCGCGGCTCTCACAGCTACCGGAGCCGGCCGCAGCAGTTCCGCCGCTCCAAATACAACGATCATCGCCAGTCCCACTGCCGGAATATAAGTGAACCTGTCGGCGTAGGCCTGCTGGCCGGATTGTAGAAGCCCCGAAGTCGGCAGCATCGCCACGACGAACCATAACCACCCCGCGGCTACATAGGGAGCCCGCGTTCGCAACACCCACGCGCCCACAAACGGCAACCCGATGGCAAGCGCCAATACAAAACCTGCCCCTGCACCCAATTCCTCGTGCGGATAAAACACCCCCAAATCCAACGGATAGAAGAACTTCTCCAAGTACCCGCCATATCCCCGCATCGCGTTTCGAATGCGCATGTCCAGTGGCAGTTGACCCAAGGTGAACATCGCCACTTCCCGCTGCCCAGCAATCGTCAGCAGCGATACCGCCGCGCTCATCGCAATCACCGGCGCCTTCTCCCGAATCAGTGCCACCCATGACGTGGTCTTCGTCCGCCCCAGCGGCCACCAGTCCAGAATCAGAAGGATCACCGGCAGTGGAACCACGGTCGGTTTCGAACAATACGCCGCCGCCGCGGCGCCCAGGAATCCCCAGTATGCCCTTTTGCTGCCCCGCACATAGTTCGCGTAGGCCAGAAGGGCCAGCGAAAAGAACAGACCGGAAAGCACGTCCTTGCGCTCCGCCGCCCAAGCCACCGATTCCACACGTAGCGGATGGAGCGAATGCAAGGCCGCCACCAGCGCCGCCGGCCACAGCGCCCCCGTCAGCCGCCACACTGCCAGCAGCAGGGCCGCCGCATTCAGCGCATGCAGCACCACGCTTACGGCATGATGCCCCGACGCGTTGAGCCCGAACACGCTGACATCCACCATGTGCGAAATCCACGCCAGCGGATGCCAGTAATACTTCTCAACGCTCGTCAAGGCCCAGAATATACCGTCCAAGGACAACCCCGATCGCACGGGCGGATTCTGGTGAATGTAGGATAAGTCGTCGTACAACACGAAATCGTTGTTCGTCGCCGGCCAAAAAACTGCCAGGCAGATGAGAAAGAGCACCGCGCAATAGCGCCGAACGTCGGCCGGTACAGGCGCAACCACCGCGGCGGGTTCGACAGGAGTTGTCTTGGGAGCAGTTTTCTTTGCCATTCACTTGAAAACAGGACGATTCGCGAGCGTCGGATTTCGGCAATCGCCAATCCTAGCACACTCCCCGCTCCTCACAACACCGTAGCAAACAAGTCTCCGTACTACGCAAGGAACCATGGCCCCCCATTTCTTCGTCTAAGCAGCAATGACCCGCCGCACGCTGCTCGCTCTCCCATCCCTACCAGCCTTCGCCCAGGGACCGCCTCCCAACTGGACGCAGTGGGGCGGCACTCATCGCAACTTCACCGTTCCGGCCGTATCCATCAAGCAAAGCTGGGCCCCCTCCGGTCCCCGCATCTTATGGAAGCGTCCCCTTGGCGAAGGATTCTCCGCCATTTCCGTCGCTCACCCGCTGGCATACACGCTCTACGGCCGCCCCGGCCAGGAAACAGCCATTGCTGTCGAAACCGCCACCGGCAGCACCAAATGGGAAGACACGACCCCGGTCTCCTTCACCAGCGCATACGCGGAAATGGGTTCTGGCCCCTTCGCAGCACCCCTTCTAATCTCCGGCCGCCTGATTACCGCCGGAGCCACCGGCAGGCTCCAGTGCCTCGACATGCTTTCTGGCAAGCTCTTTTGGACTCAGCAGCTTTGGTCCGACCACAAAGCCACCCGGCTCGACTACGGCTACGCCTCCTCGCCCATCGCGTTCCGCGATTCCGTCATCGTTCCCGCTGGAGGTCCCGGCAAAGCCCTCATGGCCTTCCATGTCTCCGACGGCCGACTCCTGTGGTCTCGCAACAACCTTCCCAATGCATATTCTTCGCCCATCCTCATCAACCTTGACGGACTGGAACAACTGGTGATGCTGATGGATGGCGCGCTCTTGGCGGTCAAGCCACACAACGGCGACCCCCAATGGTCCGTCCCCTTCAAAGCCGACTTCGGCATCGCCGTGGCCACACCTGTCTGGTCCCCCCAAGACAGGCTCCTGTTCATCTCCGCCGAATACGGAGCCGGAGCCAAAGTCATCCAACTTACCCGCGACGGCCTTCGCACCAGGGCCAAGGAACTCTGGGCCTCCAACCGCCTGCGCCTTCACCACGGCAACGCTATTCGGACGGGCTCAGCCTACTACTTCACCAGCGGCGGCAAGGGTAGCCAAGCCATTCTCACAGCAGTTGAGGCCGCCACCGGCAAGATCCTCTGGCAGGAGCGTAGCATTGAAAAAGCCACCTTCCTGGCCGCCGGCGATACGCTGGTCACCCTCGATCAGGACGGCAACCTCATGCTTGCCCAGCCTTCCCCACAAGGCTTCAAGATCCTGGCTAAGGCGCAAATCCTGAATGGGCTGTCCTGGACGCCACCCACTTTGTCCGGCACTCGCCTCTACCTCCGTAACCGCCGCGAGATGGCCGCTGTGGAACTGGGTTGAGTCGCCTTTACGCCGATAATCGGTCCCGGATCCTGGTAAGACGGTTCTTCGTGTGGCGCCGCAGCCCTAGCAGCATTGATGGCGCCGCTTGCGGCGTCTCGGATTGTGGAGGATTGGAACTGGCCCGCCCGCAGTTTCCTCCTCGTGTATGTGGTCTTCTTCACCGCAGGCATGATCTTTCCGCTGATCGCCCGCAAGATGGGAGTATGGTCCTTGCCGTGACCGCCATCCTAATACGATCCGGAGCCCCACCCCTTCTCGCCCGCAACATGGCGATTCTGCACGGTATCTTCGTGGTCTTATTCACCGCCTCCGGTCTGTTGTTCTGGCACTCCAACTCATTGGCATGGCATTAGGGCGAACGCTCGGGCAAGGCGACCTATGGGCGGTCCTCTGTCACATCCACAAACTCGGCCCCCTTAGGCGCCCGGAACTGGAACAGCGAATCGCTTAAGGGAGGGTTCAGCGTTTCGTTACGAAAATAGAAGTCCATGACGGATTCGTCTTGCCCCATGACCCGAAGTTGCCCGATGCGAAAATCTGACAAGAGTAGAAACTGAACTTCCCGATACGGTGCCTTGCTCGACTTCGGCAGTGCCGTCACCCACCGCCCCTCTTTCTCTTCCCGTACCCTGTACTCACGAAAGTCCCGTTGGAAGTCCAACCGCCCGATGAGAAAGGCCAGCGGAGCGCGCATATCGTCCGTCTCCTTGACCTTGGACTTCTCCACTCGATTCGCCGCAGAGCTATAATAATAAACGTCTTTTCCATCCGAGAGAAACAACTTCTCCGATGGCGTCCGATACTCCCAGCGCATCTTCCCTGGCTTGCGCAGGTACAGCACCCCGGACTCCTTGCGTTTTGCCGAAGGCTGCGCCGCATAGAACAGGGTTTGCTCGAAATCCAACCGCAATGTACGGATGTTGTTGTACCGGTTCTCTACTTTCTTCAGCGAATTGACAATAGAAGTTTGCGCGAAGCAGAAAATTGATATTTGTAGTAAAACAGCAAGACGCAACAGCATGTCCCTTCCATTCTCCCATACCGGCTGTGGATTTCCTCCCTCCTATCGACACAACCTACTGAGTTTGGTACCATTTAACCTGAGGATCTTTTTTCATGGCCAATAAGCCGCCCTTCAATGCGGGCGCTCAAGTCGAGCATCCCAAGTTCGGATTGGGAAGCGTTACCGGCTGCACCGAAGAGCACATCTCCATCAAATTCGACGATCACGGGGAGAAAAAGTTCGTCCTCCAAATCGTCCTCCCCAACCTGAAAAAAAGTGACCGGCAGCCCCCGGCGGAAAAGCGCGGAGCCCGAAAAAAGAAGGCGGCAACCACCTAGCCGCTCCCTCGTTTCCTAAGGTTGCGCCCAGGCTTCGCCGCCCGCAGGTCCTCTCACCGACGCAGCTTGCTCGCGATACGTGTGACGTGAGTCCGCGCGCTACACAAGCTTAATTCCGGCCGCCTCGCTTGCCCTGCTTTCCGCCTCCGTTCCCGCCGCCCGTCCCTGGGCTGTGGATCGGACCGGTCCCATCCTGCGGCCCGGTCTTTTTCTGCGATTTTGCCTTCTTGCCTTGTCCCTGCTGCTGCCCGTTTTGATAGGCAACCGGCAAGTCGAGAGAAACCGCGGTTGCGGCCCATACAAGAGCTGCCATCGCCACTACAAAGATTCTCGTTTTCATCGTTTCGGCCTCCTTTCCAGGCCTTCGGTTCTTACAGGGCAGGAACAATTCCAAAGCGACAGGCAAAGAGAATCAATGACTTCCGCAGGTTTTTCCCGATCGGCAATGCACTCCCTGCGCATCTCCTACGCAAATCCGCGTCTTACGCCCGCAGCCCTTGCAGGCATCCTGGACGCGAGTAAGATAAGAAGTAGCCATGACGCGCCTTCTTCCCCTCTTTGTGGCCGTCTCTCTATCGTGGGCGCAGCAAGCGCGCGTCTACCTCACCGAACCTCACGTATCCCCGAATCGCAACGAGATCGTATTCGTGTCTGGAGGCGATATCTGGCGTGTTGCGGCCAATGGTGGCGACGCCACCCTTCTTGTCTCGCACCCGGCCGATGAATCGCGACCGCTCTTTTCTCCTGACGGCAGTCAACTTGCGTTCGTGTCTACGCGCACAGGGTCAGGCGATATCTACATTTTGCAACTCGCCTCCGGAACCACGACCCGGCTGACCTTCGATGACGGCGTGGAGATGCTCGATGCCTGGTCCCGCGACGGACAGTGGCTCTATTTCCACTCCTCCTCCCAGGACATCGGACGCATGAACGATGTCTTCCGCATCAAGGCGACTGGAGGAATGCCCACCCCGGTTGCCGCCGACCGCTACACCAACGAGTTCTTCTCGGCCCCATCTCCCGACGGAACCACGGTAGTCATCAATGCCCGGGGCATCGCTTCGCAGCAATGGTGGCGGAAAGGACACAGCAATCTCGACCGCAGCGAGCTATGGCTAGTGAAGCCCGGCTCCGTTCCCGGTTACGAACGAATCAGCGACGGGGCGGCACGGGAAATCTGGCCAATGTGGGCTCCCGACGGCAAATCCTTCTTCTTCGTTTCGGACCGGACCGGAGTGGAGAACGTATGGCGCCAGCCCATCGGCGGGACCTCGCGCCAAGTTAGCCAGTTTAAGGAGGGGCGTGTACTGTGGCCGACGCTATCCTACGACGGCAAGCTGATGGTGTTCGAGCGCGACTTCACTATATGGAAAATGGACCCGAACAATGGCAAGGCGGCCTCCATCCCGGTTTACCTTCGCGGTGCGGCCGCTACGCCTTCCATCACCCATCAGTCCAAGCGGGACGGCTTCGATGAGATGGCGCTATCGCCCGACGGGAAAAAGATTGCCTTCATCGTGCGCGGCGAAGTGTTCGCAGCCTCCAGCACCCCAACCGATTCGAACGCCTTTCGTGTTTCCCACACGCATGCGCACGAAACACAGTTGGAATGGGCGCCCGATAGCAAGCGAATCGTATATGTGTCCGACCGCGCGGGGCCCTATTCCGTTTACCTCTACGATTTCAGATCCAACCAGGAGACGCGCCTGACCTCGTCGCCGGATTCCGACGCCGCGCCGCGCTTTTCACCGGACGGCAAGTTCCTTGCTTATTTTCGCGGCGGCCGCGCAGTTTGGGTTTACGATTTCGCCGAGAAGGAAGAACGCCAATTAGCAGCCGGCGACATGCCGCGCCAACCCCTGGCAGCCCCCAAGGCGCTGGCATGGTCCCCGGACTCGCGGTATGTGGCCTTTGCTTCACGAGGCGCGAAGGGCTTCGCGAATGTGGAAATCGCCGCCATCGGCGCCACCGCCTCCAAGCCGGTCTCCTTCCTGTCGAACTCCGTTATCCGCAACATCCAGTTTCACCCCAGCGGGCGCTATCTCCTGTTCGATACGGCCCAGCGGACGGAACCGCGCCGCATCGCCCGCATTGACCTCGTGCCGCAGCACCGCCCCTTCCGCGAAGACCGCTTCAGCAACCTTTTCGTCCCTGCTTCGGAGTCATCCGACGCCGGCGCCACCGCAATTGACTGGGAGCAGATCCGTTCCCGCATCAGCTTTCTTCCGATAGGGCTCGACACGGCTTCGTTCATCATCTCCCCCGACGGAAAAACACTGCTGGTCGCGGCGTCTGCGGCAGGCCAAGACAACGTGTACACCTACACTTTGGACGAAACACTCCCGGCGAAACAAGCCCCGAGACAGTTGACCGCCACAGTAGACGAGAAGTCCGCGCTCCATTTTTCCGCCGACAGCAAAGAGGCGTTCTTCCTCGAAAAGGGCGC
>JAEUQG010000174.1 GCA_016789755.1 Bryobacterales bacterium
GTCATCATCGGGCCGACCAGGGCAGAAACATGGATCGCCTCACACAGTTCGCGGCTCGAAATCGCCTGCCCCTCGGTCGCCAGTGGGCTGCCTGGACCTCTGCGGCTTGCCTTTTTCTTCTCACCGCAATATTAGCCGCCCAACATAGCACGGGATCCGTTGCCGTGGTCGTTCACCCACTGGACTGCGGCTGCAGGGAAGTCAACCTCCCTGCACCCTGGCGATTTTCCGAGCCGCTGCCTAACTCCGGCTCGCTGGTTTTCCGGACCTTCAATGGAAGGATACTCGTTGGATCGGAGTTCGACCCGGATACGCAGTCGGTAAATCACTATACGTTTGTGTTTGAACGTTTTTCCGACCCGATTCATATCATTCCCGTGTCTAACGAACTATGGAAGTCCGCACAACCCGTTACCCTTCACAGCAGATCCATCCTGCGGGACGACACCTCACGGGAAAAGATCACCTACAAAGGGAAAGAATATGCCAGAGCAGGCCATCATTGGGCATACCCGTTTGCCGCGGCACTACCGTCGCCAAGTGGACGGCTGCTTGCCCTGCAGAGTTTCACTGGTTCGCGGAAGGGAGACAAAACCCTACAGAAAGACGCGACCATTTATATTGAAGTGTTCGATACATCGAGCGGCGCCAAGGTGTGCGGCGTCGAGGGGGTACACAGCGATTACTTGGGCGCTGACCTTCTGTCCGAGACATCCTGGATTTCCGACTTCCACCTGATTGCCTCCATTTCCCCCGACGATATGCAAAGGTTTCTGTTCTGCAGCTTCCTGCCCAAGAATTGGCGCTGAGAGGTACCCGCATGCGTGTTCCCTCCCCTCCCTGCAAGACCAGAAACACAAGGACATACGGATTCCTGGGACCCGCACGCTTTGTTCATGGTTGCCTTCGAAGGGAGGTTTAGCAAAACATGGATCGCCTAGTACAGTTTGCAACCCAAATTCGCCCGCGCCTCGGTCGCCAGTGGGCTGGCTGGACCTCTGCCGCTTGTCTGTTCCTTCTCGCCGTGGTGTTGACGGCCCAATACCGCACGGGGTCCGTTGCATTGGTCTATCACCCATCGGACTGCGGCTGCGGGGAAGTAAAACTCCCTGCACCCTGGCGATTCTCCAAGCCCCTGCCGAACTCCGGCTCGTTGGTTTTTCGGATGTTCAACGGGCGGATCCTCGTCGGGTCGGAATACGACCCGGATACGGAGTCGGTAAATCACTATGCGCTCGTGTTTGTACGCTTTACCGACCCGATTCATGCCGTCCCCGTGTCCAAGGAACTTTGGAAGTCCGCACAACCCGTAACCCTTCATCGCAAGTCCATTCTGTGGAACGACACTCCACGGGAGAAGATCACCTACAAAGGAAAAGAGTATGCCAGGGCAGGAAAGTATTGGGGCTACCCGTTTTCCGCGGCACTGCCGTCGCCAAGTGGACGGCTGATCGCCCTACAGAGTTTCACGGGTTCACGCACCGGAGACAAGACTCTGCAGAAAGACGGGACCATCTACTTTGAAGTGTTCGATACATCGAGCGGCACCAAAGTGTGCGGCGTCGAGGGGGTGCACAGCGACTACTTGGGCGCCGAACTGTTGGCGGAAACCTTTTGGTTTTCTGACATCTTCCTGATTTCCTCCATTTCCCCCGACGATCTGCAAAGGTTTCTGTTCTGCGATTTTAAGCCCAAGAGCTTGCACTGAAGAGGTACCCGCATGCGCCTTGTCGTTGCCCTGCTTTGTTGTCGGATCATCCTAGCCATCTGCCTTCCTACTCCTATCTCCGCCCAAACGGACATCGTGAGCACCCCCGTGGCCGCCGCCTTCCAAGTCAGCCCCGCTACCGCATCCTTCCTCGCCTTTCAGGATCAGGCCATCGACGACAACTCCAACGGCCTCACCGACCGCATCGTCACTACCGCCACCCTCAACATCGCCGCCGCCGGCAAATACCGGCTTCACATGTACCTCAAGGCCGGTAACGGGAAGTCCCTCCTCGCTTCCACCGCGGCCACTCTCCCCGCCGGCGGAGCCCAAATGAGCCTCACCTTCCCAGCCAAGGAAATCGTTGCCCTGCTCGGAGCCGGAGGGCCGTATGAAAAAACAAATGCCGTGCTCGTCTACGAAAAGGCCAACGGCGACGACATCATCGCCGATGAACGCGACACCGTTGGCCCCACCCCCAACTGGCCCCTGTCATCCCTCGACCGCGGCGATCTCTATCTCACCGGACAGAACTCCGCGGCCGGCGTCATCACTGGCCCTGGAGCCCAATTGGACATCCTGCGCGTCACTATCGGTGTCCACTACACCCCCGGCGGAAAGTGTGTCTGGAGCGGCTCTCTCTACGACTCCACCGATTCCATCGACTACGCCAATGGCTCCGGCGTGCTGACCCCCGGCGTCAACTCCATCGCGCTCGATTTCCTCGGCCCCAAGATCAGCCTCGCCGGCCGCAATGGCCCCTATCAGGTAGGTAAGTTCGGCATCCAATGCTCCGGCCTCAGCGCCAGGGCCAACAGCCTGCTCACCACTCCCGCGTTTCCAGCAGCGCAATTCCGCTCCTCCGCCGCGGCTGTTACCTTAAGTGCCTCCCCGGCGTCATTGTCCCTGGCCGCCGGGAAGAGTTCCATGATCGAGGTGAGCGCCAACAGTTCCACCCGCGGCGTGGTTCCGCTCGCCAACGCAACCGTGACCGGCCTACCCACGGGACTGAGCGTCGATATCCAGCCTCCCGTCCTCTTTGAGACCCCTGGCAGTTGGGTGGTCCATTTCCGGGCGTTGCCCTCCACCGTCGCCGGCGCCCACCAGCCTCAATTCCGGGTCACGGATCCCGCCGGCATCGTCCGTCTCCTTACCATCCCTGTCACCGTCACCGCCCAAACAGGACAAAGCGTCGCCACCTCTCCCCCCGGCCTGAACTTCCTGGTCAACGGACTGTCGTATTCGCAACCGGAATCCTTCCAGTGGGCCGCCGGTTCCACTGTCACCCTCAGCGTCCCTTCCCCGCAGCAATTGCCCGAGAGCCACTACACCTTCGTCAACTGGTCCGATGGCGGAGCAATGACTCACTCGGTGACGGCGCCGGCCGGAAACGCCTCCTACATCGCCAACTTCAATGCCCAATACATGCTCCGGGTTCGCGCCAACCCGCCCGATGGCGGATCGGTCACACCCGCTACCGATAGCCTCCACCCCGCCAACACGCCCATTCCCGTAACCGCCGTTCCCAATCCGGGTTATTCCTTTACCGGCTGGGGCGCCTCCCCTGTCGCACAAGGCGCCATCACCCTGAGCGGTCCCACCAAGCTCACCGCATTCTTCACTCCTACCGCGCCCCCCTCGCTCAGTTGGAGCATCGCCGGCAAGGCCGGCCCCACCCTGGCCAGAATGTGGACCCTCTCCGTGCGAAACAATGGGCCCGGCGCCATATTCGGCGCCATGTTGATGCAGTTGTCCCTCACCCAAACTGCCGGCCCCCCTTGCACCCCCGTCGTGGAAAGCAAGTTCCCGCTCCACGTGGGCAGTCCGGATCCCGGCGCCTCCGTCTCCGTCACACTGTTTCTCAAGTCTTCGTGCGCTGCCGGGGCTCTGTTCCAAGTCAATGGCGTTCTCCAGGTCAACGGCGGCACGTCCGTCAACCTCACCTTGCCCGGCCAGTCGCTGTAGGCTGCTCCCTACACCTGCCGGTTGATCAGAAACGTCGCCACGTGCGCAAAGAAGCCCCGCAACACTTCTTCCGCCTCCGCCGGCAAACCCGCTTCCCCCATCGCCTGCTCCATCAATGCCACCCACCGGTCGCGAGCCCGCTCATCCACCGCAAACGGATGATGCCGCATCCGCAGCCGCGGATGCCCCCGCTCTTCGATATATCGCCCCGGACCTCCAAAGCGAAAGATCAGAAAGTCCCGCAACCGCCGCTCCGCTCCCGCCATGTCCTCCTTCGGATACATCGGGCCCAGAATATCGTCCCCCGCAACCCGGCGGTAAAAAGCCGCCACCAGCTTCGTGAACCCTTCTTCGCCGATCGCCTCGTATACCTTGTCTTCTTCCACCATCGTTCCCTACGCCAGCATCTTCTTCACGACATTCCCACCCAAATCCGTCAGCCGGTAATCCCGGCCCGTATGCCGGAACGTCAGCCGCTCATGATCGAACCCCAGGCAGTGCATGATCGTCGCCTGTAAGTCATGCACATGCACCTTGTCTTCCACAATGCTCAACCCCAATTCGTCCGTCTTGCCCACCACCGTCCCGCCCTTCATCCCTCCACCCGCCACCCACATCGTGTACGCCATCGGATGATGATCGCGCCCGCCGTTGTCTTCTTCCTTCGTGTTCCGGATCTCCACCATCGGAGTCCGCCCAAACTCGCCGCCCCACACAATCAGCGTATCCTCCAACAGTCCGCGCCGCTTCAGATCCTTGATCAGCGCCGCCGTCGGCCGGTCGCTGATATCGCAATTGCGCTTCAGCTTGCGGTTCAGATTCGTGTGATCGTCCCACGACGCATGCATCATCAACACGAACCGCACCCCTCGCTCCACCATCCGCCGCGCCAGCAGGCAGTTGGTCGCAAACTGATGCGTCGGCTCCTTGCCCACCCCGTATAGATCCAGCGTCTCCTGCGATTCCTTGGAAAAATCCGTCAGCTCCGGCGCCGCCATCTGCATCCGGAACGCCAGCTCATAAGAGGCGATCCGGCTCGCAATCTCCATATCCCCCGTCCGCTCCATGTGATGCTGATTCAAATCGCGCACCGCATCCAGTCCCGCCCGCTGCGTTTCCTTCGATATCCCCTCCGGATTCGACAAATACAAAATTGGATCCCCGGAATTGCGGAATAAAGTCCCCTGATAATGCGACGGCATGAACCCGCTCATGAAGTTCGATGCCCCGCCGCTCGTCCCCACCCCCGAACTCAACACCACGAACCCCGGCAGATTCTTCGATTCGCTCCCTAACCCGTACGTCACCCACGCTCCCATCGTCGGCCGTCCGAACTGCACGCTCCCCGTCATCAGCAGCAGTTGCCCCGGATGGTGATTGAAGGCCTCCGTATACATGCTGCGTACCTGGCAAATATCGTCCGCGCACGATGCCGTATGCGGAATATAATCGGAAAACTCCATCCCCGATTGCCCGTGCGGCTGGAACTTCCGCGGACTCGCCAGCACCGCCGCCGTCGGCTTGATAAACGCCAGTTGCAGCCCTTTCGTCATCGATGGCGGCAGCGGCTGCCCGTGCCATTTCTGCAACGCCGGCTTCGGATCGAACAAATCCATCTGGCTCGGGCCGCCTTCCATGAACATGAAAATCACGTTCTTCGCCTTGCCCGCAAAGTGCGGCTTCTTCGGCGCCAGCGGATTCGGTATCCCTTCCGCCCCGCGCAGCAAATCGGCCAGCGCCATCGTCCCGATGCCACCCGCCCCTTGCGCCAGAAAAGACCGGCGCGTCTGAATCAGTCGGTATTCGCGTTCCGTCATGGCGCTTGCTCCTTATTCCCGCGTGATGAACTCGTCCAGATTCAGCAGCACCCGGCTCACTCCCACCCACGCCGCCGCTTCCTTTGCATCCCCGCCCGCCGCAGCCAGCTTCGCCACCGCCCCCGGCTCGTTCGCCAATATCCCCAATTGCTGATCGTAATAACCCGCCAGCCGCTGCGTCTCCACCGTGTCCGGCCTGCGCCCCAACGTCAGCGCGAACGCCAGCTCCAGCCGCTCGGCGAAGCTCCCTTGCCGTTCCCGCAGCACCCGCCCGGCCAGCGATTGCGCCGCTTCATGAAACACCGGATCGTTCAGCAGATTCAACGATTGCAGCGGCGTGTTCGACGGCCGCCGCCGGCTGCAGCTCACATTCGAATCCGGAGCGTCGAAATTCATCAGTTGCGGATACGGCGTCGTGCGCTGAAAGTGGATGTACAAACCCCTCCGGAAACGATCCGCCCCCTCGCTCATCTTCCACTTCACGCTCCCCCCATAGCCAAGCTCGGCCACCCCCGGCGGCTGATACGGCCGCATGCTCGGCCCTCCGATGCGTCCATCCAGAATCCCCCCCGCCGCCAGCGCCGCGTCGCGAATCAACTCCGCCGGCAGCCGCAGCCGCGTTTGCCGCGCCAGCAGCGCATTGTCCGGATCCGTCTGCGCCAGCTCCTTCCGCGCATCCGACGACTGCCGGTAAGTAGCGCTCGTCACTATCAGCCGGTGCAGCTTCTTCATGCTCCACCCATCGTCCATCAACTTCCCCGCCAGCCAGTCGAGCAGCTCCGGATGCGTCGGCCTCTCCCCCTGCGTCCCGAAATCCTCGCTCGTGCGCACAATCCCACGCCCGAAAAACTCCTGCCAGGCGCGATTCACCGTCACCCGCGGCGTGAGCGGATTCTCTTTGCTCACCAGCCACTTCGCCAAATCGAGCCGCGTCGGATTCGCCCCCCCCGTCATCCGGTGCATCGCCGACAACCCGCCCGGCCCGATCGGATCGCTCAGCGCCTTGTAATCGCCCTTCACCCGCATCACTGTCTGCTTGTGCTCCGGATGCGGAAACACCGCCATCGCCATCGTCAGCGGAGGCAGCTTCTCTCTCAACTCCCCAATCTCTTCCCGCGCCGCTTTCAGCCGGTCCCGAACCTCCGGCAGCCTCGCGTTGTCCGGCCCCCCCGTCGATAGAAAGTAATCCGTCAGCCGCCCGGCGTCAAACGCACTCCGCTTGGCCGGCTCGGTTCGCATCACCCGCTCGGCGTGATCCACCATCGCCCGCATCGACGTCACCCAGAAATCCCACTCCACATCCTTGCCAGGATTGTCCATCGCCTCCAGCAGCTTCGCCTCCCACGCCTTCTGCAGCCCCGCAATCCCGTACTTCTCCAGCACATGCCCGCGCGAGCCCAGATACCATGGCAGCGCCGCCGTATACCGCTCCCGCTCCCCCGGCATCGGCGCCTCAATCTCCCGATCGTCCGTCGCATCGAAAAACGCAAACAGCCGGTAGAAATCTTTGTTGCTCACCGGATCGTATTTGTGATCGTGGCACTGCGCGCATCCCACCGCCAGCCCCAGCCACGTCGTCCCCACCGTATTCACACGGTTCACCAACTGCTCATAGCGAGCCTCCGCGCGGTCCACCCCCGCCTCGCGATTGGTCAGCGTATTGCGCAGAAACCCCGTCGCCACCAGTTGCTCCGTTCCCCCGCCCGGCAGCAGGTCCCCCGCAATCTGCTCCATGGTGAACCGGTCGAACGGCACGTCCGCATTGAGCGAGTCGATCACGTAGTTGCGGTAGCGCCACGCATACGGACGCACCTGGTCTTTTTCATATCCGTCGCTATCGGCATAATGCGCCAGATCGAGCCACGGCCGCGCCCACCGCTCCCCGTAATGCCGCGATCCGAGCAGCCGGTCCACCAGCCGCTCATAGGCGTCCGCCCTCGTATCGGCGAGAAATTCCTTCACTTCCCCCGGAGCCGGCGGCAGCCCCGTCAGATCGAAGCTCACCCTCCGCATCAGCGTCAGCTTCGATGCCTCCGCCGACGGCGCAATATTCTTCTGCTCCAACCCCGCCAGCACGAAATGGTCAATCGGATTGCGCACCCATCCCGTGTTCTTCACCGCCGGCGGCGCCGGCCGCGTCACCGGCCGGAACGACCAGTGCTGCACCGCCCCGCCCGGCGTGTAGTTCGCCGGCCACTTCGCCCCGTCCCCAATCCAGCCCTCGAACGCCGCAATCTCCTTCGCCGTCAGCGGAGCGCCCACCGGAGGCATCCGGTGCCCCGGCTTCGTGCTCTTGATCCGTTCCGCCAGCTTCCCGTTCAACGTTACCTTCGCCGCCCCCGCCGCCTCATCCAATCGCAATCCGCCCATCTGCTGTTTCGCTCCATGACAGACATGGCAGCGCGCCTCGAGCGCCGGCGCTACTTCTTTCTGAAAATCCACCGCCGGCAACAACACCGGCACAAGCGTGAACAGCAGCAGGGAGCCTCGCATGTTCCTAGTGTATCCGCAGTCCATCCGCGGCGGAAAAAACTTCCTCTCTTCCTTCACGCAATCCTCCTCGCGGCCCATCGCTAACCGAGACCCGGCGCCGCCATCCTGCTCCGCGGCTACCCGCCGGCTTTGCAGCCCTCGCCCTCAGCCGCTTCCCACAAGCCCCTTCCCACACCACGTAAGTCCTGCCGAATCCCTTACATAGGCTCCATCGGGCAAATACCGTATCCGTTCAATGCTCCATTCTCCCCTTACAATGTACAAAACGACAGTTCGATTGATCCCTCTCGTCTACCCCACGGTCCTGTGGGTATACTTCCATCTTGGTATCCGTGTAGCACTTTCGTGGTCCGTCCAGTCGTGTGCCGGTCCCGAGCCAAGGTCAGGATGAGGAGATAAGGAATGCATAAACCGATCAAGTACGCTGAGAAGGCCGTTACGTATGCCGCTAACGCAGCTTGGGTCGTCTTCGACAAGTTGAACTCCATCAACCCCAACCCTTCGTTTACCCCGAAGTGGTCCGACAAGCCCCTGCTCAAGTCCTGGGAAAAGACCAAGCCCACCCTCGGCTGGCCCCGTGAGACCGACTCGCTTTGCCCCAAGTGCGTTCCCGAAGCGCGCCGCGAAATCCTCGACGGCAAGAAGGACTGGAAAGATCTCCTCCATGAAAAGGTCGGCGAGCTCAAGGCCCAGATCATTGAGCGCGACGGCAAGATCCTCATGGTGAAGGAATGCCCCGTCCACGGTAAGTTCGAGGACGTCATGTCCATCGACCCGGCCTTCTTCAAGCACCTCGAAGAGGTCTTCCCCGGCCGCGACATCCGCGCCCACAACGATTCGAAGCTCCACAACCACGGCTCCTCCACCATCACCCACGGCCGCGGCTCCGTCCTCACCGTCGACCTCACCAACCGCTGCAACATGATGTGCGACCCCTGCTTCATGGACGCCAACCAGGTCGGTTTCGTCCACGAATTGAGCTGGGACGACATCAAACAGCTCCTCGACAACGCCATCTCCATCAAGCCCCGCCGCCAGATGTCCGTCCAGTTCTCCGGCGGCGAGCCCACCCTCAGCCCCTACTTCCTCGACGCCGTCCGCTACGCCCGTAAGGTAGGTTACACCAGCGTCCAGGCCGCCACCAATGGCATCGAGTTCGCCAAGAGCCCCGAGTTCGCCCGGCAGGCCGCCGAAGCCGGCTTGCGCTATCTTTATCTTCAGTTCGACGGCATCGGCAACGCCGCCAACTCCCACCGCGCCGTCGGCAACCTGTTCGACGTGAAGCTCCGCGCCATCGAAAACGCCTGGAGCGCCGGCATCGACATCGTCCCCGTCACCACCATCGTCAACGGCGTGAACAATGAGCAGGTCGGCCGCATCATCCAGTTCGCCCTCGACAACCCGAAGAAGATTCCCTTCCTCAGCTTCCAGCCCGTCAGCTTCACCGGCCGCGACGAAGAGGTGACCGACGAGCGCCGCAAAGCTCAGCGCTACACCCTTTCGCACCTGGCGCACGATGTGAAGAACCAGATGGGCATCGGCGAGCCCATCCGCGATTGGTTCCCCATCTCCTTCATGGCCACCTTCTCCGATTGGTCCGACCTCACCCACGGACCGGAAGCCACCTGGGGCCAGTTGAGCTGCGGTTGCCACCCCAACTGCGGCGTCGGCATGGGCGTCATGGTGGACAAGGAAACCTAGGAAGCCGTCGCCGTCACCGCCTTCCTCAACGCCGACCGCCTGGCCAAGGACGTGGCGAAGATCAACGACGCCGCCCGCGGCAAGTGGCTCTCCATCATCGGCATGGCCCTCGCCGTCACCCGCAATTACGACCCCTTCATGTCGCCCAGGCACTTCAAGATGGCCGACCTGCTCAAGAAGTTCGACAAGACCTTCGGCGCTACCGGCAAGAGCTACGGCAAAGTGGACGGCACCCGTACCCGCGCCGACATCGACAAGCGCCGTAACGACCGCTGGAACTTCCTCTTCATCGCCGGCATGTGGTTCCAGGATCTGTTCAACTACGACTTCCGCCGTACCGAACAGTGCATCATCCCCTACGCCACCCAGGAAGGCGAAATCAGCTTCTGCGCTTACAACACCGGCATCGGCTGGCGGAACATCATCGAAAAGATGCACATGACCGCCACCCTCACCAAGTGGTACAACGACCGCGGCCGGCACGAGATCTTCGCCGGCGGCAAGTCGGTGAAGATGGAAAACGCCAGCCACTCCATGATGCTGCGTGAAGAGATCGTCACCAAGGAACGCCAGAAGGACCTCGACAACCTCGGCATCGCCAAGACCGCCAGGGAAGAAAAGATCCGCGCCCGCGACGCCAAACTCGCCCAGGCCGATGAAGCCGAGCAGGCGAAAATGGCCCGCCTCTATCGCAAGCACGTCCTCAAGGAACCGGAAAACGTCGAGTTCGTACCCATCAACACCATCGCCCCTGCCAAGCCGGCTCAGAAGAAGTCCACCGAGAAAGAAGTCGGCAGCTTCGGCGATTAGTCATCGTAAAAGTCCAGAGATAAAAAGGCCACCGGAAACGGTGGCCTTTTTCTATCTCCGGTCCTTGATATCATCGAAGCTCTCACCATGCGCGCCGCTCTTCTCTGTATTCTTGTGTCCTCGCTCGCCCTGGCGCAAAACGCCACTCGCCCGGGGCGATTCCACGTCGAGCACCCCACGCTCCTCAACCTCGGCTTCGAATGGCTCATCGAGGGCGATGCCAACCGCAACGCTACGGTCGATGTGCGATTCCGCAAAGCCGGCACACAAGCGTGGCGCAATGGACTCCCGCTGCTCCGCATCGGCGGCGAACGTGTCTACCGCGACCGCGAAAGCATGACCTACACCGTGCCCCACGGCTTTGCCGGCTCCATCTTCCAACTCGAGCCCGGCACTGCCTACGAGTGCGAGTTCACCATGAAAGACCCCGACGGCGTCACCGGCCAGGCCCAGCAGACCGTCACCGTCTCCACTCGCAAAGAGCCGCAGCCCTACTCCGGCGGACGCGTCCTCCACGTCTATCCCGCCGATCACCAGGGCCCCCGCCAGGAGCCCAGCTTCATCGGCTTCAAGGCCGCCTACTATGGCGAAGGCCGCGGCGATTGGACCGCCGTCCGCATGAAGAAAGCCCAGCCCGGCGACACCATCCTCATGCATGCCGGGCTCTATCGCCCCGATCGCCTCAACTACGTCGATCCACTCAGCGCGCCCTTCACCGGCTCCTGGTCGCTCTCGCTCAAAGGCACCGCCGAAAAGCCCATCACCATCAAAGCCGCCGGCGACGGCGAGGTCATCTTCGACGGCGCCGGCAACCACAAGCTCTTCGATGTCATGGCCACCTCCCATCACATCTTCGATGGACTCACCTTCCGCAACACCGAGATCGCCATCTTCGCCGGAGAGAAAGAAGTGCTTGGCGCCGTCGCCCTCACCGTCCGCAACTGCCGCTTCGAGGACATCGGCGCCGGCGTCTGGGCCGAGAACGCCGGCTCGAGCGATTTCTACATCGCCGACAACCTCTTCCTCGGCCGCGAAGATCAGATGCGCCTCATCGGCTGGAATCAGGCCGGCATGCGCACCGCCGGCATCTATCCGTCCCATCAGCTCCGCAGCTTCTTCGCCGTCAAGGTCTACGGACCCGGCCACGTCATCGCCCACAACTCGATCGCCTACTTCCACGACGGCATCTGCATCTCCACCTATGGCCCACCGGAAGATGACCCGGAACGCCAGGCTTCCTCCATTGATATCTATAACAACGATATCCACCTCTCCAACGACGATTTCATCGAAACCGACGGTGGCTCGCATAACGTCCGCGTGTTT
>JAEUQG010000254.1 GCA_016789755.1 Bryobacterales bacterium
AAACAAACTGAGCCGATGAGGTAGGGAACCACCGCGGGCGTGACGTTCGGCGGATACGGCACGGGATGATGGATGCGCGGATTGGAAGGAACGTAGCGGATGTTCCATCGGTCCCCCAAGGACAATTGACGCCACACGGACAGCCGCACCTTCACGCGTCCGGTGAACTTACGCCCGCCGGCAGTGAATTCGAAAGCGGCGTAGGGTTGCTTGGAATCGCCCCGTCCGCGCCAGAGGCGCGTGATATGGCCGGTGGTCTCCACGCCTTGCTGTTCGAGCAGACGGGCTTCCGCCGCTTCCCTGTCCGCCTTCTCGCCAAGCAACACCATAGCGGCGAATGCCCCGAAAAAAGCAGCCCACATGCAGGCGGCAACGACCCACCCCGAACCTGTGTAGGTAACATCGCGTGGGCGCGTAGCCCGCAATCCTGCCGGAGGCCTCCAATTGGTAAGCAGATGAGCGAGACGATTCTTACGATACGACATCGGTTACTCCCTTCCCGAAGCGTCGGCGCCGGAGGCGGAGGCGGACCTGTCCACCTCCGGCAAACGCCCTGCATCCCTCAATGCACGACGCAACAGGAATTCGATCTGCGAGTTCAAACTGCGCAACTCGGCGTCTGCCCAGCGCTGCAACGCTTCGTGCGTGGCCGGATCGAGACGGAGCAGAAATGGTTTCCTTTGCGCCATGGCGGTGCCGCCCTTACTGGTACAGCGTCCCAGTGTTGACCACAGGCTGCGCATCCCGGTCGCTGCAGAGCACCACCAGCAGATTGCTCACCATGGCCGCCTTGCGCTCTTCGTCTAACTTGACGACATCTTTCTCGCTGAGCGACGCCAAGGCCATTTCCACCATGCCCACGGCACCTTCGACAATCTTCTGCCGGGCGGCGATGATAGCGCTTGCCTGCTGGCGGCGCAACATCGCACTGGCGATTTCCGGAGCATAGGCAAGATGGCTGATGCGGGCTTCAATCACTTCTACGCCGGCCTTGTCCAGCCGCTCCTGTACTTCCTTTCTCAGTTGCTGAGCGATCTCGCCAGCCGACATGCGCAAGGAGAGCTGCCCTTCCACATGTGCGTCGTAGGGATACGAGGTCGCCAGGTTTCGTACCGCCGCCTCGCTCTGCACGTGCACGAAATCCTCATAGTCGTCGACATGGAACACGGCTTCGGCCGTTTCCACAACACGCCAGACCACAACAGCGGCGATCTCAATCGGGTTGCCGTCGTGATCGTTGACCTTGAGATGCCCGCTTTCGAAGTTGCGCACACGCAAAGAAACGCGGCGGCGGCTGGTTAGCGGATTCACCCAGCGCATTCCTTGCTGCTTTAGCGTGCCCTGGTAGGCGCCGAATAGCTGCACTACCTTGGCTTCGTTCGGGTTGATCACTGTGAGACCTGCCAAACTGATCAGATCGACAAACAGCACCACTACCCAGAGGACAACCGCGCTACCTTCCTGGGCCCTGATCGCCCCGATCAGACTCAGGACGGCGAACCCGGCAAGCGCAAGCATAGCCAATAGCATGGGCCATCCGGACAGGCCCTTGATCTCTTTCTCACGGAGCATAGTTCGTGTGATCTCCTTTTGACATCACTATGATATCACTCCGATTTCACAACTGTCAACGAAAATCGGAATCCGGAGCGAAAGAGGATATAATCGATGTTTCCCCTTCATGCAACTGCAACTCCCCTTGCGCGGCATCACAACGCCGCTGGCAACTCCACTCAGAAACCCCACCGCAATCGACGAAGCCGGCGTTTCCCGGCTGGTGCGCCACGTTTTGGATGGAGGCGTCAACTGCCTCTTTCTGCTGGGCACGACGGGCGAGGGCCCCAGCCTCTCACCGGCGGTACAGAAGCAGGTGGTCGCGCGCGCCTGTGCCGAAGCGAAAGACCGGGCTCCGGTGCTGACCGGAATCACCGACACCTCTGTCGAAGAGGCGATTGGTGCGGCCGAGACAGCAGCCAGTCTGGGCGCGGCGGGCGTTGTCTACGCCGGCCCGTCCTACTTCACTATCAGCCAAACAGAACTGATCGAGCATTGCGCCCGTCTCGCCGATCGCGTGCCATTGCCGCTCTTTCTTTACAACATGCCGAGCCATGTACGCGTCAGCTTCGCGCACGATACCGTGCGGCAGCTTTGCACACATCCGAACATTGCCGGGCTCAAAGACAGTTCGGGGGACATGCTGTATTTTCAGGGATTGCGTCGCGCCACGGCCGAAAGAGAGAATTTCACCCTGCTCATGGGTCCCGAGGAATTGCTGATCTATGCGATGCTGGCCGGGGCGGACGGGGGGGTGAACGGGGGCTCCAATCTCTTCCCCACCCTCTACACGGCACTTTACCGTGCCGCGCGCGACCGCGACCTGGACGAAGCCCTGCGCTTGCACGCGGTCGTACTGGACATCAGTTCGGCAATCTACGCCGGCACCTACTCTGCTAGCTATCTAAAGGGCCTTAAGTATACGTTGTCTCTGCTTGGCGTGTGCGAGCCATGGCTGGCAGAACCCTACGGCGCGCTGCCCGAGGCAGACCACGCGCGAGTCGCATCCCATCTCGCCAGCCTGCGCGAACGGCATCCCATTCTGGCGTAAGCGCGAGTTGCCGATGCTTCCGCCGCTACCGGATACTTGGATTTAGTCTCATGCGGCAAATTGTAATCTGGATGGCCTTATCGGCCTGCGCCGGCCTTCTCGCCGCGCAGTCCACGCAACGGCAGGATGAAGACTTCGCGGCACAAGTGAAGCAGTGGACGACGAAGCCCGAGTTTCTGACCCCACTGGTGGATCACTTGCCGCGCGTGGAAGGCATTCCGACACCGAAAGATGTACTCGGCTATCACATCGGCACACCGCAAAAGCTGACTCACACCGCGGAAATCTATAAGTATTACCGGGCTTTGGCCGCGGCATCGCAGCGCGTCAAGGTGATTGACATTGGGAAAACGGATGAAGGCCGCGAATGTCTGGTGGTGTTCGTCGGATCGGAGGAATCCATCCGCGAACTGGAAAAGCACCGTGCGAATCTAGCCAAATTGGCCGATCCGCGCACCATCAGCCCGGCGCAGGCGCAGGAAGTCATCGCCCAAACGAAGCCGATTTATCACCTGATGGCTGGCCTGCATAGCGGTGAAACGGGCCCACCGGAGATGCTGATGGAACTGGCTTACCGCTTGGTTGCGGAGGACACACCCCTAATCCGCAAGATCCGCGACAACATCATCGTTTCTATTACCCCGGTCTCGGAGCCGGATGGGCGCGACCGCTACGTCGACTGGTACTACCTGCACAAGATCAGCGAGAAATCGGAAGAGGACCGCATCGCGGGACCGCCCTATTGGGGCAAGTATATTTTTCACGACAACAACCGGGACATGCACTATTCACAGGTGAGCATGCGCAACATCCTGCAGTGGTATTTGCAGTGGCATCCGCCGATCATGCACGACCTCCACGAATCCGTTCCGTTCCTCTATACCTTCAGCGGCCAGGCACCGCAGAACCCCACGCTCGATCCGATCTTGTACGGCGAGTTGCCCTGGTTTTCCAACTACGAGATGACCACGGCCCTGCGCTATGGATTGCCGGGCGTGTGGACCCATGCTTTTGTCGACATGTGGTC
>JAEUQG010000179.1 GCA_016789755.1 Bryobacterales bacterium
GAAAAGCCCATCCAGCCCCGCGAACTCCGCCTTTTGCTCGAACGTGCCGCCACCCAAAGCCGCCTCGTCGAGCGCGCCGCCAACCTCCAGCAACAACTCAGCTATCAGGGCGTCCTCGGCGAGCTCACCGGAGCCTCCCGCCCCATGCAGGCCGTCTTCGCCCTCCTCCGCCAGGTCGCTCCCAGCAAAGCCGCCGTCCTCATCATGGGCGAAAGCGGCACCGGTAAGGAACTCGCCGCCCGCGCCGTCCACTCCCTCAGCCCCCGCGCCTCCGGCCCCTTCGTCGCCGTCAATTGCGCCGCACTGCCGGAAACATTGATCGAAAGCGAATTGTTCGGCCACGAAAAAGGAGCCTTTACCGGAGCCCTCGAACGCCGCGCCGGCTGCTTCGAGCTCGCCCACAACGGCACCCTCCTGCTCGATGAAATCGGCGACATGCCGTTCCCCACCCAAGCCAAACTCCTCCGCGTCCTCGAAGATTCCCGCGTCCGCCGCCTCGGCGGCAAGAGCGAAATCACCGTCGATGTCCGTGTCGTCGCCGCCACCAACAAACCCCTTGAAGACTCCATCCGTAAGGGCACGTTCCGCGAAGACCTCTTCTACCGCCTCAACGTCTTCCCCATTCAACTCCCGCCTCTCCGCGAACGCAGAGACGACATCCCCAAACTAGTCTCCGCACTCATCAACGACCTCAACGCCAAACACGGCTGCCGCGTCTCCGACATCGCTTCCTCCGCCCTCGACCGCATGGCCAACCATAACTGGCCCGGCAACGTGCGCGAACTCCGCAATGTCATCGAACGCGCCGTCATCCTCGCCGGCGAAGGCACCATTAACAGCTCCCACCTTCCGCTCCAGTTCCAGACCGCGGATGCCAAGCCCCCCGTCGCCGACACCGCCTCCGGACCCGCCGTCACCCTCCCCGTCGGCGTCACCATCGATCAGGCCGAACGCGCCCTCATCGAACTCACTCTCCAGCACACCAGAAATAATAAGACCAGAGCCGCCGAAATCCTCGGCATCAGCCTCAAGACCTTGTTTAATAAACTCAAAGGCTACGGCGGCGCCGACGCCGAAGAAAGCGCCTCCGCCTGATGGCTATCCGGTTGCTAAAGGAATAGGAATTGCATGTCGCTCAAGGCGCGGCTCCTGCTCTTAATCGTCCTCCTCGTCACCGTCGTTGTGACCATCCTCTCCGCCATGCACCTCAATACCGTGGTCGAGAATTGGACCAATGGCGTCATGGAGCGTTCCGAACTCGTCGCCCAGCAAGTCAAAAGCCTCGTCCTCGCCCGTGTTCAGGAAAGCTCCGCCACCGTCGATCCGCCCCCCGCCACCCTTGAGGAAAGCAAGATCCTCTGGACCCGCATCGTCTCCGAAGACAAGCTCTTACAGCAACTCATCCAGAGCTCCATGTCCAATTCCAAGATGATCGTCGAAATCGTCGTTGCCAGTGAATTGGATGAAATCCTCGCCAGTTCCACCCCCGCCAAACGCGGCACCATCATGCGCAAGCTGCCCTCCTTCGGTGAGTGGAAAGCCAAGGAAGTCACCGACCGCATTGTCGGCCTCACCAAGGGCCAGCAGGATTACGAGGTCGCCCTCCCCCTCGGCGTACCCCAGCAGAAGTTACCGATCTTCACCATCCAGATTGTAGTTTCTAGCGTCTTCCTCCGCGACGCTCTCCTCCCTCAGGTCTACCGGATCGGCGTAGTCTCCGCCGTCTCTCTGCTCATGTCCATCCTCCTCGGCATCTTCTCCGCCAACCTCGCCATCGGACCCCTCACCAGCATCAGTAAGGAACTCGACCGCATCGCCAGTGGCGGCGCATCCGCCCCACCTGATCCCAGAGATGACCGCGATCCCCTCGGCAAAACCCGCGAACTCGCCATCGTTCAATCCAAGCTCAACCTCCTCGGCCAGCAGATCCGCGGCGCTCAGGAAGACGTCACCCAAATGCGCAGCAACATCGAAGGCCTCATGGAGCGCATGGAAGACGCCGTCTTCGTCTTCGACCGTAACGATAAACTCGCCATGGCCGGCGCCGCCGCCGAACGCCTTCTCGAGGTCCCCCGCACCGGCATGCTCGGCAAAGATATGATGGAGATCTTTCCTGCCTCCGAGCCCCTCGGCGCCGTCATCCAACAGTCCATCCGCCTCTCCCGCCCCACCCAGGATTACCTCGTCGGCCTCGACCGCAACGGCAAGCCGTCGCTGCGCGTCCTGCTCAGCGTCGATATGCTCGCCGACCGCTCCGGTACCCTCATCACCCTCCGCGACGCCGAATCGCGCCGCCAGTTGGCCACCCAACTCGATATCTCCCGCCGCCTCTCCGCCATCAGCCGGCTCACCGGCGGCGTCGCTCACGAAATCAAAAATCCGCTCAATTCCATCGCCCTTCGCCTCGAATTGCTGCGGACAAGAGTGTCTGAAATAAACCCCGACGCCGACGACGAAATCAATATTATTTCCGGAGAAATCCGCCGCCTCGATCGCGTCGTCAAGACTTTCCTCGACTTCACCCGCCCTCTCGACCTCACCGTCGCCGATGTCGATCTGGCCGCCGTCGCCCGCGAGGTCACCGCCCTCGTCCGGCCCCAGGCCACCATGCACAAGGTCAACCTCCAGTTCTCCGCCGAGCCCGAAAGCATTGTCATCCGCGGCGACCGCGACCTCCTCAAGCAGGCCGTCCTCAACGTCGTTATGAACGGCATCGAGGCCATGCGCTCCGGCGGCAACCTCATCGTCCGCGCCGCGCTCGCCTCCGGCGCCTGCGAACTCATGATCCAGGACGAAGGCCCCGGCATCCCCGCGGAAAATCAAAGCAAGGTTTTCCAGCTCTATTTCACGACCAAAGAAAAAGGCTCCGGCATCGGATTGGCGATGACTTTCCGGGCTGTCCAGCTACATAATGGTACAATCGAGTTCACTAGCGAAGTAGGAAAAGGCACGGTGTTTCGTTTGCGGTTTCCCGTGTCCACGGAGGCAGTTTGAGCCATCCACACGCACGGGCAGCGTGTAGCCGGCATTCCAGTATGCAATTGTGGCGATTCCACAACCGGGCTTGGCTCCTGATGGCCGCTCTGGCCATCGTTCTACCCGCGTGCCGCAAAAAACCCGTCTCCGATACCCCACGCCCCCCCATCGTCGTTCCCAATCGCAGCGAGG
>JAEUQG010000258.1 GCA_016789755.1 Bryobacterales bacterium
GTTCAATGGCCGTCCAGGTGACGGTCTGGGCGGCGAGTGCCGCGGCGGTGAAGAGGAAGATCAGGAGGCGCATGCCAGGATCTTGTTTACCACGTCGGCGGCGGAGTAGTCGAGTCCTTCGGCGGGAAGGAAGGCGGCGACACCGGTGAGGCTATCGCCGGCGGTGATGAGCCCTCTTTCCACGTCGCCGTTGGAGCGCACCTGCGGCAGGCCGATGTTGGCGAGCAGGGCGTTGCACAAACATTTTCGCCCTTCGGTGTTTTCGGGCTTTCCACCCTTGGCTTGATGCGTCGAGACGGGTTCGGCGGAGCAGCGGTAGTTGATCCTGCCGTCTTCGGTGAAGTAGGGTTCGCGCAGGACGCCGAGGTCGCAGACGCGGGTGCGGGCGGCGTAGGTGTCCGGATGGGCGACGGAATCTTTGAGCAACACGACTTTGAACGGGAAGTTGGTGGGTGAGGCGATGGGATCGGTGAAGACGTGAGCCGTGCCCGCGGCGACGTGCTTGAGCACGGATTCGCGGTAGTAGGGGCTGAGTCCGGTTTCCGTGCAGAAGGCGAATGGCGTGCCGACCTGGATACCGGCTGCGCCGGCGGCGAGCGCTTCGCGGAGCTTTTCGGCGGTGCCGTAGCCGCCCGCCAGCCAGAAGGGGACGCCGAGTTCACGGAGTTTGGCGAGATCGACTACGTCACGCTCCCCGTAGATGGGCTCACCGGTTTCGCTGAATTGCGGCTTGCCTCGGGGCGGGGCATTATGGCCGCCGGCAGTGGGTCCTTCGACGATGAAGCCATCCACTGCGCCGTTGGCTTTGCGGAGCAGGGTTACGGCGAGTGTGTTGGAGGCGATGATGGGGAGGAAAATCGGGCGGGTGAGAGGCGGGAGCGGACGCTCCATGTATTCGGCGGGGATGAACTCCATGGTGACCGGGTCGCCTGTGCCGGCGATATGGAGGGGGTAGGTAGCAGGCTCATGACGCGCGAAGGCATCGAGGACGCCGGGGATGCGGATGGGGATGCCCGCGCCCATCAGCACGTAATCGACGCCTGCCAGCATCGCACCGTAGATGGACGGGAGATGGGGGAGCTGAGCCTTTTCGAGGTAATTGATGCCGACGGGATTGGAATGGCCTTCCTTGGCGAGCCAGATCTCGACGAAATTGGCGATGACCGTCAGTTCCTTGAGATGGCGGGGGCTGTCCTTGGAATGCATCGGCGGGGATTTATAAGACGCCGTGGGGGCCTTGCCGCCTTCGATGAACCAGGCGTTGCGGACGCGCGCGGCCATTTCCGGGAAGGGGAAATGGTCGAGGGCGCGGCGCATGTGGCCGCCGGGATCGCCGTCCTGCAGGCGGCGGACGAGGATTTGATCAAGAGCCGTTCCGGAAACAACGCCGAGCTGGCCGAGGCGGGAAACAGAGTTGGCGAGACGCCAGTGGGAGACTCCTGCTCCCATCCCGCCCTGAATGATGGTGGGGTGGAGGGACATTGGCTAAATATCATTATGAAGGGAATGGGGTGGTCTTGTGTGTAATAGTTTTGTCCGCGCGCGAGTCAGGAGGAGCGTTCGATGAGGGCCTGGAGGCGGTCGCGGTAGCCACGAGAGAGGGGGAGGGCTTCGCCGGTCTTGAGGCGGACTTCGTAGTCGCCGTGGAAGAGGGGCTCAATGGAATGGATGGCGTCGATGTTGACGATGGCGGAACGGTGGATGCGGAGGAACCGCTCCGTGTCGAGGCGCGCTTCCATGCCGGCCATGGTTTGCAGCAGCAGGTGCGAGCCGCCGGCGGTGTAGAGCTTGACGTAGTTGCCGCAGGCTTCCACCCAGCGGATGTCTTCGGTGCGGAGGAAGAACACGCGCCCGTTGTCTTTGACGGCGATGCGGTCCTGCTTGCGCGGCTGGTGTAGTGCTTCGAGGATGGCGGCGAGTTTTTCCGGCACGGCGGCGGCGGTTCTGGTGGCAAGCTGGGCGCGCACGCGGTCGAGGGTTTTGCGGAGGCGCTCGGCATCGAAGGGTTTCAACAGATAGTCGAGGGCGTGCACTTCGAAGGCCTGGAGCGCGAAGCGGTCATGCGCGGTGACGAAGACAATGCAGTGCGGGCGCTGGTCGCCGAGGGCTTCGACGACTCCGAAGCCATCGAGTTCGGGCATGTCGACATCGAGGAAGAGCACATCCGGGGAGAGGGCGCCGGCGTGTTCGATGGCGGCGATGCCGTTGCCTGCTTCTTCGATGACGTCGATGTCAGGGTGCTCCTGGAGCAGGCCGCGGAGCCAGAGGCGGGCGAGCGGTTCGTCGTCGGCGATGAGGGCGCGGATGCGGGTGCTCATTGGACGGGGATCTCCAGGCGCGCGGCGAAGCCTCCGCCGGGCGGTGCGATGAGTTCCAGCTTCTGGCGTTCCCCGTAGAGCTGGCGCAGGCGGGCACGGGTATTGGAGATGCCGATGCCTTCCTTGACGGGGCCGGTTGCGAGTCCGACGCCGTTGTCACTGACTTCGAGCGTGAGGTGCGCATTGTCGCGCGCCGCCGAGACGCGGATATGGCCGGGGGCGGAGCGCGGCGCGATGCCGTGTTTGACGGCGTTTTCGACGAAGGGCTGGAGGATCATGTGCGGCACCTTTACGTCGAGGGCTTGCGGATCGATGTGGAGTTCGATGCTGAGGCGGTCGGCGAAGCGGGTGCGCTCGATTTCGAGGTACTGCTCAAGGAAGTGGATCTCATTGCGTAAGGGAACGGAGTGTTCGCCGGATGTGTCGAGCGTGGCGCGGAGGAGATCGGCGAGGCGGACGATGGTGCGCTCGGCGGCGGGCGGATCCGTGCGGACGAGGGCGAGGGCGGCCTGCAGGGAATTGAAGAGGAAGTGCGGGTGGAGCTGGCTGCGCAGGGCCTGGAGTTGGGCTTTGGCGAGGCTTGCTTCGCGGTGCTGGAGGAGGCTTGCGTAGGCCGCGGCCTGTGTGGCGGCGATGACGACGGCGTAGGTGAGAATGGCCCAGTGGAATTTGACGGTGAAGAGAAAATCGAAGATCTGGCCGAAGGTGACAGCCTTCCCGAGGTTCCAGCCTAAGGCGTAGCAGATCCAGGTGAAGGCGAGCACTTCGAGGAGGCTGATGGTAACGCCCGCGGCGAGGTGGATGAGCATGGCGCGGATCCGACGGCCGCGTTCGAAGTGGAACGTGCGGCTGAGCCACAGCATGGCGGGCGTGGCGGGCAGCCAGAGATACCATTCGGTGAGCGTGGAGGTGAGGGCGAGGCTGAGCGGGATGCTGCGCCCGTAGATGTGGGCATTGATGAGGACGAGTTGGGTGGAGAAGAAGAGCCCGGCGATGGTCCAGATGGTGAACCAGAAGAGGACTTGTACCGGCCGGGACATGCGTCTTTTATACTCGCATGTCGAAGCCCTGCCGGCGCATGCCGTCGATGATGCCGTCGCGGATGGCGGTGACTTCGTCGTTGGACAGGGTGTGGTCTTTGGCGGCTACCACCAGGCGGAAGCTGATGCTCTTGGCGCCTTCGGGGAGCGGCGCGCCTTCGTATTGGCGCAGGAAGCGGATGGATTCCAGTTGCGGGCCGGCGAAGGAGCGGATGAGTTTTTCGATGTCTCCGGAGAGCGTGCGACGCCGGCCGATGACGGAGAGGTCGAATGCACTTTCGGGGTAGCGGCGCACGGGCTGGTAGCGCTTTTCGGGCGCACCCATGGCTTCGATCTTGCCGAGGTTGAGATCGAGAGTGACAGCGCGGCCTTCGACGAAGTTGGGGTGGAATTCGAAGAGGCGGCCGACGGTTTCGCCGCGCCAGATGACATCGGCGGTTCTGGTTGGGTGTTCGTGAATGGCGGGGTCCGCGGCGGGGCGGAGTTCGCACCCCGGGAGGATGCATTCAGCGAGGCGCTTGGTTTCGTAGAGCGGGCCGGTCTCTTTGGTGCGCTGATAGATGGCGGCGACGAGGTGGGGGACTTCTTCGGGCAGGGAGTCAGCGCGCTTGTGAATTTCGTGGCCGATTTCAAAGAGGCGGAATTCTTCAAAATGCTTGCTGTTTTCCTGGATATTCTTCCAGACGCCGGGAATGAGGGTGAGGCGGAGCAGTGCCTGCTCGACGGAGATGGGGTTGGCAACGGTGACGTGAGCCGCGGGGTCGAGGCCGAAGCGGCGGACATCGTCTTCGCTGAGGAACGAGTAATTGTAGACTTCATCGAAGCCCTGAGCCGTGACGAGCTGGCGCAACTGGCGGTGGAAGCGGCGGCGCGGGTTGTCCTGGGGGACCTCAGTGGGTGTGACCGGAGCGGTGGGCGCGATGGTGGCGTAGCCGATCATGCGGCCGATTTCTTCGATCAGATCGTCCTTGATGGAGATATCTTTGGTGGCGCGCCAGGAGGGGACGGTGACGGAGAAGACTCCCTCGGCGGGCGCATCGACGGTGAATTGCAGGGCTTCGAGGATGGCGCGGACTTCGGCGGGTTCGATCGCGCGGCCGAGCTTGCGGATGAGCCAGTCCATGTGGAGCTCGATGACCGGGGCGGGTTTGGGGGGAGCGGCGAGGTCGGCGAGTCCGCCGGTGATGCGGATGCCGGGGCTGACGAGTTCGAGCAGTTCGACGGCGCGGGCGAGGGCTCGCACGGTGTTGACGGGGTCCTGCGATTTTTCAAAGCGCATGGATGCATCGGTGCGCAGCTT
>JAEUQG010000251.1 GCA_016789755.1 Bryobacterales bacterium
CGGTATCTCCACGCCTCGTTGTGTGGCGCGCCAGCCGGGGTCGTAGCTCATGATCACTGCCACGGCCGAGGACTCCGGCACCATGCCTCCGCGCAACAGCAAGCGCTTGGCATCCACCCAATCGGCAAGCAGCGTGTTGCCGGCCTGCGCCGCGTGCGGCAGATAGCTTTCGAGCGCGGCCGGTTCCCACGTGGCGGGCGCTTCATTGTGGCGGCGAAAGAAGGCGAGCCCGTGAAACGGCACGCGAAACACACGATCCGGACCATCGGTGTGCACCACCGGGAATTGCGCCGAGAGCCGGTCCTGTTGCTTTACATCGCGATAGTATTCCTCCGACTCCGGGCCATGCACGACCAGGTATTCCACTCCCATGGCAAGCATGGTCAGCAGCGAATCCCGCGCCTCTCCGCCACGCCGCATTCCGTTGAGCGAGCGGAACCGGTAGTCGAGATCGAGCGTGCCGCGGTGGAGCAGGCCGGAATCGAACGTGCCGTTGGTTTGCTGCGCATCGAACCAGGAGTTCAGGCGGAAGCGCAATCCTCCAGTCACGTAGACGCGCCCGGCCGGGGTCTGGCGGCGCAGCCAATCGGCAAGACGGTATTCCACCGTGTACTCCTTCGGTTTCAGCTTCCAGGCGGCATAGCCATCCTGGATAAAAGCCAACGCCTGCGGTGTGCCGCTGGCCCCCAGCAGACAGCCGGTCATCGCCACGCAGAAACGGTTCACGCCGCCGCCGGCACGCCAGCCCACGCGCATCCATTCGGCCAGCGCCAGCGCCAGGAAAAGCTCCATTTCCACCGTGTAGCGGCGCGCCTCGGGGATGGCGTCGATGTTGTGGGCGTAATGGCCTTCGGCCAGCGCCGCAAACAGGAAGGCGCATGCCGTGACGAAGCACAGGTAGCGGTTGTCCCTGTGACGGCGGAAGAGAAACAGGATCAGCAGCAACCCGCCGCCGATGATGGCCAGCGCCATGTGTTGCTGCTGTTGCATCTTGAAGCCGAAGGAATCGCGCGGCCAGTTGAAGCCGACCGTGCGGATGAACGTGGGTGTGAGCCAGAAGCAGGCCAGCGCGTACGCCAGCACTCCCGCCAGAATCGCGCGGCGGTGGCGGAACTCCGCGCCGGCGGCTGCGTGCACGGCAAACAACAGCAGGCAGCAGAGGGCCAGGGCGAGCGCGGCGATCCAGTGAGTGAGCGCCACCGCGGCCAGCGCCACGGCGGCCAGAAAAATGCGCCGGAATCCTGCGCTTCTGGCCGCGTTCCAAACGCTGAGCAAAGCCAGCGGCAACAGTGTCAGGCCCATGTTGTGCGGGCCCTCTCCGTACTTCACCATCACCTGCAGCCGCCACGGAATGGGCAGCAGCCCCCGGTCCTTGTCGATGGTCTGGAACAGATCGTAGGCCGGAGAACACAGCGTATATCCGAGGGCAGCGGCGAAGGCCCAGCGCCGGCTTCCCGACGCGTAGGCGGCAAACAGAAACAGCGTCACCGGGCCCAGGCAGGCGAATAGCGCCATGACAATGCGGTAGGCGTGCAGCGCCTCCATTCGCGGATTGATCCACATCAGCAAAGCCGTTGCATACGGCATGCCCGGTAGATAAGTGTGCTGCGTCGAGATGCCGCAGTAGATGTTCGGGTTCCATCCATAGGGATCGGGATGCGCCGCGAAGAACCGTGCGATGCCCGCATAGCCGCTCTCGATCGAACCGCGATACGGCTGCTCCCCGTTGCCGAACAGCGGCGCATTCAGCCACAGGTTGTAGGCGAGCAGCGACAAGGCGAGAAGGGCCGTGGTCATGGCGCGGCGGCTTACCACGACGCCTCCCGTCTGCGGCACAGCAGCACCAGGCACACGATAGTGGCGGCGAACACCGCCTGCCCGATGCTGTTTTCCAACGGTTTGGCGAACAGCAGCCGGACTTCCCGGTCGCCTTCGGGCACGTCGATGCGCATGAAGTTCAGATGGGTCTTGCGCAAGGCTAGCGGCTTGCCATCGAGAGTCGCCTGCCATGGCCGGTTGTGCGGCACTTGCACGTAGAGCGTATGGCCGGCGTACATGCGCGCGCGAATGCGCAACTCCTCGGTCCCGACCCACTGCGTCTCCACCGGCGCCTCCGGACCCTTCTCGAGAATGTCCACCAGATGCCGCAGTTGTTCCTTGGGTGGATCCTCGGGCAGCGGCGGCAGGGCATCGAGGCGCGCCGCTTCGACAACGCGCGCAATGGCCGGATACCGCCGCGGCGTGCGGTAGATGAAGTTCCCTTGGCCGTCGGTGTAAGCCAGTTCCATGCGCCCGGCGAATTTCTCCGGGTGCACCACGTCCTTGTATGGCTCCTGGCTGGTCCGGTCATGCACGATGGCCGCGTCGACGCCCAGCGCCTGCAGCCACAGAATGCCTAACTCAGCATCCTCGCTGCCGCCCAATTGCCAGGTGGACGGCTGCACCGCGGGATTGAGCAGCCCTTGCTCGGAGCCTCCGCCCATTTCCGCCAGATCGTACCAGGCGTTGTACCAGAAGCGCACCGAACCGGTGGTGTAGGCGCGCGCCTGCGGCATGTTCTTCGCCATCCAGTCGGTGATGCGGTATTCGACCCGCGAGCGGTAGTCCACGTCGGGAACGTAAATATTCCACGAATTCCGCACGTATTTCCGAACCGAATAAAAGAGCAGGAATACTGCCAGCGCCACGGCCAGCCGCCGCGGGATGCGGAAGCGGATCGCGCCCGGCCATTCGTTGTCCCAGGCCCAGCGCAGAAATTCCACTCCCGCCAGAATCACGAACAGATCCAGTTCCGGAACCATGCGTCCCGGCTCGCCGATGACGCGGAACTGGAAGAAGTAGTTGCCGATGACGTTGACGAACAGAATGCCCAACGCACCGATGAGAAAGACTGGCCAGGCGCGGTCGCGGTTGCCGCGCGCCCACTTTTCGCTGAGCTTCATGTAGAGGATGGCCAGGCCGACGATGAGCCACAACGACCAGCGGTTGCCGCGCTCGGATACATAGCGCATGTTATAGAGCGTGACCGTGAAGTAGGTGGGCACCAGCCAGAAGGCGCACAGTCCGTAGCTCAGCGCGGCGATGGCGGCGGAGCGCGGGAAGATCCTGTTGTCGAGATGCGTCACCCACCAACTCCAGACGGCGATGGGAAATAGCATGGCGAGCGCCGTTGCTCCGTAGAAATTGTGCGCCACCACCAGCGCCGAGGCGCCCGCCGCGGCTGCTATCCAACGAAGCCGCCCCGTGCGCAGCGCCGTGATAGAGAATGCGAGCGCAAAGCCCAGCATCGCCACCGCCGACATATGCGGCCCCTCGCCATAGCGCACCAGAACACCGAGGCGCTGCGGTTCGGAATACGAGCCGCGCGCGTCGTTGCGCAGTTCGGTCATCACCAGGAACGAAGGCGAGACGGTGGCCACCGCCAGCGCCGCGACCATGGCGAACTTGCGCGACCGGCCGCCTGTGCGCGACAGCACATAAACGCCGGCGATGCCGAGCGCGTACAGCACGGCGACGTAGAAATGATAGGAACGCGCCGTCGACCACCCTTCCACCCATCTGGCGAGCGCTGCCGTGCCGTAGCGCAAGGCCGGCGGATAGATATAGTCGAAGCGGGTTCCCGTGTACCACAGCGGCTGCCAGCGCGGATGGGGCCAGTGGTCTTTCAGAAAGCGCGCGTCGGCAATGAACGTGCTCTCGATCGACGCCCACTTGTCGGAGAATTCCAGGTGGAACAATGGCCAGATCAAATAGGAGGCCAAGGCGAAGACGATGGCCGCATCCACCCACCAGGTGACGGCTTTGCCTTCGCTCGACGGCCGCGGCATCACTTCTTTTCAGACCATGCCAGTTCGATTCTCGTGCCGTGTTCGGAACGGCTCAGCGTGACCAGCGCGAAACGCCCCGCGGCGTGCGAGGCGTTGAGAATCGCCGTCGAGATCTGCTGGTCGTGGCTCATGAGGTTCTTCGATACCTGGAATCCCGTGCGCTGCCAGTGGCGCTCAAAATATTCTGCGGTGTCTTCGATCGGCTCGGCGGCCAGCAGCACGGCATTGCCGGCGCCGCCGTTCAGCCTCGCTTCGTGCACGCGGTAGTCTCCGCGCAACGGCACCCACTCCGGCGCCGCCGGCGCCTCGCGTCTGGCCACCGTCGTCAGCGACGCCGCGTATTCCCGCGCTTTCTGTTGATGCAGTAGTCCCACCAGCACTCCGGGTAATGCCAGGAAGGCGCCGCACCACAGTGCGATCCAAATCCAAGCCCGGTGCCTCGCCGGACGTTTCCGCTCCCCGTCTCCAGCCTCGGGAGGAAGAGGAGTCAAATCCTTGCCCATTGATAGCTAGGATAACGGATCGGCGTTCTCTCTCACACGTCGTCGCGATGACCGGCGCTGAATCCGCCGTCCACGGCCAAGGCGATACCTGTGATCCACGATGCATCGCCGGAAAGCAGAAACAGCACCGCTTTGGCGATGTCTTCCGGTTCGCCCATGCGCCCCAGCGGATGCATGGCTTCAATCCGCGCCTTGCGCTGCGGGTCCTCGAAGATGCCGCGCGTCAGCGCCGTGCGCGCGAACCCCGGACAAACGCAATTGACGCGAATGCCGCGCGGAGCATAGTCGAGCGCCATATTGCGTGTTAGTGCCACGATGGCCCCTTTCGAGGCCGAATACGCCGCGCGGTTGCGCACGCCGGTCAGCGCCACCGCCGAAGAGAGATGCACGATGCTCGCCCCCGGCCCCATCCGTTCCAGCACCTCGCGCGTGCACAGAAACGTGCCCTTGACGTTGACATCGAAGACCGCCTCCCAGCCCGCCGTATCCTGCGCGCCGGCCGGTTGGCGCACGGCAATGCCCGCCGAGTTGACCAACCCGTCCACCCGCTCCATACCCTCGAAGGCCCGCCGTACCGACGCCTCGTCCGACACGTCGCAAACTCGATCCGTACTACCCAGATCGAGTCCCACCGCCGTCGCGCCTTCCTCCCGGCACAGGGCCAGCGTGGCAGCGCCAATACCCGACGCCGCTCCCGTCACAACAATCGTCTTGCCCGCGAGCCGCATCTCTAGTACAGCGCCCATCCGGCATCGACATTCAGCGTCTGGCCGGTCATGCCGTCGCTCCACGGCCCGGCGAGAAAGGCGCACACGCGGGCGATATCGAGCGGCTGCAAACGGCGTTTCACGCTTTGATTGGCGAGAAACTCCTGCTCCTGCTCCTTGGTGACGAAGTGCTTCTCCGATTCCGTCTGGATCGCCCCCGGTGTGATGCAGTTCACCAGCACGTTCTGCGGACCCAGTTCCTTGGCCAGCACGCGCGATAATCCGATCACGCCGCCCTTCGATGCTACATAGTGGCTGAGCAGCGGCGGGGCGACGAAGAACGTCACCGACGAAATGTTGATCACCTTGCCGCCCCCTTGCGCGATCATGTGCGGGACGACCAGTTGCGTCATGCGGTAGACGCCCTTTAGGTTGATGTCCTGCATCGTGTCCCACTCCTCCTCGGTGATTTCGAGGAACGGCTTCCGCGGGTAGATACCGGCGTTGTTGATCAGCGAGTCGATGCGGCCGAACCGGGCGATGGCGGCATCCACGGCTTTGGCCAGCGACGCCCGGTCGCGCATGTCGCCGGTCAGCGCCAGCGCCTCTCCGCCGCTTTCGGCGATGATCGCGGCGTTCTTTTCCACCCCCGCCGCATCGCGGTCGAGCAGCGCCACCCGCGCGCCCTGCGAAGCGAAAAACCGGGCCGCCGCTTCTCCGATGCCGGCGCCCGCACCCGTGATGAAAGTTACATGATTCTGGAGCACGAAACTGAGATTACCATGGGCCGTCAATACAGCGGAGGCTCGCCCGGCGGCCGTGTTTTCCAGCGCCTGTGAATCCACAGCCATTGGCCTGGGTACTGCCGGATGACGGACTCCAGATGGGAATGCAGCCGCTCGGTATCCTCCCTTTCCTCGCCGCTCATGGTCATGGGAGGAAAGAAGCGCAGCACGTAGCGTTGTTCCCGCTCCTCCCACAGCGCGTAGCCGGGAATCACGGTCGCGCCGGTATGTTTGGCAAGGCGTGCGAACCCGCTGTGGGCGCAGGCCAGCTTGCCGAAAAAGCGCACGAAGACGCCTTCCTCGGGCGCTGCGTTCTGATCCGCCAGGATCCCCACCGCACGGTTGGCCTGCAGCAGCCGCAACAACGGGCGCGCGTCTTTCTTTGCGATCACCTGATTGCCGCCGAGCGAGCGGTAGTGCGTCGCCAGTGCGTCCAGCCGCGGATTGTCGAGCGGGCGCACGACCACTCCCATCGGCTCCGTCAGTACACCGTGCGCGAAGGCGCTCAGTTCCCAATTACCCAGATGCGCCGTGTAAAACAGCGCCCCTTTTCCTGCCGCTTTGGCGGCGTCGAAATGCTCGCGCCCGTCGTAGCGGATCCATTCCTCAACGCGCAACCCCGGGAAACGGGCAAAGACCACCAACATTCGGGCAATGGAGCGGAACACTTCGTCGAGGATGGCTTCGTGCTCGGCAGCCGATTTCTCCGGCAGGGCGATGGCGAGATTGATGCGCCCGATGCGGCGCAGGCGAGGCGCCATGCGGTCGAGCAATCGCGTCCCGGCTCCGGCAATCGTCATCGCCACCCGGCGCGGCGTCCAGCGCAGAGTGGCCAACAGCAGAGACACTCCCAGCCACTCCAACAGATTGCGCAGCGGCGATCGCTTCAGGGCTCCGGTCAAGCTTCCATTCTAGACGGAACGGCCTGTGCGCCCATGCCGGAACATGATCCGCACCGGGCCGCTCCAATTGTGCGCCAGCCCGATGCGCTCCACTTCGATGTCTTCGCGGAAGTAGCGCAACACGCGTTCGTTCGAGGGGTGATGACACAGTGCCGGCGCGGCCAGCAGCAGCCGCGGCGGCTCCCCCGATAACGGGATGCCGGGAAACAATCCCGCCAGTGCCCCGCGCGCCAGATGATGTTGCACATGAATCCAGTAATCGAGCGCCTGCAGGGGCAAATGCACCGACTCACTCGCTTTCAACTCAATCACCGCCAGCCGCCCGCGGTAATCCACCGCCAGCAAATCGAACACGCCGCGCTCGGCCGCTGCAAACGAACACACCTGCCCGTGCACCGGGCTGTCGAGCAACGCCGCATCGAGCGACGAAACACGTGCCCGCACCTGCGCTTCCACCATCGCTTCCGGCTCCAGCCGAATCGCCAGCCCCTCTCCGGGCTTCTCAATCGAACTATCCACATTGCCCGCATCCTGCAGATCGATCTCCATCGCCTGCCCGCCCTCGTCGTAGCAGAATGCCCGATAGCGCGCCCCGGTCAGATACCGCAGCCGCAGGCAGGTTGCCGCGTGGCTGCCCGAGGGAAGAAACACAGCCAGTTCCTCGGCCCCCGGTTCTCCGTCGCGGCGGCTCAGGTAATCGAGCCAGATCAGGCCGAAACTCAACATCTTGCCTGCGTCCGCTCCTGGTGGGCAGCCCATCGCCGCGATGCGCCGCTTGCCACGAACCAGCAGCGCCCGCGGATAGGCCGGACTCAGCGATTCCTCCAGATGCGCCTCGGTGCTCAACTCGCTCACCCGCCACCCGGCGTACTCCCGTTGCAGCATGCGCCGGAATAGCTCGCCGAATACCTGCCGTTTGCCCTTCCTCGCCAGCCCGTCGTTCGATGGCCGGAAGGCATCGTAGAGAAACAGCTTTCCCGGTTTGCCGCCCAGCTTTCGGGTAGCCAGTTCCATCCTCGAAGCGGTGACGCCGCGGATCTCTGTCACCCTGCGCGACAGCACCGACGTTTCCCCCACTGCCTCCACCGAGAGCCACTTGCCCATCGGCGTCAGCGCGAGATTGCAGTCATCCACGCCCCAGCGCAGGGCAATCGCCGGCTCACCGGGCTCCAGAAGTTCGGGTCTGCGGCATTGCGATAGGAAGGCGTCAATCGACGTCCGCAGTTGTTCTGCTTTCCGTTGCTCCGCGCCGGGGCCGGAAAGCGCCGCGATGGCTGACCATGCCATTGCTGCTCTTATTCTCTCACTACTCCCTCCTGTAAAATCGTCTCTGAGTGCCTTCCCCATTAGCCCAAAACCTCTCCCACGTCGAAGAACGCCTGGAACGGGCTCTCCACCGCTGCGGCCGCCGCCGTGAGGAGATCACCCTGCTCGCCGTCACCAAGGTCTTTCCCGCCTCCGCCATCGAGGAAGCCTACGCGCTCGGGCTGCGCGAGTTCGGCGAGAACTATGTTCAGGAATTCGAAACCAAGCACCCGGCCGTCAGTCACCTTGCCGGGGCGCGCTTCCATCTCATCGGCCACCTGCAATCGAACAAATCGCGGCGCGCCGCGGAGCTGTTCCACGTTGTGCAGACTGTGGATACGCCAAAGCTGGCGCGCCGGCTGGACGAAGCTTCGCGGGAGCGCGGCGTCACGCTCGAGGTGATGATCGAGGTCAAACTGTCGGAAGAGGAGTCGAAAGCCGGCGCCGGCACGGCCACGCTGCCTGCCCTCATCGACGCGATCGGCGGCTGCCCTAACTTGCGCCTTGCCGGACTGATGACCATGCCACCCTGGTCGGACGACCCGGAGCAGTCGCGGCCCTATTTCCGCCGTCTCCGCGAACTCGCCGGCGCGCATGGACTGACCCAGCTTTCCATGGGGATGTCACACGACTTCGAGGCCGCCATTGAAGAAGGCGCCACCTGCATCCGCGTCGGCACGGCCCTGTTCGGCCGCCGCGTGAAACGAGCCACCTGATGCGCATCGGCTATCATGCTCCGCTGCCGCCCGCGCCCACCGGAGTCGCCGACTATGCCCAGGCGCTGTTCGATGCCCTTGGCGCCGCACATGCCGAACCGGCAGCCGGCGCGCGGCAGGCGGATGCGCATCTCTACCAGTTCGGCAACAATCCGCTGCACCGGCCGGTGTACCAACGCTTTCTCCAACAGCCCGGCGTGGCGCTGCTGCACGATGCCAACCTGCATCACTTCTATTTGGGAATGCTCTCGCGCGAGCAGTACATCGGCGAGTTCACGCGCCAGTACGGCGATTGGTACAGCGCCTTCGCGGAGCAGGCTTGGGAGCAGCGGGCGGTGTCCGGCGCCGACCCGCGCTACTTCCGCTTCCCGATGCTCGGCGAAGTGGCGGCTCGCGCCACACGGATCGTGGTCCACAATCGCGCTGCCCAGCGTCTGGTGGCGTCGCACGGCGGGGCAGGGAAGTCGGTTATCATTCCCCACCTTGTCACGCCGCCGCCGGAGGTGCCGGCCTTCGAGACGCTTCATCTGCGCCACTGCCACGCTCTTACCGGCCGTACGTATCTGCTCGCCGTCTTCGGCCACCTGCGCGAATCGAAACGGCTGGGACCGGTCCTGCGCGCCTTCCGTCAGGCGCGCCGCCGCGAGCCATCGCTGCGCCTGCTCATCGCCGGCAGTTTCGTTTCCACGAACTACGCCGCCGCGCTCGATCTGGACCAGGAGGGCGTGCTGCGCACCGGCTATCTGCGCGAGCCTGACTTTTGGCGTTGGGCTTCGGCCGTCGATGCCTGCATCAACCTGCGCTACCCAAGTTGCGGGGAAACCAGCGGCATCTCCATGCGCCTGATGAGTCTCGGCAAGCCGGTGTTGGTCACCGCCGGCGAGGAGCATGCGGCATTCCCCCCGTCCGCCTGCCTGCCCATTGAGCCAGGACCCGCCGAACAGGCGCATCTCGAAGAATGGATGGTGCAACTGGCCTGGCATCGCGATTGGGGCGCGCACATCGGCGAAGCCGCGGCCGCGCATCTTCGCACGCACCATGCTCCCTCACAAGTTGCCCGCCAGTTCCTCGATGTGTTGCGTCAACCGTAGCGGCTACCGCACAGCCGCCCACGTTCCGAACTGGCTGCGCACTCCTTCGCTCCACACCACCACCGGAACCTCCGGTCCGGCAGGGCACGACTCCGGCAGCCGCAACGCAAGTTCGTATTCCCCCGCCGCGCCTTCGCGCAATTCCAGGATCTCGGCGGGTACCCCGCCCAGCGTCACTTCCAGCCCTGCCGGATTGGCGATTCCCGTCACCCGCAGCCCCAGAGTGCTGCCGCGCGCGGCAGGCGCTTCCTTGCGATTGAGCGATCCGTCGCCGTTGCGCGCATCCACCTGCCCCGTCCCCGCCCGTGAAACGGTGTAGATTCCCGGCGCCGCGGGCTGGACCCCCAGGGTCCGGCGCGCCACGCCAGCCGGCGTCTGCAACTCCACGGTCACGGTGGACCCTTCGGCCAGCCGCGGCGCGCGGAAGCGGATCGCGTTGCGCTCCAGTTGCAGCAACTCAGCTCGTTGGCCGCCAACCAATACGGCATAGCCTGTCGCATCCCCGGCCGACGGCCCGATGCCGTTTCCGAAGATCGTGAACACGCCGTTGCTCGCCAGCGGACCCGGTTGCCGACCGGCATCGTTGACCACTGCCAGAGAACTGAATAGCCCCGGCGAAACGAAGTTTGCGCCCACTACCGTTTGTTCCGTAATGCGCAGCAACTGCGGATTCGCCTCCCCGCCCAAATCGCCGTACCAATGGGCGAACGGCACACCCTCCGGACCTTCCGCTGCCACCGCCAGTTCCGCGCCTTCGTCGTAGAAGCCGTCCGCGGACACCGGTTCCAGCCCTATATTCCGCGCTGTATTCGGACTCGATGTCCCCGTTAACCGCGTCGATGCCACGCGCGGAATCACCTGATGCTGCTGCGCCGCGCGGGCGGTCAGCACACCGCCTGCGCCGGCCACAATGTCCTGCGTCCGCTCGCCCCCGTTCGACCACTCCTGAAACACCAGCCGCGAGACACTGCCGGGCTGTAGCGTGCGTTCCAGCACCGATACGCTATGCCGTGTCCCGGCTTCCCAAGCAAAGGCGCTCGGCGCGAATAGCGTCGCCCCATCCACGCTGAGCTGCGCTCCTGGGGGCGTCGATGCGATGGTGGTCACCGCACTGCGCGTGAACGAAGCCTGGTAAAAGGCATTGGACGCCCGGATCGTCAATTCCACCGGATTCGACGCGTTGCCCATGCGGTTGGCGTTCAGATACGTCGCTCCGCCCACGCCAGCCGTCCAGCGATAGAAACGAAAATCTCCTTCCGCGGCGGACCGGATCTGCACGGTGGTTCCCAATGGATAGAAACCGTCCTCCGATGGCGGCGATACTTCCACCCGTCCGCTCCCCGCCGGACTCACGCCCGTGCGCAGCAGCACCCATTCGGCATAATTGGCGATTACATGCAGGCCCGGCGCCGCAACCACTTCATGCGCGCGCTCCCCGCCGTCGCTCCACTTGGCGAATTCGAGCCTTGAGTTCGCGTTCGTCCCTGCATGGCGCGGCATCGCTTCAATCCGGTGCACTTCGCCCGCCGCCCAGGCAAACGTCCGAGGTGTCTCCACGCGATCTCCATCCACCACCAGCGGCAAGCCCGCCGGTACTGTGCTCAGCGTCACTTCCTGGCTCGCCTCGCCGTACAACGTCCGCACTGCCAGGATGTCCTGTGCCGACAGCGCCGCCCGCTGCCCGATGGGAATCCCCGGCGGAATGGTCGCCATCGAATTGCGCGTGTTCCGTGTGAACCCCGTAGTCGGATACAACATGATCGACCCGTAGTCGAACGGGCCCACGTCCTGCCCGCCCAGCAACTGCTGATTGTATTGGTCCCACTGCGCCTTGTCGATGTTCTCGTACAACACGCGCAAATGGCGGTTGCGGTCAGTGCGCGATTGCGTGTGCCATAGCCCCAGCGTGTGGCCGAACTCGTGGATCGTATTGCCCGTCGTGCATCCGTCGCCCAGGTTGACCAGTTGCCTTCCGCCGATGCGTCCCACGTGCGCATTACAGGTGCCGCTGCTGGTGGAGCGCAGGATCGAGACATAATCCGCCTCGCCCTCATGCTCCTTGAAGCGGAGTGGCGTCGCCTTCTCCCATGCCTCCATCGCCAGCCGGATGCGGTCCTGGTTGGGCAGATTGGGATCCAGCTCATAAGGAACGATATTGTTGGGCCAGCGATAGCGATCGCCCACGATCGCGACTGCCTCACGGCCTTGTTCCAACTCCTTTACCGCCCCCAGCAGGATGTCGCCTTCCGCCAGCGCCTGCCCTTCCCACACCCGGAAATTCACTTCCTGTCCACGGAAAAAGCCTCGGCCGGAAGACAACTCCCGCAATCCTTCGGTTTGTTCCTGCGCCAGTGCCAAACCAAGACTAGCGGTAAATAAGATATTTGTTCCGCGTTGCCAGAAATGCACGCAACGGCTCCTCCATCTGACTCATGATGGTCCGTGGATCGGCGCCGGCCTGCAACGCCGCCACAACCGATCTCTTTCCGACTAATTTCTCCGATTTTGCTACATCGATCTTGCCCGGGTACAGTTTTCCCAGCAACACGACCAGCTCCACGCCGAATCGTACGCTGTCGAAACGCTCCCTATCGGTTATGACGAATCGAAGCCCCTGGCAGAGTACACCCTTGAGGTTACTTTCCGTCGGAGTGAAGGTGGTTGGATATACCCGGATTCCGGGGATCCCCCTAGCGTTGAGCTGGTTGGCTAGGTCCCGCCCGTTGATCCAGTCGGCTCCGATCACCTCAAAGGGCGTCTGTGTGCCGCGCCCCACCGAGTAGTTGGTCGAATACTCGATCATGGCGACGCCGGGGTAGAACGTGGCCGCGGTCAGGCTCCGCATATTGGGCGACAGATTCACCCAGTACAGGCCAGTCGAATCGAACCAGTCGCCGCGCTGCCAGCCCTTCATCGGAACCACTTCCAGTTTCGCCCCGATCCGCTTTTCCCCCACCATCATCTTCGCCAGTTCGCCGATCGTCATTCCATGCCGCAGCGGCATCGGGAAGCAGCCCACGAAGCTCTCCACTTCCTTATCGAGCATCGGCCCCTCGACATAGGCGCCGGTGATCGGATTGGGCCGGTCCAACACCACGATGGGGGTGCCGCTTTTCGCCACCGCCTCCAGCGCATTCAACAGCGAACAGGTGTAGGTGTAGAACCGCGCTCCGACATCCTGGATATCGAACACCAGCACGTCGATCTTGGTCAGCATCTCAGGCGTCGGCGCCCGCTGCTTGCCGCGGTACAGGCTGATGACGGGAACGCCGGTCGCCTTGTCTTTGCCGTCGGCCACTTCTTCGTGGTCTTCCGTGCCGCTGATGCCGTGCTCCGGCGAATAGATGGCCACCAGGTTCACTTTGCCCGCCACCATCGCATCGATGTTCCGCTTGCCTTCGCGCGTCAGCCCGGTGTGGTTGGTGTAAAGCCCCACGCGCTTGCCTTTGAGCGAAGCGAATCCGTTCGCCGCCATTACATCGATGCCCGTCATCACATTCGCCACTCGGCCCACCGCGCGCCGCGCCCCGCTGCCGTTGTACGTCTCGTTGTAGCCCGTCAATGCCACGCCCTGCACATCGATGCCCAGCGCCGCCGCGGCAATCGTCGCCACGCGCGAGCGTAGCGGACTCACCGCCGGACGCCGCTGCGGATGCACGCTGTTTGTCATCAGAATCACGGCGGTCTTCGTCACCGGATCCATCCACAGCGAAGTGCCGGTGAATCCCGTGTGCCCGAACGATCCGATGGGAAACAACTCGCCGCGGTTGGAAGAGAACTGCGAATCCATGTCGAAGCCGAGCCCGCGCAGAATCGTCTGATCCGGAGGCGTCTGGGGCTCAGTGAACTTGCGCACCGTCAACGGCGAGAAGATGCGCTTGCCGCGGAATTCGCCGCCGTTGAGCAGCATCTCGGCGAAGCGCGCCAGATCGTCGGCCGTGGTGAACAGGCCCGCATGTCCGGCGATGCCGCCCATGAAGCGTGTCGTCTCGTCGTGCACCACGCCGCGCAGCGGCCCGCCCATGCCGCGGTAATGCTCGGTCGGCGCAATGCGCCCGCGCAGCCCCGCCGCCGGCTGGAACATCGTGTCCTTCATCCCCAGGGGCTCAAACACGGTCTCGCGCGCGAAATCGGGCAGTGGCTTGCCGCTCAGTTTGCGCACAATCTCGCCCAGCAAAATGAAATTGATGTCGGAGTAGATGAAACGCTCGCCCGGCTTCGCCACCGGCTTGTCGAGAAGCGCTTTCTTGATCCCCAGTTCGTAGCCGCTCCAGGCCGGCGCTAAGTCCAGGTCAGGACGCATACCGGAAAAATGCGTCAGCAGGTGGCGGATCGTAATTTCGCTGGCGCCGTTCTGAAACCCCGGCAAATAGGCGCTCACCTTGTCCGACAGACGGATCTTGCCCTGCTCGAACAGCTTCATCACCGATGCCGTGGTGGCCACAACCTTGGTCAGCGAGGCCGCATCGAACACTGTGTCGAGCGTCATCGGCTCTTTGACCGGAACCAGCACGCGGTTCCCATAGGCCTTGCGGTGCAGCACCTTGCCTTTGTGCCAGACCAGCGCTACCGCTCCCGGCGCCTGGTCCTGCTCGATCGCTTCCTGAATCACGCGGTCCAAATCCGACGATCCCGAAAAACTCTCTTGCGCCGCCATGCGTGCCGCCAGCATGCAAACCAACGCCAACGTCTTCATGCCATCCTCCGCGCCAGAGCTTCCAGCTTCTTCGCCAAATCCACATCTTTCTGCGTAATGCCCCCCGAATCGTGCGTCCACAGATCGATGGAGACGCGGTTCCACACGTTCCACCACTCCGGATGATGATTCATCGCCTCGATGGCCACCGCCGCGGCGGCCATGAATCCGAAGGCATGCACGAAATCGGGAAAACGGTATTCGCGATGCAGTTTGCCGTTTGCTTCGCTCCAGCCGGCGAGCTCGGCCAGCGCCGCGCGAATCTCCTCCGCGCTCAGTTTCCTCGCTTTTTCCATTGCTTTTACAATACCAACATGCCCGTATTGCCGATCTGCCTTCTCTTCGCTCTGCCGCTGGCCGCGCAACACGCGCCCGGCAACGACTTCCTGCATCGCGGCCGCATGAAAGCCGACATGCAGTTTCTCGCCGGCGACGGCATGCGCGGGCGGCTCACCGGATCCGCCGAATACAACCTCGCCGCCGATTGGATCGAATCGCGCTTCGCCCGCATCGGCCTGGAGCCCGCCTCCGGCTCTTCCTTCTTCCACCGTTTCGACCTCGTGTTGTCGCGCCTCGCCCCCGGCAACGCGCTCGAAATCGGCTCCGGCGATTCTCGCCGCCAGGGACGCCTGCGCGAGGATTTCTATCCCCTCATCTTCAGCCCCACGGCGCGCGCTGCCGCTCCGGTCAAATTCCTCGGCTATGGCATCGAGGCGCCGCATCTCGATTGGAACGACTACGCCGCGCCTCAATCCGTGCACGGCGCCATCGTCCTCATCTTCGATGGCGAACCAGGCGCCAACGATCCGAAAAGCCGCTTCGACGGCGTCGTCAGTTCCGAGAGCTCAAACCCCATTCGCAAGGTGCTCTGGGCCCAATCGCACGGCGCCGATGGCGTACTGGTGGTCAACCCGTCGCATCAGGAAAACAGCCGCGATTCGTTCCCCTCCGCTGCCCGCTCCATCTGGCCCGATCAGCCGCCGCATCTGGAGCGGTTCACGCTGGCTACCTACGCCAACCGCATCCGCATCCCCGTGGCCCAGATCTCGCCCGCGCTTGCCGAAATGCTGCTCGGCAAGCCCCTCGCCGCGCTCCGCACAGAAGCCGAGGCCGGCCCCTGGAAGACACCCCTACGCGCCGCGCACAGCGCCACAATGCACATCGCCCTGGAACGCAAGATCGTCGAAGACCGCAACGTCGTGGGCCTCATCCGCGGCACGGACCCAGCCCTCAAAGACGAGGCCGTCATTGTCTCAGGCCACTACGACCACAACGGCGCCACCGCCGAGCAGATCTTCAACGGCGCCGATGACAACGCTTCCGGCGCCATCGCCACCATCGAAATCGCCGAGGCGTACATGCAAGCCGCGGCCAAAGGCCAGAAGCCGAAGCGCACCGTCATCTTCGCCTCCTGGGGTTCCGAAGAGCGCTGTTGCGGCCCGCTGCTCGGCGCCTGGGCCTGGGTCGAAGATCAAGTGTGGCCGCTCGCCAAGACCGTTGCCGTGCTCAACATGGACATGATCGGGCGTAGCGAGGAAGTGCCTCCCGGCGGCGGGTCGCGCTTCAACGGACTTGCCCCGCAAACCGCCGCGCAGAACGCCAACAACGTCAATCTCATCGGTACCAGCTATTCGCCCGATCTCAGCAAGGCCGCCGGCGAAGCGAACCTCTTCGATCTCGGCCTGCTGCGCCGTTACGACAACAGCCGCTCCAATCACTTGCGCCGCAGCGATCAATGGCCGTTTCTCAATCGTGGAGTGCCCGCGCTGTGGTTTCACACCGGCCTGCACCCGGACTACCACACTCCCTACGACCGCCCCGAGCGCATCGACTACGCGAAAATGGAGCGCATCGCCAGGCTGGTTCATCAATTGAGCTGGAATCTGGCCAATGCCCCGTCGCGCCCGAAAATGGCCCAGCCCCGCGTCATTCCTCAGGAATAGAATCGGGCCGCCCCCGCAAACCCCGGCGCCCCGTCCTATTCCGCCTCAGGATGGCGGCGGATGATCACTCCCGCCTCCTTCAGTAGTACCTCCGAATTGCCGAAATGCTGGTTGTAGTAATCGCTGGAATATTGCGCCATCCGCGCCGTCGACACCACCACCTCTTTGATGCCCGCCTGCACGATGGCCCGCGCGCAGTCCATGCAAGGCATGATCTCCACGTACAGCGTGCAGCCTTCCAGCGGCGTTCCGCAGCGCGCCGCATTGCAGATCGCATTGCGCTCGGCGTGCTCGATCCACAGATACTTCTCCGGCCGCACCAGCCGCTCCGGCACATCGTCGCGAATGCCCCGCGGAAACGAGTTGTATCCCGTGGTGCGGATCTCGTGCGCCGGACCCACGATGATGCACCCCAGCTTCGTATGCGGGTCCTTGCTGCGCGCGCCCACTACTTTACAGATCTCGAGATAGTATTCATCCCAACCGGGGATCATCGGATGCCATGGTAGCGCACCCCGGAGTCTCATGCTGCCCGTGCGCAAGCAGGATGCGCAAACTCGCCGGGTTATCAGCGGTCAATCGCCGGCGCCGGCGCCGACACATCTGTCCGCGCCTCCTTCGGACGCCGCTGCTTCATCTCTCCCAGCCACTGCTCCACATAACGCCGGTTCAAATCGAGCGTCGCCACTGCCGCCGTGCCACGCTCGTGCGCCTCGGAAATCCGCTCCCCATACGGATCCATAATGTACGTCGGATGGTTGTAGCCCGAGGTCACCAGGAAGATCCGGTTCTCGATCGCCCGAGCCTTCGCCAGCGTTTCATCGCCGCCCCAAATCGGCAGCAATACCACCTCCGCCCCTTGCGCCGCCAGCGCCTTCGCCGGATCGGCGAAAAACACGTCGTAGCAGATCATCATCCCCACCCGTCCGAAATCCGTGTCGAACACCGGAAACGCATTCCCCGGGGTCAGCCCCGATTCATACTCTTCCCGCGGCAGATACACCTTGCGGTATTTCCCCACTAACCGGCCCTGCCGGTCCAGCAGCACCGCCGTGTTGTACACCGCCTGCCCTTCGCTCTCATACAACCCCGCCGCCACATACGAGTTCCGCGCCCGCGCCATTTCCCCCAGCCGCTTCGTTGTCGGCCCCGGCACAGGCTCTGAAATGTCGACGTAGCTCTTGCCCGTCCCCACCACCGTCATTCCTTCCGGAAACAGAATCACATCCAGCTTCCCCGGAGCAGCTTTGTCCGCCGCCGCTACGAACGCCTCCACATTGGCCTCTCGCGAGGCCAGATTCGACGGCCGCAGATTGATCGTCGCCACTTTGATTTGCCGCGCTTTCGGCGCTTCCACCGCCTCCAGCGAAACGTCGTCCCACCACACCATCCCTCCCGGAGCATTGCTCAAATAGAGCTGCAACACCACTCCCGCCGCATCCGCCGGAGCGTTCACCTCCAGCCACGTGCGCGTCCATTCCCCTTCCTGCTTGGTCTTGTAAACATAGTCCGGCACCCCGGCCCGCTTGCCCTGCGCCGTCCGCCAATCGAGCCGTGGCAGCACCTGGTAGTTCGGATGGCTGACACCCTGCGTCTTGTAATAGGCCGTGAACCGGTACCACCGGTCCGGCACAATTCCGCTCAGCGTGTTCTCCCAGCCCCCGTGCACCGCTGCATTGCTATTGCCCGAAATCACCAGCGACCCCTTGCCGCTTCGCGACACCGTCGCATCGATCGATACCTTCGGCGCCGTCGCCGCCCGTTGCGACCACAGCTTCCAACCCGCGGGGTCAATGCGCAGCGGTTCGGCAAACCCCACGCCAACAAGCAGCAGAAAAGCGGCCGGTTTCATCCCTTCATCATATGCCAGCCCACCCGGATGTAATCGAGCCCGCTGAACAGCGTCCCCGCCGCCACCGCCCCGATCGCCACCGGCAGCACCGCCGGAGCAAAGAATCCCGCCTTCGCCCCTAGCACCGCCACAATCGCCATAATCTGGATCGCCGTGCTCAGCTTCCCCGATTGCGTCGGCGGAAAATCGCGCCGCCCCACCGCTTTGTACACCACCGCCACGCCCGTCAGAATTAGTACATCGCGCGAAAAAACCATCGACACTAACCACCACGGCACCGCTCCCGCCATCCCCAATGCGATGTAGCATCCGGCTAAAAGAATCTTGTCCGCCAGCGGATCAAGATATGCTCCCAACGGGCTGTTCCAGTTCATCCGCCGCGCCAGCCACCCATCCCAGTAATCCGTCGATCCGGCCAGCAGCGTCCACCACAGCGCCGCTTCCCACGTGCGCCCCGCAATCAGCGACACGCACAGCGGCGTCAGCGCAATGCGCAACAGGCAAAGAAGATTCGGAATGTGCCGCACTGCAGTTAGGAAACAAGCGCCGCCGAACGCAGCGCCACCTGGTCGTATGTGACCAGCTCATACAACGAAGGATCGGACATGATCTTCGACACCAGTGCCGTATGCATCGCATGCCCGGCCCGCTCCGCGATCACATGCCCCAGAAGCGGCTTGCCGATCAGCGCCAGGTCCCCAATCAGGTCCAGCGCCTTGTGCCGGCAGCATTCGTCCCGGAACCGCAGCCCGCCGGGATTGGCTACCGTCTCCCGCTCAAAACACACCGCGTTCTCAATGCTTGCACCCCGTATCAAACCCATGTCCCGCATCGCATCCAATTCCCACGCAAATCCGAACGTCCGCGCCGGCGCGATCTCCGTCGCATACCCCTCCGGAGTCACTTCCATCTCCAACTGCTGATGCCCTACCAGCGGATGATCGAAATAAATCTGGCAGTTCAGATAAAACGAATCCGACGGCAGAATTGTAATCCGTTTGCCCTTGGCTTCCACCGTCAACTCCCGCCGGATGCGCAAATACCGCTTCCGCCGCCGGAACGTTCGGATGCCCGCTTCCTGAATCAGCTTCACAAAAGGATCCCCGCTGCCGTCCAGAATCGGCACTTCCAGGTTGTCGATTTCCACGTAAGCGTTGTCGATCCCCATGCTGTAAAACACGCTCAGCAGGTGCTCCGTCGTCGAAATCAACACCCCTTGCCGCATCAGGCTAGTGGCGTAGCTCACGCGCGCAACATATCGCCAACTGGCAGGGATGGGAAACTTGTCCAGGTCCGTTCGCACAAAAACGATCCCGGTCATCGGGGGGGCAGGCACTATTCGTATCTTGACCGGCACGCCGTGGTGCAGGCCCACGCCCTGTGCTTCCACCGGGCGGTTGACCGTCGTTTCAAATCTCAAAAGATCCTCCGCGGGAAAGAGGTCACGCTAAGTAAGTGATTATGCCAGAACGAGTTACAACTTGTCACCTGTGTCGTTTTTGCAACACCCGCCCCTTCCGGTGTGGCATTTTCGCTTCTCACGCTATGATGAAACAATGTCCGCGCCCCGCCTGTTCCTCATCGATTCCTTCGGCTTCATCTTCCGGGCCTATCACGCGCGGGCACGCTCCGGCGCGCCTCCCATGCGCACCGCCACCGGCCTCTCCACCGAAGCCGTCTTCATCTTTCACAACATGCTGCGCCGCCTCATCGCGGCCTACAAGCCAGAATTCCTCGCTGCTGTCTTTGAATCCGCCGGCAAGACTTTCCGCGAAGAGTCCTTCGCCGAA
>JAEUQG010000257.1 GCA_016789755.1 Bryobacterales bacterium
GTGTTGGGGGCGGGGTTGCTATCCGCGCAGGAAGCCGCAGGGCAGGCGCCGCCGCCCGATCCGGCAAAGCCGGTTGTCGATGCGGTGATCAGCGCCACGCAGGTGCTGGAAGGCATCGAAAAGGCGTCGCGCGACATGGGCGAAAAGGCCGCGGTGCAATCCGGCACCGCGCCGGCAGCTCCGCGAAGCTATGTGAAGCGTCCGCTGAAGAACTCGCTGATCCTCATTGCCGCAGGCGCGGTGGCCGGCGCCGGCGCGGGAGGCGCGATCTCCAAGAACAGCAAAGGGGCCATGGTGGGCGCCATTCTCGGCGGAGTGGCCGGGCTGGTATACGACCGCGTCACGGCGCGCGAACCCGGAATCTAGCGACAAGCCGGCTCGCCAGGGCCGCGCAAAGTTAACAACTCAAAGCACGAACATTTTCTTTTCTTCAGCGTAGATAGATCCAAAGGGCCGGTGGCGCGATCCGGCACTTTGGAAATCGAACCAAGAGAGGTCTTCGCTGGAGGGCGCCATGAGGATATGGCTCTACGTGTGTCTATTTGCCGGGTTGCTGTCTGCGCAGTTTGACCCCGATGCCTGGGAAGAGAAACTGAAAGAAGGGAATACCCTGGCACGCCAGGGGACATTCGCCGAAGCAGAGAGGATTTACAGGGAGTGCATCGAACAGGCGGCGGGGTTGCCTCCGGAAGACCTTCGCAAGGCGAAGGCATGGAACAATCTGGGCGCTCTCTACCATCAGACGGGAAGGTTTGCCGAGGCGGAAGAGCTCTACGGAAAAGCGTTGCCCGCCTATAGCGCGTTGAGCGGGATGGCCCGCGCTTCCTACGCTTCGGTGCTGAACAATCTGGCCGAAGTGCATCGCATGCGAGGCCGGTATCGTGAGGCCGAAGCGCTATTCCGCAAGTCGATTGAAGAACGCGAAAAGCACAATCCCATCGACAAGGACATCGCCGCGCCGCTCAATAATCTGGCCGTATTGCTGAATCTGCAAGGACACCCGGCGGAAGCCGAACCGCTGGTGCGCCGCGCCATCGCGCGGTGGGAGATGGCGTTCGGGCCATCGAACCGCAATGTGGCATCGGCCTACAACACGCTGGGGGAGACGCTGCGCTTGCTGGGCCGCCATGCCGAATCGGAGCAGGCGCATCGCAAGGCGCTGGAGGTGCGGGCCAAGGCTCTGCCCGAAGGCCATCCGGAAATCGCCACGGGGCTGAGCAACCTCGGTTCGGTGATGTACACGCAGGGCAAGTACGCCGAAGCCGAAGAACTGTACCGGCAGGGGCTCGCCATACGGGAGAAGACGCTGGGAGCTTCGCACCCGGGGATCGCATTCCTACTGAACAACCTCGGCACGGCCTTGCAGGTCCAGGGCCGCAGCACGGAAGCGGAAAATTGCTACCGGCGGGCGATGGAAATCATGGAGGCGAGCGGCGCGGCAGGCCACACCGACTACTCGAAGAGCGTGGAGAACATGGCGCTGCTTTTCATTTCGCAGGGCAAGATGAACGGGGCCGAGACGCTGTACATGCGAGCCCTCACCGTGCGCGAAAAAGCGCTCGGACCGCGCAGTCCTTTATTGGGGGATAGCTATGAGGCCGTGGCGGAGTTCTATCACCGCACCGGGCGCCTCACGGAAGCGGAGCGCTATATGAGGAAAGCAGTGGAAGCGCGGGAGATGGCTTTCGGGCCGCAATCGGAGCCAGTGGCGCAAAGCCTCACCAAACTGGGCAATCTCTACCGGCTGCAACGGCGCGATTCGCAAGCCGACCGGGTGCAGAATCGCGCCAACATAATCCGCGGGCTGCTGCGGAAATAGCCGGGCTACATGCGCTTGGCGGTGAATTCCGTGCCTTTGCGCTTGCCGCCGGTGCTGCTGGAGCCCTTCAGTTCCTCGCCGGCGAGTGAGCCGCTCCACTGCATCTTCACTTCGCCCTTCTTCTTATTCTGCTGCACCGTAGTGAAGGTGAAGCGGTCGCCTTCGATCTTGCCGTCCTTGATGTCCATGGTGACATCGCGGCGGCCCTTGCCGGTGGTGACCGTTCCGCTAAGAGCCGAGCCATCGCTCTTCAAGTCGAAAACGGTGGTGATGGTGGCACTCTTCCCTTTCTTGCTTTTCGCCTCTGACGTTGCTTTCCATTTGCCGTCGATGGAGGCGGCCAGCATGGAGCCAGCGAGCAGCGCGGAAACGAGAATGGAGGAAAATAGTGTTTTCATCTGTGTTTGTCTCTCCTGTCCCTATTCCTAACACAGGTGCCATGGAGAAGTTTCGATTTGAGCGAACGATTACCCTATGCGGCGACTGCGGCCGCCGGAGCATACGATCATCTGCGTCCGTTGCCGGTGAGCGTGCTGCTGGACAACGTGCGCAGCGGATACAACGTGGGCGCATTCTTCCGCACCGCCGACGCCGTGGCCGTGGAGAAACTGTACCTGTGCGGCATCACCGGCCAGCCGCCGAACAAAGAGATCCACAAGACCGCGCTCGGCGCCGAGCAGACCGTGGCCTGGGAACATTCCTGGAACGCGGCGGACGTCGTCAGCGGCTTGCGCGCCCGCGAAGTGGAGATCGTGGCGATCGAAACCAGCGTCCACGCCGTCGATCTGTTCGACTGGCAGCCGCGCTTTCCGCTCTGCCTCATCTTCGGCCACGAGGTGGACGGCGTATCGGAGCAGCTGTCCGCGCTGTGCGATACGCACATCCGCATTCCGATGCTGGGACGCAAGCACTCGCTGAATGTGGCGACGGCCGGCGGGGTGGTGCTGTTCGAGCTGTTGCGCAAATACAGGCGCATGGCGGAGCACGCGCGCATGCCGCCGGATCGTGTGACAATTTAGGGATACTCCGATGAAACTCCACAAGCGATCCCTTGTTGTTCCGGTATTGCTCGCCTGCGCCCTGGCGCTGTGGGCGCAGCAGGGCACGATGTTTCCGCCGGTGCGCGGCACGCGCGAGATGGTAGCGGCTGCCAACAATTTCGAGGTGGAGGCGGGCTTTCGCCTGTTGACGCAAGGCGGCAATGCTGTCGATGCGGGCGTGGCCGGCGTACTGGCCGCGGCAGTCACGGAACAAGCGCGCATCGGGCTCGGCGGGGAGATGCCGCTCATCATCCAGATGAACGGCAAGCCTCCCATCGTGATCAGCGGCGTGGGCACGGCGCCCGAGAAGGCCACCGTGCAGTATTACCAAACACGGCAACCCGAGCAGTGGGAAACGATGAACGACATGCCTCCCATTCCGGGGCAAGGCTTGAAGGCAGCGATTCTGCCGGGGCTGTTCGACGGTCTGCTGCTTGCCCTGCGCAAGTACGGCACGAAATCGTTCGCCGACGTGGTTGCGCCGGCAATCGAGTACGCCGACGCGTTTCCCATCGGCGAGGAATTCGTCTCGTTCATCTCGCGCAATCAGCGCGTGCTGAAGCTGTGGCCGGCATCGGCGGAGTTCTTCCTGCCGGGCGGCACGCCGCCTAAGCGGGGCGAGATTTTCCGCCAACCGACACTCGCCAAAACATTACGCGAACTGGCTGCGGTGGAAAAGAAAACGCGCGGCAATCGCGACAAGAAGCTGAAGGCCGTGCGCGATCACTTTTATAAAGGAACACTCGGCCAGCGCATCGGCGAGTATTCGGAAGCGAACGGCGGTTTGATCACCAAGAAGGACATGGCGGGGTTCGCCGCCGAAGAAGACAAGCCGGTATGCGGAACGTTCCGCGGATACGAAATCTGCAAGCCCGGTTTCTGGACGCAAGGCCCGGTGATGGTGCAGGCGCTGAACATCCTGGAAGGCTACGACCTGAAGAAGATGGGGCACAATTCGCCCGAGTATCTGCACACGGTGGTGGAAGCAACGAAGCTCGCCTTTGCCGACCGCGACCGCTACTACGGCGATCCGAAGTTCAGCAAGATCCCATCGGAAACGCTGCTTTCCAAGGAGTACGCCGCCCAGCGCCGGCAGCAGATCGATGCGGCGAAAGCGTCGATGGATCACCGTCCCGGCACCTTCGCTCCGCCGCTGCCCGCGCCGAGCAACACAACATCCCCCTCGCAGGCGCAGGACACGACTTGCGTCAATGTGGTGGACCGGCAGGGCAACGTGTTCTCGGCCACTCCGAGTGGGGCGTGGCTGCCCTCGGTGATCGCCGGCGAGACCGGGGTGCCCTATTCGACGCGTCTGCAATCGTTCGTGCTCACCGCGGGGCATGCCAATCAGATCGGACCCGGCAAGCGTCCGCGCGTCACGCTGAGCCCCACACTGGTGCTGAAGGACGGCAAACCGTACTTCGCCATGTCCACGCCCGGCGGCGACAATCAGGATCAGGCGATGTTGCAGGCGCTGCTGAACATCATCGAGTTCGGGATGGGCCCGCAGGAGGCCGTCGAGGCGCCGCGCTTCCAGACCGAGCATTTCTACAGTTCGTTCGCCAATCATGAATTCACGCCCGGCAAGCTCAATCTGGAGAGCCGCATTCCGCGCGCGACGATGCAGGCGCTGGAGCAGTTGGGACATCGCGTACAGCCGAGCGGCGATTGGAGCAACGCCTCCGCGCCGACCGTGATTCGCATCGCCAATGGAGTGCTGGACGGCGGCGCCGATCCGCGCCGGCTGCGCTTCATTTTCGGGAGATAGTCCGGGAGATAGTTTTTCAGTCGAATGGCCGTTTATCAGTTGGAAGATTTCCAGGTCGATGGCAACACGTTGGAGCTGCGCCGCGGCCGCGACGCGATTGACATAGAGCCGAAGTCCTTCCGGCTGCTGGTGCATCTCATCGAGAACCGCGCCCGCGTGGTGCCGAAGGAAGAACTGTTGGAGCGCATCTGGAACGGAGCGGCGGTGACCGACAATTCGCTCACCCGGGCCGTGGCGCAGATCCGCAAGGCACTGGGCGACGACGCGCGGCAATCGCGGTTTGTGGAAACGGTGCCCACGGTGGGCTATCGCTTCATCGGGACTGTCGAGGAACTGGCCGAAGCACCGGCCGCAGGCGAGCCGGCGAATCCGGATCCGAAGATCAACTGGTGGGTGCCGCTGGCCGCGGTGACGGCGATCGCCGCGTCGTTCCTGATGCCCTATGTGAAGCTGTGGACGTCGTCGCAGAAGCCGCCGCCACGCGCCATGCAGTTCACCAACTCGGCGGGCCTGGACATTCATCCTTCGTTTTCTCCCGACGGCAGTTCGGTGGTCTATGCCTCCGACCGCACGGGCAGTTTCGAAATTTATGTGAAGCAGGTGCAGCCGGGCGGAACGGAAGTAGCCATCACCTCCGACGGCAAGAACAACCTGGAGCCATCGTGGTCGCCGGATGGGTCGCGCATCGCCTACTACAGCGCCGCCGACCGCAGCATCAACATCGTGCCGTCGTTGGGAGGGCAGCCGCGGCGGCTGACGGATTTCGGCTCGCGTCCCGTCTGGTCGCTCGATTCAAAGCGCGTCTACTTCCGATCGGAAGGCGTGTTGACGGCCTCCTTCACGGGCTTGGTGCCGGGCACAATGTCCACGATTTGGTGGGTGTCGAGCGAGGGCGGCAAGCCGGAACCACTCACTTCGCCCGGACAACCCGAAGGCCGCCACACGGAGCCGCATTCCAGCCCGCGCTCCGACCACGTTGCGTTCTTGAGCCTTGCGCCGCACACCGATGCTTCGCTATGGGAGATAGATCCGAAAGACAAGCAGCCGCGGCGGATTCATTCCGGCTCGCCGGTGGCTTACGATTTCACGTACGCCGCCGACGGTTTGAACCTGTTTCTGCTGGCCTCCGACAACGGCACCCTGGGCATCTATTTTCTGAAGCGCGATGCGGCGACGCGGCAAGCCGCGGGCAAGCCGGAACTGCTGACTCCGGTGGAGTACGTCCAGTTGCGCAACATCGCCACCAGCGGCAACGGCAACCGGCTGGTGTATTCGGCCACATCGATGACCAGCAATCTGTGGCAAACCTGGGCCGACGGGCGCACTGAGGGGCTAACCCAGGAAAGCACGTTCCGCAGCAGCCAGCCCGTATTCTCACCCGATGGACGAAAGATTGCGTTCTTCCTGCGCAACCGCGGGCAGATGGGCGATGTGTACGTCGTCGACTCCGATGGGAAGAATCCGCGCCAGATCACGCGCAACCCGGATGGCGATTATCTGGCTTCGTGGTCGGAGGACGGCACGGCGTTGTACTACGCCAGCGTGCGCCAGACGCGGGCCGCAGTCTACCGCTACAGTTTGCAGGACGGGAGGGAACAACCGCTGGCGGCGCTCGATTCCTGGAAGTCGCTGGCGCGCATTTCGCCCGATGGCAGCCGGATGGTGTTTCATCGTGCCGATGGCGGCAAGCTCGGCATTCATTTGCGGGAAATCGCCGGCGGCAAGGAAACGCGCATCAGCCGCGAGGGCGACGATGTCGGATACGCCGCCTGGTCGCGCGACGGCAAGTCGGTGGGTGCGGAACGCTTCGAGGGCGACTCGAGCCACCTGGTGGTGTACCCGCTCGATGGCGGGCAGCCTACGCAGGTGACGAACCGCGCGGGCCACGCCTGGATCTTTTCCTTTTCCCCGGACAACCGGGAAGTAGCGTTTTCCGCCCTGTGGGGCGAGCCCTGGAATATCTACCGGCAGGCGATCGCCGCCGATTCCCCGCCCCGCAAGCTGACTGATAACAAGCTCTTCCGCGTCTTTCTGCGCTACCCGGCCATCAGCCCCGATAACCAGCGCGTCGTCTATGAGCGCAACGAGACCAAGGGCAATCTTTACTTAGCCGAATTGGGCCAATAAGTTTCCTGCTACGGAATCGCTTCGCCGCGCGTCTATATCGAGTAGCAGCAGAATGCCGCGGCGCGGAGATATACTGTGTAACAAGTGGAGGTGGCTCCCGTAATGACCGTTCTATCGCGTTCAGCACGCCTCGTGCGAGCCTACGGTAAAGTCCTGTTCGTTCTTCAGCTTGCCGTTTCGGCGAGCGCTGCCGGCGTGAACACCGCCGAAGACATTCAGAACAGCATCAAGACGTTCACCAAGGTGTATCAATTGGTGGAAGCGAACTTCGCCGATGAGGTGAAGTCGGAAAAGGCGCTCTACGGCGGCGCTATTCCCGGCATGCTGCGCACCCTCGATCCGCATTCCAGCTTTTACGATCCGAAGGAACTGCAGCGCTTCCGCGAGAACCAGCGCGGGCAGTATTTCGGCGTCGGCATGTACGTTGGATGGCGTAACGGGCACGTCACCGTATCCTATCCGTTCGCCGGTTCGCCGGCGCGGAAGGCGGGATTGCGTCCGGGCGACATGATCTTCCGCGTCAACGGCAAGAACACCGAGAAATCGGGCGTGGATGATGTCGTCGATCTGTTGAAGGGCCCGCGCGGAACGCCGGTGCAATTGGGCATCAAGCGCGACGGGCAGAAAGAGCTGCTGACCTTCGATCTGGTGCGCGATCAGGTGGATCGTCCCACCGTGCCGACCGCGGTGTGGGCGAAGAACGGCATCGCCTATGTGCGCATCGAGTCCTTTAACGAGAACACGAGCAAGGAATTCGAGGCGGCGTTGAAGCGGCTGGGCGAAGAAAAGGTAGAGGGGCTGCTGCTCGATCTGCGCGACAATCCCGGCGGCGTGTTGCAGGAAGCCGTCGCAGTCAGTGAGCGGTTCCTGGAGCGCGGGCAATCCATCGTCTCGCAGCGCGGGCGCATTCAGCAGGAGCGAGTCCATTCGGGCCGCCGCGGCAACACGGGCCGCAAGTACCCGATCGTCGTCCTGGTGAGCCGCGGATCGGCGTCGGCGGCGGAGATTGTCTCCGGCGCGCTGCAGGATCACGACCGCGCCTGGATCTTCGGCGAGAACACGTTCGGCAAAGGTCTGGTGCAGGCGCCCTATCAGCTCTCCGGCGATTCGTCGCTGCTGTTGACCATCGCACGGTTCTATACACCTAGCGGGCGGCTGATCCAGCGCGATTATTCGAAGGGGTCGTTCTTCGATTACTACTACAAGACCAACACGGCGACACGCAATGAGCGCGATCAGAAGGCCACCGACAGCGGACGCGTGGTGTACGGCGGAGGCGGCATTGCGCCGGACGAGAAGTACGAAGCGCCGAAGCTGAACAAGTTCCAGGCGCAGTTGCTGGGGCGCGGTTCGTTCTTCTATTTCACGGCGAAACATTTCGGCCCGAAGGAAGACGCCTCACTGCCGCCGAATTGGGAAGTGGATGAGAACACGATGGTCGATTTCAAGATGTTCCTGCGGGAAAAGAATGTCCCGTTCGAGGAGTCTGAATTCGCCACCAATCTCGATTGGGTGAAACGCCAATTGCGGCTTGAAATGCTCACCACCGCGCTCGGCAAGGAACGCTCGGATGAAGTGGCCGCGGCCACAGATCCGGAAGTGCTGAAGGCGATGGAGAGCCTGTCGCGGGCCAAGGCGCTGCTGGAGAAATCGAAGCGCATGGTGGCGCAGAAAGCCAAGTAGACCCGCGTTCCGGCGCAGGAAATCGAAAAGGGGCAGCGTGATGAGCGCTGCCCCTTTTCTTTATTTCTTCTTGGGGTAAACCACCGGTTTCCGCTTCCCCTTCCAATCGGCGATCCCGCAGGCTCCCACCACTTTGTAGCCATGCTTGGCCAGCAGTTCCGCCGCGCGCCCGGCGCGGCCTCCCCGCTGTCAAAGGGTGATGATCACTTTGTCTTTGGGCACCTCTTTCAGGCGGCTCTCCAACTGGCCGAGCGGGATGTTCACATAGCCCTGAATGGTGCCGGATTCCTCCAGTTCCTTCGGCTCGCGCACATCGAGGAGAAAGATATCGTGTTCGGATAATTCCTTCTCCGCCTCTTCGGCGGTGAGTTGCCTGGGTTTCTTTTGCTCCTGGGCCATGCCGGCCAAACCGAGCATGCCGAGCAGCCAGCTTCCACGACTCATCATCTTTATGGGATTGCCTCACTTATTGGGATAGACAACGGGTTTTTCTTTGCTCTTCCATTCCAGGATGCCGCACGCTCCGGCCACTTTGTAGCCGTTCTTCAGCAGCAGATCTCCCGCGCGCCCGGCGCGGGCCCCCCGCTGTCAAAGCGTGACAATCACCTTGTCTTTGGGAACCTCCTTGAGGCGGCTCTCCAGTTGGCCGAGCGGGATATTGACATACCCCTTGATAGTGCCGAACTCCTCCAGTTCCTTGGGCTCGCGGACATCGAGGAGAAACACGTTATCGCCTTTGAGGGCCTTCTCGGCCTCCTCGGCGGATAGCTGCTTCGTCTTCTCCTGATCCTGGCCCAGGACCAAGCCTGCCATTGCGGCAAGACTGAGGACAGTGCGGCGAGTGAAACGGTTATGCATTCATTTCCTCCCAGGTCACGATCCGTTTTTCGTAGATCGACTTCCTTCCCATCATAGCGACCAGCGTGGACATCTGTGCCGACTCGGCGTTGTTGAGCGGCTTACGCCTGGCGCGCGCGTTATCGACAAAGGCTTCCAGCGACAGATAGGTGGAGTCCTTGCCGGCATTCTCCACTTCCAGTTTGTTCTCGCCTTTCTGCCCCAGCGCGGACCAAGTGGCGGTGGCCAGATCGATGGCGCCCTTCTCGCCCCACACACGTTCTTTGATGCCGGAAAAGCCCGCCGGATCGAAGTAGATGTGGCTGAAGTTGAGGCGGATATTGTCCGGGAACTCGTAAATGACGCTGTAGTTGTCCATCGTCGTGCGGCCTTCGGGAACGTTGCGATAAAGATTGATGCCGCCTGAGCCGAAGGCCCGCAGCGGCGGCTTGCCGATGGACCAGACAAAGAGGTCGATGATGTGGCAGGCCTGCTCGACGATGTTGTCGCCGGAGCGCACGCGGTCGAAATACCACGTGGTCTGGCGCGGCAGATCGCCGGTGTGGCGCGTGCCGTGGGCGTAGAGAACCTTGCCCAGCGCGCCGCTGTGTACATACTTGATGGCGGCGTTGCGGTTGGGATCGTGCCGCAACTGGAAGCCGGCCTGGAAGATACCCTTGGCGCTCTTGGCGGCCATTACCATCAGCCGCGCATCGGCCGGCTCCACCGACATGGGCTTCTCGCAATAGACGTTCTTGCCCACTTCGAGCGCGGCGATGGAGACAGCCTTGTGCGTATCCACCGGCGTGGCGATCAACACCGCGTCGATGTCCTTGCGCTCATCCAGCATCTTGCGGAAGTCGGTGTAGGTGGCCGGCGTGTGGCCCTTATCGGAGGCAGCCTTCTGGGCCGCCGAAAGCCGTTCGCCGTCCAGATCGCAGAGAGCCACAATCTGCACTTTCGGAACATTCATAATATGGCGCAGCAAATAAGCGCCACGGTTGCCGACGCCGATTACGGCAACGCGAACGGCGTCGTTGGGCGACTGCGCGCTGAGGAACGCCGGCGCGGCCAGCGCTGCGCCGGAACCAAGGAATTCTCTTCTTGTATTCATCGTTTTCCTTTCGTCAGATTCTCAAACAGGAAGAGCCCGCTCTTGCCTGGAGTGACCAGATCCAAATCGCCGTCGCCATCGATATCCACTACAGCAATCTGCATCCCTCCGCCCGTGCGGGTGGAGTAGTCCACGATGTGCTTCGTCCACGAAAGCCCCTTGCCGTCGGGCGCCGGCTGCGATTCGTACCAATAAATTCCCAGTGGTTCCTTCTCGCCCGGGTCGCGCCCGTTGTGCGCCATGAAACGTTTCCCAGTGACCAGATCTTTTCGTCCGTCGCCATTCAGGTCGATCAAGGCCATGGCGTGCGCTTGCGACCAGCTATCGTCAATCATTCGCTTTTCGAACTTCCCCGCCGCGGTCTGCTCCATCCAGAACACGCCGTAATCGTGGGCGTTGGAAGTGACGACATCGGCGCGCTTGTCGCCGTTGACGTCGTAGGCGTAAATGAACCCGAGGTGCGGTTTGGAATCCCAATCGGGGTGCAGCGTCCAGTTCTCCTGGCGCGGATCGGCGGGAGCTTCCAGCCAGCCTTTCGGAGTCAGGATGTCGGCGCGTCCGTCGCCGTTCAAATCGCCGGCCCCGATGCCGTGCCCATAGGCGGCCGGGCTGGCGACATGCTTCACCCACTTCTTGTCTTTGACCTCGTACCAGACGGTGTTGGCCTTGGCCCCGCCGAACTGCGGCAGCAACTCGCGCGCCTTGCCGTCGTTGTCCAGATCGACCAGCCAGCAGAACTCCACGTTGTTGCCGCTGTCGATGGGATGCTTGGCCCACTTGCCCGTCTTGCCGGGATTCTCATACCAGGCCAGTTCCTTGCTGAACCAGGAACAGCTCACCACATCCAGACGCCCGTCGCCATTGACGTCGATGGCGTGATCGGAAAAATTGTCGATGTAGTTATTGAAGAAATAAATATCGCGGAACTGCTGCTTGGTGAACTTCGGCCCGGCATACCAGTTCTCTCCGGAAACGATGTCCAGCTTGCCGTCTCCGTTGATGTCGGCGACGGTCGCGGACTCATTCGCCCCCAGGTCGATCTCGTGTTTCTGGAAAGGGATCTCGGCGGGGCGTCCGAAGCTGAAGGCGGCAACGGCGGCGGCGAGCGCGAAGGCGGGAAGAAATGCGGTTTTGGGTCTCACGGGAAAATTGTATCGCTTCCCGAACCGCGACAAAATCCATCGCAACCCGAATTGGAAAATGCGCCCATCGTTGAGCGTGTTGGTGATCTTG
>JAEUQG010000275.1 GCA_016789755.1 Bryobacterales bacterium
TCCCGCTCGAACGCCGAGGCAAGCATCGCCGCGTCCCCCGGAGTCAGCCTGCCTCTGCCGCTGAGCACGAAGTCCGCATCATCGCCCGCCGCCTTGCGCAATGCTTCCATCCGCTTGGTTGCCGCGACCACGTATGCCCGGCCCGAGTTGCGAAACCGCGGGTCCGGCGCCGGAAGCGAAAATGCTTTGAAGCCGCGTGCCCGAGCCGGCTCTACACCGCGTACAAGTTCCTCGTCCGTCTCTCCTTCAAGCGCCGTGAATGCGCGTACCTTGAATCGCGTCGGCCCGCCCAGAAACTGGTACAGCGGAGCCTTCGCCCGCCGTGCCTGAATGTCGAGCGCCGCGATATTGACGGCGGCCGAGGCCGGGTGCGCCCCCAGTTTGACGCGCAAAGCCTCAAAGGCGCTTTCGGATTGCCCGGCCATCAGGGTCCTGAGGCCGGCAAGATCTGCCTGCGTAAGCGGACGGCACTCCCCCCATCCTTCCAGACCGTCCCCTGTTGTGAGCCTTACCGCGGCCCAGGACCGCGCCCCGGAGGGCTGCCGCATGTTCCAGGCGGCGATTGACACGATCATCGGCTTGCTGCCTCCTTCCTTGGGAAGACTTAGCAAGTATACCGAAGCAGCGGACGCCTACTTCGCCGCTTGCTATCCTACATAGATGCCCCTCCTGCTGTTGGCCATCCTCACTTGTGGTGTCTCCGCCTACGCCCAAAGTGCGGGCATCGAGGGCCACTGGCAAGGCACGCTCGATGCGGGAGCGGCCAGGCTCAGGCTGGCGTTGCACATCGAAAAGGAAGCCTCCGGCTCGCTTTCGGGCAAGATGGACAGCATCGATCAGGGCGCCAACGGCATCCCGCTCTCCGCTGTCGCGTTGACCGAAGACCGCGCCGTCAGTTTCACCATCCCCGCCATCGGCGGCAGCTACAAGGGAAAACTGAATGCCGCTGGCGACGCCATCGATGGAACATGGACACAAGGTCCCGCCAGCTTGCCGCTCGGCTTCCGCCGCGGAAACACCCCCGCAGATATTTCCAAACCTCAAGATCCGAAGAAACCCTATCCTTACGAAGAGCGCGAAGTCGTCTTCGAAAACAGCGCGCAGGGCAACAAGCTAGCCGGTACACTCACAGTGCCGAAAAACGCAAAATCAGTGCCCGCGGTGGTGCTGCTTACCGGGTCCGGTCCGCAGAACCGCGATGAGGCCTTGTTCGGGCACAGACCGTTCCTCGTCCTGGCCGATCACCTCACGCGGAAAGGAATCGCTGTTCTGCGATTCGACGACCGCGGCGTCGGCGGATCGACCGCCGTGCCCCGCTCCACCACGCTCGATTTCGCCAAGGACGCGATCGCCGCTGTCGAGTTTCTCAAGAAGGACCCAGCCATCAATGCCGCCCGCATCGGCCTGATCGGCCACAGCGAAGGAGGGCTGATGGCGCCCATTGCCGCTTCACAATCGAAGGATGTTGCCTTCATCGTCCTGCTGGCCGGCACCGGAGTCCCGGGCGAAGAGGTGATGTATGAGCAGGCCGCCGCCATCATCCGCGCCAACGGCGGCAACGCCGAGCAGGTTGCCGCCAACCGCCAGGTTCAGGAAAAGATCTTCGCCCTCGTGAAATCGGATCTCGACGATGACGCCGTGAGAGAAAAGGTGCGCGAAGCCGCCGGCGCCAACCAGGCGGCCATGGCTGGCTCCCCCTGGTTCCGCACTTTCGTTAAGCTCGACCCGCGCACGTATCTGCGCAAACTCACTTGCCCCGTGCTGGCCTTAAATGGAGAACTGGACCTTCAGGTCCTTCCCAAACAGAATCTACCCGAAATCGAAAAGGCCCTCAAAGAAGGCGGCAACAAAGATTTCAAGACCGCGGCCTTGCCCAAACTGAACCATCTCTTCCAGACCGCCGAGAAGGGTACGCCCGACGAGTATGCCCGCCTCGACGAGACCATCGCTCCGGCCGCGCTCCACGCTATCTCCGATTGGATCCTCGAAAAAACTACTCCAAAGGGTAAATAAGACCAAGTTCATGTCACAAACCTACGCACCGCTCAATCCGCCGCGACGGCTTCTGTTCGGTCCCGGCCCCACCATGGTGGATCCGAGGGTTTATCAGGCCATGACGAAAACCGTCGTCAGCCACCTCGATCCCTACTTCTTCCAGACCGTGGAAGACGCACGAGTCCTGCTGCGGCAGGCCTTCGGCACTTCCAACGACTTCACGCTCGCCATGTCGGGCACCGGCAGCGCAGGAATGCAGACGGCAATCGCTAATTTCGTCGAGCCCGGCTCGAAGTTCGTCGTGCTGGCGAACGGCTTCTTCTGCGACCGCATCAGCGAAATGGGCCGCCGCCAGGGCGGCAACGTCGTCCGCCTCGAAAAGCCCTGGGGCGAGACTTTCGACGAAGCGGCAGCCGCCGAATTCATTCGCAGCGAACGCCCGAACGTCGTCGGATTCGTCCAGGCGGAAACATCCACCGGCGTGTTTCAAACCTCGAAGCTCATCAGCCAGGCTGCCCACGAAGCCGGCGCCCTGGTCATCGCTGATTGCGTGACTTCGCTTGGCACCATGCCCGTGGAACTGGATGCCAACGGCATCGATGTCGCCTACTCCTGCACCCAGAAGGGGCTTTCCTGTCCGCCCGGCCTTGCTCCCGTCACCGTGTCGCCCCGCGCCATGGAATGGCTGCGTGCGCGCAAGACCACGCCCGCGGATTGGTACCTGGATCTGAAGCTCCTCGCCGACTACTACGAAGGCTCGCACCGCTATCACCACACCGCTCCCATTTCGTTGTTCTATGCCTTGCGCGAAGGGTTGCTCTGCATCCACGAAGAAGGCCTGGAGAACCGCTGGGCCCGTCACCGACGCAGCCACGAAGCCTTCGTCGCCGGCATCGAAGCCATGGGGTTGTCAATGAGCGTCGCCGAAGGGCGCCGGTTGATCAGCCTCAACACGCCTCGCGTTCCGGAAGGCATCGACGATCTGAAGGTGCGCAAGCGGCTTCTGGCAGCGGCCGACATTGAGATCCTAGGCGGCTTCGGACCCCTGGCCGGCAAGGTGTTCCGAGTCGGCATCATGGGTCCTCTGGCTACCGAAGAGAACGTGCTGCTGCTGCTTGGCGAACTTCAGAAAGCGCTCGAAGCCGAAGGTTTCGCGGCCAAGGGCAGCGCGCTCGAAGCCGCCAAAGCCTACTACGCCTCTCAGCAGGTGCACGCCTAAGCACCCGTCCCTGTCAAGCCACATAAGGAGGTAACCGCAATGGGTACACACGCCGAGGCAGCGTCCAAGGCCGATGCGACGGAAGGCTCCGGGAGCAGCCGGCACTAGCCCGGCGTGATCGGTATTGCCTGACTTTGCCCGGCGCGCTGAACCCGCTGCGGCTTACCTTCCATATGTTGCCGCGACCATGCAACCGGCAAGCTGTTGCGATCCGCGGGTCCCCTACCCGCCGGGTATCCAGTCCGGTGCGACTCTTTCATGCAGCGGGCGTGTGCGCAGGACGGGTCGCGATTCTGCCGTGGCGTAGCCTGGCCGGGCAGATACAAGGGTGAAACTCATGCCTTGCGCGACCAGCGAGCCAACGTCAGTGCCGCCAACCCCAAGGCCATCAAGCCCAGCGCTGCCGGTTCCGGCACCTCCGCCAGGGTCATCGAGATGCTGTCCGGGAAAGTGAGCGTGCCGGTGGCCATCGACGTGACGCTGATCCGCAACTGGCCGCTCACCGTCTGGCCTTCCTGGATGGCGAGTTGCCCAATCTGGAACGAATCCTGAATATTGGGCTTCTGCAGTGTGGGACTAGTGGCGCCGGGGAGAGGTGCTGTTGTGCTGTTTCCAGTGGGGGTGGGGACGCGAACCACTCGCAGCAGACTGAAGCTCTGGTTTCCCAGCAGGGTGCTGGATCCATTGCCGATGGAGCCAGTGATAATTCCGCTGGCGTTTCCGGTGGCAAATCCTTCCACGCCGATGCCGATATCGAAAATCCCGCTGCGCGTGGCTACGAAAGAAAAGGCCGCACGCATCGCTAGGTTCCTGCAGGTGAGGACGCTACACTCGATGCTCACGTCCGTGAATCGAAAGGTGACAGGGTTGAGAACTTCAAAATCCGGACCTGGCCCGGGTGTATCGCCACCGGGGCAAAACGGAGAAAAGCACGCGGTTCCATCTCCCGTGGCGCCGTTGCCCAGCACTACGTTAGTGACGCTGGAGGTCACACCGCCGGCGCCGAATCCAGTGGGGGTCACTCCCGTCGTGGCGCCGGAGATCACCACTCCCGCAACGGCGCACGGCATCGATATTAGCACTAACGTCAACAACTGCTTTTTCAAAAAGGCCTCCTTGCAAAACGCCCGCTTCACTTGGGGTGCATCGAGCGAAAATCCGTGACGAGGGGAGCTTCCGCCGCCGGCGCCATGGCCTGCGGGGGACACATCTCGTGGCACACACCCCTCAACTAATATGGGTGAGAGCAGGCCGGCATTTTCTATCAGGGCGCATGATAGAATGTGCAAACGCACCATGAACGGGGCAAGTGTTGGGCCGTCTGTAAGCCAGCTTATGGGCGCCTTCCGCAAGGGCGACCAGCAAGCTGCCAACCGGCTCGTGGAAATGTTCTACCCGCAACTGCGCCGCATCGCCGCGGCCCACATGCGCAAGGAAGCCGTGGGCCATTCCTGGCATCCCACCCTGCTGGTCAACGAATTGTACCTGGAACTGCTGAAGATCAAAGCCTTGCAGCCCATCGAAAGCGATGAGCAACGGGATAAGGCAGCCTTTTTCGGACTGGCCAGCCTGCTCATGAAGCGCCTATTGATTCAGCACACACGCCCCTTGCGCCAGCGCGCGGTGAAAACCCCCGTTACCGAGGATTGCCTCGTCTCGAACGGGTTGGAGACGATGGCCGCCATCGACGCGATGATGGACCGCCTGGAGGCCATCCAACCCCGGCTCCGGCGGGTTGTGGAATGCAAAGCCTTCGAGGGGCTTACCACAGAGGAAACCGCCGCGCGGCTCGGTTGCGGCACCGCCACCGTGGATCGCGATTGGGCCTTCGCCAAACACTGGATGCAGCGGGAATTGCCCGCGGAGCTTGGATGACCGATTCCGGCTGGAAGCGAGTGTGGGAATTGTACCAGCAAGCGGCGGCCCTTTCCCCGGCCGAGGCCCAAGCTCTCCTCGATGCCGCCCCCGATCCCCCCGAGATCGTGGCCGAAGCAAAGCAAATATTGGCTTCCACGGGCTCGACGGCACCTCCTACGAGCTATACCGGCCAGATCATCGGCCGCTACCAGGTTCTCGAACAGATCGGCCGCGGCGGCAGCGGAGATGTGTACGCAGGCCGCGATACGCAACTCGGCCGCGAGGTGGCGCTAAAGTTTCTGCATCCCTGGCAGGTGGGCTCGGAGTGGATGCAGAGCCGCTTCCTGCGCGAGGCGCAGATGGCTTCCAGCCTCAACCATCCCTACATCGTGACGATTTTCGAGGTGATGGCGGGGCCTCCCCCGCTCATTGTGATGGAGCGCGTCACGGGGGATTCGCTCCGCCAGTTGTGCCGTACGCCCGTGCCCGAACCCACGCTGATTCGTATCGGCACGCAGATTGCGCAGGCGCTTGCCGCCGCGCACGCGCAGTCTATAGTGCATCGTGATCTGAAGCCGGAAAACGTTGTGGTGCGCCACGATGGGTACGCCAAGATCCTCGATTTCGGCCTGGCGCGAGTGGCGCTTCCGGCCGAAACCAGCATTTCTTCCATGACCGGAGTCGGCGCCGGTACCCTACGCTATATGTCGCCGGAACAGTGCAAAGGGGAAGCGGCTACCGCGGCCAGCGACATCTTTGCCCTCGGCATGCTGTTGTTTGAGATGGCGAACGCCATCCACCCCTTCGACGCCCCTACGCCGCTGGAGACAGCGCATGCCATTCTGCATCGCGCGCCCAGCGCTTTCCGCACGCCGGTGAGTGGGTCGCTGCGGCAGTTGATTCTGGATATGTTGGCCAAGGAGCCAGCCACGCGCCCGGCGGCAGCCGATGTCGCGGCGCGGTTCCCGCGATTCGGGCGGCCGCAAGAGCCTACCCCTACACCTTCCCGCCGCCAGTGGCTGATCGGCGGAGCGGCTGCCGCCGCCATCGCGGGAGGAAGCGTTCCGTTATGGCGATGGCCGCGCAACCCGGGCGATCAGGTGCTGCTGCGCGATGGGTTGATCATCGACCCCAGTGTTTCTCCCGACCGCCGATGGCTTGCCTTCGTATGGCGTCCGCCGGGCAGCCGCAACGGGCGGTTGCATGTGATGCCCACGGCTGGAGGGACGCCTGTCGCCGTCACGAATACCTCGGCCGAGGAGAGCGAACCGGCGTGGTCGCCCGACAGCAAACAGCTAGTCTTCTTGCGGCGCGGGGCGGGGGAGAATGCGATCTACATCGTTCCGTGGACAGGCGCCGGCCCTGGCCCGGAGCGGCGCATTCATTCCCTCAACCTCTTCGGCTCGCCAACCTGGCTTTCTTCCCAGGAACTGGTCATCTGCGACAACTTCGATGGGCCGATGATGCATCTGGCGCGCTTTCACCTGGGGCGCGGCTTTAGGCAGACGCTCTCGCACCCCAAGGATGGCGCCAGTGACTATTTGCCCCGCCTTTCACCCGACGGACAGTGGCTGGCGTTTACGCGCTTCTTTACCATGACCACATCCGATTTATTTGTTGTTCCGGTGAATGGAGGCGAGGAACGCCGTCTTACCCACGACGAACAGGCTAAGCGCGAATTGCGATGGGCTCCGGATGGGAAAGGGGTCCTCTACCGTTCCCGTGGCAAGCGCTGGGCATTGCGTTACGTGCCCTTCGCCGGCGGCCCGGCCCGCGAGGTCTCCTTGCCGTTTACGCCCTACGGCAACTTCGAGGTGCTTCCCGCCGCCGCCGGTGAGGTTCGGCTCATTGCCGCCAACACCTATTCCACAGAGTCCGTCTGGCGCGCCGAAATTCCGATACACGAAACGGAATTGGCCAAGCCGCAACGCTTTATCTCCTCGGCGCAAGGCGACGTCAACGTCAACCCGGCTATTTCCCCCGATGGATTGAAGGTGGCCTTCGTATCAACACGCAGCGGCTCGCCGGAGATCTGGGTCACCGATAGCGAAGGGAACCGGCCACTACAACTGACTTTCTTCGCTGGACCGGAGTTGGCGCCGCCGGCGTGGTCGCCCGACAGTGCATCGGTCATGTCTTCGGTTTCCGTGCGCGCCGGCGATCCAGTGTTCGTCGTCCCTGCCGCAGGAGGACCTCCGCGCTGGCTCCCCATCCCCGTGGCAGTTTGGCAACCGCAATTTTCCTCCAATGGGACCTCCGTGACCTACAGCATCCACAACAGTACGGGAGTCGAGGTGTGGCGTTATCCGCTGGCTGGCGGCCGGCCGCAATTGCTCTCCCGGGCCAACTCCGCCGTCCACAAGCCCTCGCCCGATGGGGAGTGGATTTACTTCACCCGGCAGCGCGAACCGGGCCTGTTCCGTTTTCCGGCCCAGGGCGGGACTCCGGAACTCGTGCTCGATCGCGTCGCGGTGGAACTCTATCGCGGCTGGGCCGTGGGCCGCCAGGGCATCTATTACACCATCCGCGAAGAATCCGGAAAATGGCTTGTTCAGCTATACGACCCGGCCTCGAAGTCGCATCGCCCCATCTGCCGCCTGGACCTTCCCTTGCCTCGATGGACCGGAGCTCTCAGCGTCTCACCCGACGAGCGCTGGATGGTGTTCCCGTTGCACGAACCCGAGGGCAGTACGTTGTCGATCACGGCGCCCATCCGGCTCCCCTAGCGGCTCACGTTCCGATGTCTTCATTCCAAAGCGCGGGCTTCGCCGCGATGAACCGGCGCATCAGCCCGATGCACTCCTCATCCTGCAGCACTGTCAGTTGCACGCCGCTGCGTTGCAGGTACTCCTCGGCGCCGAGGAAGTTCACGTTCTCGCCGATGACCACGCGAGGGATCTTGTAGAGCAGAATCGCGCCGCTGCACATCGGGCAAGGCGACAGCGTCGTGCAGCACCGACCCCCGGTACACCCGCGCGGGCAACCGCCCGGCGTTGCGCAAGCAGTTCATTTCGCCATGGTCGATGGCGCTCCCTGTCTGCACCCGGCAGTTGTGCCCGCGGCCGACGATGGCGTTCTCATGGACCAGTACGCTGCCGATGGGGATCCCCCCTTCGGCAAGGCTTTTGCGCGCCTGTTCGAGCGCCGCTTCGAGATAGGGGTCGCGGGGCATGATACCCAAGAGTCTACCGGTTTGGCGGCTCCGCTTCGCGCTGTATCCGGGTTGGTCCCCCCGTCCACTTCCACTGCCGGTCTAACGTGCTGTAGACGCAGAAGAGGAACCCCATCAGCAATACCCCTTCCACTGGATGCAGGATGTGGAACGCCTTCGGCCCCCAGGTGGCATCGAAGAACCAGAACGGTTTTGGCTCCAGACGGCTGAGTGAGAGCAGCGGCTTGGGGCCCGATTTCGGTTCGTAGATCATCATCTGCCCGCTCGCCAGCAACAGCAAACCCACCGCCAGCAAGCCCAACGCGGTGCGCCATCCCCATCCGCTCCACTGGCCTTGCAGGAACGCCCGCCAGGCAGGCGATACCGGAACCATGGACGCCGTCGAGCAGATCCAAACCACGCCCAACCCCGCGCCGCAGGAGTTCATGATGACATCGTTGAAGTCGTAAGGAATCCCCCAGCCGGCGTGCAGAACCGCGTATTGCCAGCCCTCGTCGAAGGCGCCGCAGAGAGTGGTCCACACCGCCGTCTGCCCGAAGCTGCGGCTGAGGCTGAAGATGGGAAATGTCAGCAGCGCGTATTGCAGGAAATGAACGAACTCGTTGTTATTCACACTCAACCAGCGCACGGCGGCGAAGGTGAAAACTACGGTAACCGTCCAGTAGGCGGCTTTGCGGCGGCCGCCTTCCGAGCCGAGCACACGGTGCAGCAGGAATATCGTCACTGCCAGGAAAACCAGTCGAAAGGTCCAGCCGACAGCCGTCAACCATGCGTTCGCCGTCGCTTTCTGCATCGCCGCAATCACGAACCCTTGCACTTCTTCATGCTGGGTGCTGACGGCCAGGACATATGCCGCGATGAGGACTGTGGACGCTCGCCGGTGCGAGGCAAACCAGGCGAGCGCCCGATCCATTAAAGGCGCTTTCTGCCCACAACCAATGCGGCCAATCCGAGAACCATCAAACCCAACGTCGCCGGTTCCGGCACATTGGTATCTACCAGCGTCATGGTCAAGCTATCCGGAAGGGAGATCCCTCTGCCGGCGGCGAGAAAGGGGACAATGAGGTTCAAATTGGCCACAACCTGATCGCCTGCATTGACATCCAGCGTTCCTAACGAGAAGGAGTCGTTGATGACTACATTCGACCTGGGATTGACGGTGCCATTGATAGGGCTCTGTGTTACCAGCGTCCGGTTGCCGGAGACACCGGTAAGCGTCGTCCAGTTGAGCAGGAGGCCGCCATAAAGGAGCTCAGACTTGGGAGGGGCAAAGCCGTCTATCCCCACGTGTGCTGCATACTGCGTTGACCTGGTAGCGTAGAACGAGAAATTCGCCTGGACGAAAACGCCGTTGCACCCGTTTGTGTCCAAGCATCTCAGATCAACGCCGGTGAGGCGCACATTCAGCGGATCGGAGACGGAATAATCCGGGCCCGGTCCCGCCTGCCCTTGCCCCGGGCAGAAACCGCCGAAACAGGCCGTGGCGGTGAGTGTCGCCTCGCCCGCGGGGCCGCTAAACTGATTGCTAACCCCCGAGTTCGAAAGAGAGCCGTCGAAAACTCCCGCCGTTGGGTTGGAAATAAGGCCTGCCATGGCCGGTACAGCGCCCAGCAGAATCGCTAGAAATGCGGATCGCAAAGAAATCCTCCTGAAAGTGTCCCAATAGAGATTCCTGAGAATACCATTTTCGTTTCGCCATCTGCTAGCGTCTACACTACAGAAGATGCGCCGTTTCGCCGCCCCCTTTGTGTTGATTGTACTGGCGCTTGCAGTGCGCGTGTTTGCTCCCTGGCAGAACGTGTTTACCGATTCCGGTGTCCTGCTGCAGGAAAACGATTCGTGGTACCACCGCAGAGTCGTGGAACTGATCCAGCAACAATGGCCCCAGCGCCCGCGTGTCGATCCCCTCGGCCAACCCGGCGGAGCGCCGCTGCATCACGCCATGCTCTTCGATTACCTGGTGGCGGCATCCTGCCCCGGATGCGGCGAACGGGCCCGCGATGCGGCTCTGGCCGCTGCTCCGCCAGTGCTGGGAACGCTGGCCGTTGCAGTCGCCTGGCTGATCGGCCGAAGACTCGGCGGAGACCGTACTGCTCTCGCTGCCGGGCTTGCCATGGGTCTGACTCCCGGAACCTTCGCCATGGTTTCGCAACTCGGCTATTCCGACCATCATGTGTTGGAGGTTCTCGTCTCCAGTTGGGTTTTCTGGGAATTGCTGCGCTTGGAGGGGCTCCATCGCTGGCAGGAGGGCTGGAGGCTGGGGCTTGCTCTTGCCGTTTTCTGTTTCACCTGGGCTGGAGCGGCGATGCTGCTGGCGGTCACCGGACTTTTTCTTCTGAGCGAAGTGCTGCGCCGCGACCGGCTTGCCGCCGCGCCCCTGCGGCTGGCTGCCGCCATCGCCGTGGCCGCTTCTTTCTCGCTCGGCGGGCAGTTGTGGCAGGAGTACACGCGGCTGGCGGCGCTCGGCCTGTTGGCGCTAACGCTCGTTTGGAACTTGCCGCGCCGGCTGCTCCTTGGGGCCGGTCTGGCGATCGCCGCGGCCGGCGCAATCTTCCTCGCCGGCACCTCGGAAGGACTCGCCATCGTCAGGCGTCTGTTCCCCGGCGGATCGCGCGCGCTGGTAGCGGAGCTCCGTCCGCTGCTCTATTACGAAGGAACGCTGGATCTGTCCATGCTCTGGACCGAGTTCGGGTTCACGCTGCCGTTTGCTCTGGCCGGCTGGATTCTTGCGGCACTCCAACTGCGCGAGCGCGCCTGGCGGCTAACCTGGGGCTGGGCCACGGTTTTCAGCGCCTTCACGCTCATGCAATTCCGCATGTCCGCCTACGCCATGCTGCCGTTGGCGCTGCTTGCCGGGCGTACGGCGTCCGTGTCGCGCAACATGGCCCTCGCCTGCCTGCTCTGTGTGGGGTTGGGCAATCTGCCTTTAGTGACGCGCCGTCTGCACCAGAATCTGGCACCTACTCCGGAGGTGCTGCACGCCCTGGCTTGGCTGCGTGACGACACGCCGCCGCTCGAGCAAGGCGCCTACAGCATTCAGAACTGGTGGGACACGGGGTATTGGATCTCTTCGCTCGCGCGCCGCATCCCGGCTTCCAATCCGACGCAGTTCCAGGCGCGTCAGGCCGCCCTCTTCTATACCTCTACCGGTCGTGCCGAAGCATTGCAGTTGCTGCGGGCCAACGGCGCCCGTTATGTCTGGTTCGATCACCGCCTGCCCATGCGCAGTGCCGGATTCAATCACTTTCAAGCCATGCTCGAATGGGCTGAGCGCCGCCAGGAAGACTATTTCATCACACTGTTCCGCCCTGGGCCACAAGGCCTTCAGCCTTTGGTGTTCTTCAAACCGGCCTACTATCAATCCGTGCTGGGGCGAGTTTATCTGCATCGGGCAAGAGCATTCACGCCTCGCGACTCCACCACTGTCATCGTCGCCAAGGATTCCGTGATCGTCAGCGAAAAGATCTACACGCGTTATGAAGACGCGATCGACGCGGTGAAACAGACTCCAGGCGCCATGCTGCTTGGCCACGACGCCGCCGTGAGTTGCGTGCCGCTGGAGCCTTGGCCCGAATTCGAGCAGGTCTACCTTTCCCCCGTGCGCATCAAAGAACGGGACGGGGAACCCGTCGGCGCGGTAGATCTCTATGAGGTGCGCCAACCGGCGGCGGCCCCGGCCGGCAAGCGTGTGGCGCGATAAGCCATCACCGCATCCGGTAAATAACCCGGCCGTTTCGCACCGTGTAGCGCACCCGAGACAGCGCTCGAATATCCTTTGCCGGATCGCCCTCCACAACCACCAGATCCGCGGCAAGTCCCGAAGCCACCCTTCCCGTTTGCCGAGCCTCTCGAAAGCGTTCCGCCGGCGCCGTTGTCAGCGCAGCCAGCACCGCCGCAAAACTCATCCCAGCTTGCGCCATGCGCTCATATTCTTCCGAAGGATCGTATTCGACGGCTCCCAGGTCACTGCCGAACAGTACTGTGCCGCCCGCGCGCGCCCAGGCCTTCAATTGCTCCTTTGCTGTGTCCGCGGCGCGCTGTTGTGTCGAAAGGCGGTCGTGGCGCAACAGGAACCGCCACATCGCCAGAGTCGGCGTGATCGCCACCCGCTGCCCGAGCAGGGTGGGAATCACCGCCGCATCCCACTCCGAAAAGGGAGTTGTGTGCGTCAGAACATCCACCCCGGCGCGAGCGCATGCCAACATATCCGCGGCGCTGTTTGGATGCGCGAACACAGGCTTGCCCGCGCGGTGCGCTGCCTCGACAATGGCGCGGACCACGGCGTCGGCAAGCGGCCGCTGCAGGTGAATTTTGATTCCATCGACGCCTGAGTCCAACAGGGCTCGCGTGGCGGAAACCGCCTGCTCCGCAGTGCTCACCTCGTGATTGGCGGCCGCGGTGTTGCCTAGCATCCGTAGCAGGTTGGCGGCGGGAATCGCCCCCGGCGCCGCGATGACTTCCCCTGTCGTTCGGATATGAGGTCCGTGGATTTCTCCCTTTTCGATCCGGCGGCGGATGGCTCGCGTGGTGTCTCCCACGGAGCCGAGATCGAAAACGGCAGTGAACCCATAGCGGGTTGTCATCGACTCGATTTGACGTTCCAGCTCCGCCGCGGGAAGAGTCGCCGCGTTCTCCCACTTGCGTTCGAAAAAGTGCGCATGACTGTTCCGGAACCCAGCCAGAATCGTCATTCCCGTGCAATCCAGAACCACTGCGCCGCGAGGTACGCGTACTTTGCCGGTACTCACAATTCGCCCGTCCTCGATGAGAACCGACCCCTTGCGTACCGGCTTATCCTCGGGGGAAATCCAGATCGTGCCGCTTCGCAGCACCAGCGTTTCCCCTGTGGCTATACTTGCGCTCACGAACAGCAAGACGACCGGCGCCAGGATACGCATGGAAGCCTCTACAAGCGAACAAACTCGCCGTCGAACTCCTGCTGGCTGCGCGCAATCTTGCGCCGCAGATTCTCCACTCCGCGATACTGCCGCTGTCCGCGATGCTCGCGGCGGTACTCCTCGATCGCAGCGCTTAGCCTCCGCATCCGCTCGGCCGAGGGCGGGTGCGACCGGAAGTAGTCGGTGAGCATCGATGTGCTCAGCGCGGCCAATTCCTCCAGCGGTGTATGAGGAGGCAGGTCCCGCCCGAGTCGAGCGCGGAACACGCGCCCGAACAGGTCAACGGTTGCCTGCGGATCGTAGCCCGCAGCCAGCGCCATGCGCAGACCCGCCTTGTCGGCTTCCATCTCCTGATACTGGGCGTAGCCGATTTGCATGAACCCCTGCCCAATGCGCAGCAATTCTCCGCCCGGCACGCGCATCTCGTATTGGTGGCGCTCGATGCAATGGCGCAAATCGACGTGCGCGATCTCATGTCCGAGAACACCGGCCAATTCCGCCTCCGACCGCATCTTCCGCAGCAGTCCCGTGTAGAGGAAGACCTGCCCGCCGGGTAGCGCGAAGGCGTTCTCCGCCGGCGCGTCGATGACATGGAATTGATACCGGATGCCGCCTCGCCGCGCATGTTTCACCAGCGACTGCCCGACCGCCGCGACATAAACTTCCCACATCGGAGAGGTTGCCGTTCCGCGCACAATTCCGCGAGCCATCTTTTCGCCCAACGCCATCTCGTCTTTGTCCGGCACTCTCGTCAGTTGCAGGCCGAACTGATCGGCGTCGCGAAAAACATCGGCCCACAGTTCTCCCACGCTGGTCATGCTAACCTCGCGTTCCGGCTTGCCCATCCAAGTGGCGGCGCCCCCGGCGGCAAGCAGCGCGGCAACGGCGATGGCATTAATGCGGTGGCTCATCTTACAAATACCTCTGAATCTTGTCCTTGAACCGCATGTAGAGCCAACTTGCGGCCATCAGCACCAGGCCCAGAACAATGAAAGAGAGAATGCGGCTCAATGTCTCCAGGTTGCGTAAGTCGTAGAAGAAAAGCTTCAGCACGCAGATGCCGAACAGCGACAAGCCGGCGAGGCGGAACACGCGCTCTTGCGCCGCGAACCCTGCCACCAGCAGGCCGACGGCCTGTGCTCCCAGAGCAATGGTGAGCACGCTGCCGGAGATTTCGTAGTAGAGCAGGATGCTCAGCAGCGCCGCCCCCATTAACGCCAGAGCCGGCCGCCCGTAGCGGTGCTCGCGGCGCAAGCGGAATTGCGCCAGATGGAAACATGCGATCACTCCCGCCGCCATCGCCACACTGCCGGAGAAGTTGGTTGCCCACCCGCGGGCGAAGGCAAGCGCCGCCAACGCGTAGCCTTGCCACAGATAATCACGATCCTCAAAGGCCCGTCCCGCATGGATCAGCGCCAGCATCAGCAGCGCCCAACCCAGTACCGCAAAGTCCCGTCCCAGCTCGAAGCGGATCAGTGCGCCCAGCATCAGTACGCCAGCCCAGGAATAGAAACGCCCTTCGCGCGGTTCACTGCGGCGATGGCCATGCCACGCCAGGGCGATCACCGGCAGCACCGTCAACAGCCTGTGCGAGACGCCCGCCGTATCGGAGAAGACCGGATAGTTGGCGGCAAAGACGCGGGCGAACGCCGCGGCGCTCAGCACGTGCCCTTGGAGCACAATCCAGCGCCGTGTGTGGGAATGCCCCAGTTCCATCGCCAGCAGCGCCAGCATTCCCCATCCCATCGCAACCAGCGGAGCGGGCAACCCCCGCCACATCGCTACCGCTGCCAGCGCCGCTGCCAGCGCGCACATAGCATCCCGATGCAGATCCTTCAGCCGCAGCGCTCCAACGGAAAGCAATAGCGCCCCGGCCGCGGCCACGGGCCAATCGGCGGCAACGGCTGCCTCTTCAAATCCAAACGCACAGGCAATGGCCGCCTGCAACAGGAGTTCGCTCCAACCCGTGCGGCGGTGCCCTTCAATCAGCGCTACGCCGATGGCGATCCACGCCGCTCCCGTCCAGTGATTGCTCAACAGGGCGCCGCTCGATGCCAGCAATAGGCCCAGCGCGCCCCACGTGTAATAAGCGCCTCCCCGCGTCAGCCACCGGTTGAAATAATATTGCAGTGCCAGAAAAGCCGCGTACGGAACCCATCCCCCGAATTTGTGCGCACCGATCTGCAATTGGCCGAATTGACCGCTGTTACCGATGATCAGCATCACCGGTATGGCAAACACCGCCGCCCCGGCATGGCAGAAGAAGCGGTCGCCCGAGCGCAATCCCGCCAGCACCAGCAGTTGCGCCTCCATCATCAGCCCGATCGCGGAACGGTCCGTGGGGAATCGCCGGATCAGCGCCCCAGCAAACAACGCCGAGGCGAAACTGACGGCGATGCGATGGCTGTCGGCCAGAATTCGTTCCAACGTGTTCGCAGGCGGCATTATCACCGCTTTCCAGCGCATCCGCAGAATCGTGCTCACCAGAAAGATCACACCAGCCGTAGCCAGGAAATACGACGATTGCACGGGAGTCGATTTCGGCAGCGTCATCATCGCCGTACCGATCAAGAGAAAACCATTCAGCGGGAACAGCGTCATCTCCGTCAGCGAGCGCCGCGCCGCCGCACGCAGCTTCAACAGGTCGTGCACCTCAAACGCCAGCCAGTACGTGAACAGCGCCGCCGACCCATAGAACGGAGTCAACTCCTGCGGGCGGTAACGGAAGGCAAACGTGAAATAAGTCAGAATCAGCCCGAAAACAGGAATATTCGTCCATTCCAGCTTGCGGCTGATGGTCAGCAACGATACCGATAACGGAATGCATGCCACAATCGACAACCACGTCATCGGCCCGATTTGCAGTGCGAAAAACGCGGTAAGGTACGCCAGCAGCGTCAGCCTTTGAGAACGATAGCCCAGAGAGTGCGCGATCATGCCGCAAGCCACGGCTAGCAACAACGCGCCGCCAGCCAGTGGCGATTCCACCACCCGCGCCGCGGGCAATGCATGCATCGCGTATGTCGTGAAATAGAGGCTCGCCCATCCGCCCGCCAGCAACCCGCGCCCAAAGATGGCGTACACCGGCTTGCGCTCGATCGCCACTCCAGCCGCCAGCATGCACAGACTGACTCCGATGCCGATGGAGACCTTGCCCGCCGGCCCGAACTGCGTCAGCGCATAGCCCAGGAACAACGCGATACCGACCACCAGAATCAGCACACCGACGGCGTTCAACCAACTACCGCCGATCATCGCCTCCCAGTCGACGCCCTTCATCCGCTCGCGGATGCGGTCTTCAAAGGACGGACCCGGCGCCACGGGCTCGGGCTCGTGTTCCATCTCAGGTGCAGGCAACGGGGCCGGTTCGTGGCTGACTGCGGGCTCCGGTATCCACGGCTGCTCCAGCGGCGTCAGAGCCGCCACGGGGACCACCGCCGGCTCGGCCTCGGCAGGTTCCATCCGCGCCGCAGCCGGCCGCCCATGCTCCAATTCAAACACGCGCCGGGTCAATTGCTGCAGAATGCGATCCTGCTCCTCGATCCGCGTGTTCAGGTTTCTAGTCTTCGACGCGTGGGCGCGCCATAGGATCAACACGGCGATGAGGGCAATCCATTCCATAAAGGGTTCAGCTATCCAGCAGGACTTTGGCCACACCAGGTTGCGCCGCGCGCGCAAACGCCTGCACGGCGTCGCGCAACGCATAGCGTTCTTGAATCAACGGTTCCAGAATCAGCCTTCCTCCCTCCAGCAGTTCCAGGGCAGGTTCAAACCGGCCGCAACGTGAACCCACCATCGTGAGTTCGTTCACTATGATAGGCGCGGTATCGATCGAAATCCGATCATGCACCGTCGATTTCATCACCAGCGTTCCGCGCGGCCGCGTTATGGCCACTGCCTGCTCCAGTCCCGCCGACGATCCCGTGGCTTCCACTACGAACGGATACGAAGTCCCCGAAGGAATGTTCCCGGCGTCATTACTTAGTACTCCCAGCGGCTCCACCAGACGCATCTTCTCCGCATGGCGCCCGTACAGGTGGACGCGC
>JAEUQG010000301.1 GCA_016789755.1 Bryobacterales bacterium
CAAGAGATCACGTTTGGCGATGCCCGGATCGCCTACGCGCAAAAGCGATTCGACGAACCACAGGTACGGCCGATTGCTCGATACGTCGTACGGCTGATGATCACCTTCCAGCCAGTGATGCCACTGATTATCGTTGGGAGCGCCCTCCGCAAACCACTCCATAATCGTACGCGGTATCTTGCATGGTTTCTCGCTGAATATGTCGCGAGGCTGATCGTCACTCTTCGGCCAGTGACGCCATCGAATGTCCTCAGAAGGGCTCTCCCGAATCGTAACCGGCATCTATTTGTGCCTCATCCTCGCCAATTGAGCTGTGGCTGGAACAAATCACCGTCAAACTTTAGTGTAGCGCTACCGGCAAGGCTGCTCCGCCTCTCCCTCATCGAACCATTCCCCATCCCATGGCGTGAACTGCTGCAGCCGCTTCCAGTGTGCGACGCGGTGCTTGCGAAGTTGCTTCTTCAGCTTGTCTCGCGTGGGCTGCACGAACTTGGCCGTTCTGCCGATCTGGATGACTGTATCAAATCCGAAAGGCAGCGGCCGGTGGATGTATTCAGGCAGTGGCACGCAGTTGCGGCCCGCCGCGCGAACGCTGAGTTCCATCGTGCGCCCTGCGGAATCGGAGGGGCTGGAGGGGAAGTGCGAATACGACGGAGCCTCCAGGATCGATGGCCGTGCCACGAAGTGACGGCTCGGCACTTCATAGGCAAACACGGCAAGCCAGCATTCCGGCCGTGGACGCATCCCCAGCAACTGCAGCCAGCTCTCAGGCTTTTCGGTACGATAGGCCTCGAAAGCCGATGCCGTGGTTGCCCAGCAGGGCGGTCCGCCATTGTCTACCGTGTAGGAGTCCAACGCATACACCAACGCGCGCAATTGCCGCTCCACTTGCGGCGGGAAGGGCGGGCGCTTCGCTTTTCGACGGAAGAACGAATCGAGTGACACTCCAAAGGCCCTAGGATTTTTGTCCAGTTTGGACAGAATATCCAGAAATTCGCTTTCCTGCGAACTCCGAACCAGTTTGTTCCGAAGTCGTGTGCTAGCATGCCGAATGCTTTTAAAGGCATCGTTCAGATCCACTACGCTGAGGAGTTTCGTGGAAGCAGGCATGCTGCGGTTGTTGTCGTTCCAAGCAGGCCGCAGATACTCGGGTAGAGTTGCGGCACCCGGCTTGAACTTCACACATTCCTCGTAATGGTGATGATGTGCGGCACGGAAATCAGCCGCATCGCCGCTTTCCTGTCGTTGCCGCTTCCAGTCGGTCACGAACCGAAGAAACTTCTCCTTCGGAACCTCCTGCACGCGTTCATCTCGGCGAAGATTCCCGGCGAGTATCCGCGACTCGAAATCGCCAGTTGCGTCGTTCCAGGCTCGCTCTACCTCTTTCGAGTACTCTCCCTGATCCGGACGGTTGAATAGCAGCATATTCAATGGAATTCGTCAGTATACTACAGCTCTTTCTCGTGCTGACGTCAACCAAACTGTTCACCCCATTAACCGAACGGTTCACCGGTCGCCACACCTCCCGGCCTGTTTTCAAACACATAGCCCGTCAAAGGCCCTTTGGCGCCACCCGTGCAAACGGAAGAGCATCAGCCGGTCTGGAAGCGGATGCTGAAATACAAGCCGAGGTGAAAACGCATGAAAACGAATTTTGTGAAGCTGGCCGTGGTGGCTGCGGTCGCCATGATTGCTCCGGTCGCAGGTGCCCAAACCTTCGCCGGCCGAATGACCGCCGAGGTGCCGTTTGCATTCCAGGCGGGCAAGGCCGCCCTTCCAGCCGGTACCTACTTCTTCACCATGAATGCTTCTCCGGGAGGCACTCCGATTGTGCACGTGGGCAACACGACGACAGGCGAAGCGGCACACTTCACTGTCCCCGGATCCTACCGCAAGGCGGCCCCGAACACGCAGGCCAACGCCGTCTTCTCCTGCAAGGCCGGCAGTTGCCTGCTAATCGCCTTGCGTGTCCACGACAACGAATACGGCACCGGCATGACGCACAAGACCGCCCCAGCCGCGCCCGAACGCGTCTACACCGTCCATCTATCCCCGCACAAAGGCCGGTCCGCCGAATAACGCGGAATCGAACCTGCCTTTACTCCCCGATTCCCCCTCGCAACCGCCCGATAACCATGACGGCGGTTGCTGAGGCGGGAATGCCATACACCGAAGCCCCCATCACAACCATTCGAAATTTCCCACCCCAAACAAAACACTGCTACTTCCTCCTCAATCCCCCTTCCCGCTACCTGCCTCCCACCCCCTCCCATGCCACACTCGAACCGGAGGCACCCTACTCATGCAACCTGCATCCGTCGAATCCCCTGACAGGCTCACCCGCGCCGAACAGAATCGCATCAACGCCCAAAACAGCACTGGCCCCCGCACCGCCGAAGGCAAACAGCGCTCCGCCCTTAACGCCGTCAAACATGGCTACTACTCCAACCACGTCGTCCTCCCCGGCGAATCCACCGAAGAGTTCGTCAAGCTCCGCCAATCCTACATCGATCAGTTCCGCCCCACCGGCCAGCTCGAAACCGACCTCATCCAGGATCTCGCCGACGCCCGCTGGCGCATCTGCCGCATGAAACGCCAGGAAACCCTCGAATGGAGCCAGGCCACCTTCGATGTCTCCCACGACCCTCAACTCGCCAACGTCCCCTACGAAGTCCTCCATGAGTTCGCCCATCGCCAGTGTTGCCAGACCAAAGGCAATCCCCTCGAAGTCTGCCGCCGCGCCGAGGCCCGCTTCCGCCGCGACTTCGACCGCGCCCTCAAATTGCTCCACGAACACCGCCGCCGTAAAGCCTGCACAGACCGGCAAGAAGCCCAATCCCCCCAACCCGAAAAATCGCAAAACGAAGCCACCGCCCCTCAGCCCGAAACTCCGCCCTCCCCCAAAAAATCGCCAAACGAACCCATTCATCCCGATCCGCCACCCGCTCAGCCGCCCCAATCTGCCCGCGAGTTCCCCTCTCCCGCCGAAGTCGAGGCGCTCATCAAGCACCTCATGCGCTCCTCGGGGTGATGAAAAGGCGAAATTGACCGGAAAAACCGCCGCCCTCGAAACCTACATCGCCCGAAGTGTGCCCGTGCCAATTTCACCCCCTCCTTTTCCGCCTGTCGGTTTTGAGGCCAACCGCGCACAGCAACCCCAATCGCAATCAACCCGTCCAACGGGGTAATGGTGATGGTTTCCTCAGCCGAAAAACACATATATAGTTGAGGGAGCCGGGAGCCAACCAGCACGGGCCCCCCGATCACGAGGAGCAGAAAGATGATTTTCAAGAAGTTAGTGCCCACCGCCGTCCTTGCCGGGGCAGTTCTTGTGGTGGCCCAGTCGAAACCCGAACTCACCGCCCGCGAACTCTTTTTCGTCCCCGCCGCCGTCACGGCTGCCAAGAAGTCCCCCACCGGAGCCGCCAAGCAGACCGTCGCCCAGGCCCCTAAAAAGTCGCCCGACGTGGTGGCCAAGAACACACCCAAGTCCCGGCCCCAACCCCCGGTCACTCCCCAGGAAGTCTACACCGACACCGAGGTCAAACTCGTCACCGCCGCTTACTCCGGCCCCCGCCCCCTTGGCATTCGCTACTCCCTCCTCAAACGCGTCACCGACGGCTGGATGGAAGTCAACGCCGACAGCACCTTCCAATCCGGCGACGCCATCCGCGTCCAGGTCGAAGCCAACGAAGACGGCTACCTCTACATCGTCGCTCGCGGCTCCTCCGGTAGCTGGGATGTCCTCTTCCCCAATAAGGATGTCCGCACCGGCAATAACTTCATCGAGTCCGGCGACTCCCAGATCCTCCCCTCCCCCAAAGGCCTCTGGCGCTTCGATAACAAGCGCGGCCAGGAACGCCTCTTCCTCGTCATGGCCCGTAAGCCCGTCGGCGATCTCGACAAGCTCATCTACGATCTCAACCAATCCGGCAAGCCCGCCGCCGCCCCCGCGCCTGCCCCTGTCAAGCCGGCCGCCCCTGTCTCCCAGCCCAAGCCTTCCGCCCCCGAACCCAAGGATCCGCCTAAGCGCACCATGCTCGCCGGCAACATCCGCCCCATCGACGACCAGCTCGTCGGACGCCTCCGCGGCCAGATGATCTCCCGCGACCTCGTCTTTGAGAAGGTCGACGATTCCCCCTCCCCCGCTGCCGCAGACAAAAGAGAATCCGCTGTCTACGTCGTCGAGAAGTCCGGCAAACCCGATGCCCGCCTCGTCGTCGACATCACTCTCAAACACGACTGAGCCGCCTATATAGGAAACGCCAATGAACCGCACTGCCTTTCTCCCCCTTCGGGCCGTGGCCGCGGCGTTGCCCGCGCTCAGTCAAACCAAAGCGCTCCAGCAAGGTCCCAATCGTATGGAACTCACGCTGGAGCGCAAGACCAGCGCCGGCTGGAAAGTCGTCGACCCCGGCTTCATCTTCAATCAGGGCGACTACGTCCGCTTCCGCTTCAAAACCAACTTCAACGGCTACCTCTACGTCATGAACCAGGGCACCGCCGGAACCTACACCAAGCTCTTCCCCCGCGAAGACACCGGCCTCGCCAACAAAGTCGCCGCCGGCAAGGAATACATCGTCCCCGCCACCGCCGGAGCCTTCCGCATCGATGGCCCCGCCGGCCATGACATCATCTATTGGATGATGACCCCCGTCGAAATGGGCGGCGGCGAACGCAACACCACCTACACCCCGCTTCCGCCTCCGCCTTCGCCCACCAGCGCCAAGGCCATGGCTTCCCTCACCCCCCGTTGCGACGACACCATCCTGCGCGCCCGCGGCGAATGCGTCGATAGCTCCGCCGGACCCCACGCCGTCGCCGACGCCTCCCAACTCCCGTCCAACATCAAAACCATGGCCCAGAACAACAGCCAGGAACTCATCTTCCGCAAAGACCAGCGAGGCAGCGTGGTCTCGTCCCCGGTCCCCCTCAACGGGCCCGTCGTCTACGAGTTCCGTCTCGCCCATAAATAGGAGCCACCATGAGAACCATCCTTCCCATCCTCCTCGCTGCCGCCCTTGCCTCCGCCGCGCCCCAGGCTGGCGGCCAGAAGAAAGCTCCCGCCAACGCCCAGCAGCGCGACCTCAAATACGAAGTCGATGAGTCCATCGATCCTCCGGCCACCGGCAAAGTCACCGTCCCCCGCAGCTACGCCGTCGTCATCGGCGTCCAGGATTACCCCAAGCTCGATGCCAAGCTTCAACTGAAGTTCACCGAACGTGACGCCGAGTCCGTCTACTCCATCCTCATCAGCCGCGAGGGCGGCAACTTCCGCGCCGAGAACGTCCACAAACTCACCGGCAACAAAGCGACCCTCGCCAACATCCGCAACGAGATCGAAAACTGGCTCCCCTCCGTCGCCAAGGAAGATGACCGCGTGCTCATCTACTTCGCCGGCCACGGCTTCGTCTACAACGGTAAGGTCTACCTCGCCCCCACGGACTTCGATAAAGCGAACCCCACCGCCACCGGCTACTCCGTCGAAGCCCTCGGCGCCGCCTTCGGATCGAAGATCAAAGGCAAGTGGAAGGTCCTCCTCACCGACGCCTGCCACAGCGGCGCCGTCACTTCCGAAACCGATGTCCGCACCATCAACAGCCGCCTCCTCGATCTCAACCGGTCGCTGTTCTCCCTCACCGCCAGCCGCGACCGCGAACAGTCCTTCGAAAGTCCCGAATGGGGCGGCGGCCACGGCATCTTCACCTACTACGTCGTGAAGGGCATGGAAGGCGAAGCCGACGAATCCCACGACGGCATCGTCACTGCCGACGAGCTCTCCGCCTATGTCCAGCGCAACGTGCGCGAAGCTTCCGGCGGCCGTCAGAACCCCACCCTCGGCGGCAGCTTCGACAACAACATGTTGCTCGCCTACATCCCTGCCGGGGCCAAACTCGGCGATCCGCCCAAACCCAAATTCGGCACCTTCATCTTCGAATCCAACATGGATAACGTCGAAGTGTTCGTCGACGGCAAGAGCGTCGGCGTCGTCAGCAAAGGCACGCCCCTCCGCCTGCCCGGCATCAACCCCGGCGTCCATCAGATCAAGGGTGTCCGCATGGGCTATGAGCCCGATGGCCCCAAAGAGGAAATCGTCTACCCGGGCCAGGACACCACCATCACCCTCAAGATGCTCATCCCCCGCCGCCGCCCCAAAGCCGCGCTCGACAAGTTCGACCCCGCCGTCGAACGCTACCAGAAAGCACGCGGCCCGGAACAGTACCGCCGGGCCGTCGCCGACTTTCAGGAGGTCGTCTCTCTCGATCCCACCTACAGCCAGGCCTACCTCTACCTCGCCCGCGCCTACCGCGACCTGCAGGATCAGGAGAAGGCTGAGAAAGCCTTCAAGAAGGCCCTCGACATCGACCCCGATTACCTCGAAGCTCGCACCACCTATGGCGGCATGCTCTTCGACACCGGCAACACCGACGAAGCCATCCGCCAGCTAAACGCCGTCATCCAGCGCGACAGGAATCAGGCCACCGCCCACTACCTGCTCTCCCAAGCCTTCCGCGTCAAAGAGCAGTACAAGCTCGCCATCGAGTCCGCCCAGAACGCTGTCCGTCTGACCCCCAATAACTCCGAGGCCTACTTCTGGCTCGCCGAAGGCCTGCGCATGGAGAACCGCTTCTCCGACGCCATCCCTGCCTATCGGCAATACCTCACTCTCAGTAACTTCGACAGCAACGGCTTTGAGAAGTTCGGCTACTACGCCATCGGCTTCGGCATCTTCAAGAAGAAGCGCGCCGGCACCCAGGATGTCTGGAAGGAACTGCGCGGCCTGACCTACTTCGGCCTCTGCGAATGCGAGCGCCGCATCAACCACTTCGACAACGCCATCGCCTACTGCCAGAAGGCCCTCAGCTTCGACCGCGAAGACCCGCTCACCCACTACAGCCTCGCCCTCTCCTACTTCCGCCAAGGCGCCGCCACCGGCGATGTCGGCCTCCTGCCCGCCGCCCGCAAGCACTTCAACACCATGCTCGCCATCAACCCCGATCTCGCCGAGTCCACCATCGCCAAGCAGAACATCGCCAACATCGACAAGTTCCTCAGCGCCCGGTAAGCTCCAACACCTCCAGCCCGCCCACCTTCTTTCGTACTCCCTCCAACGTCAGCGGCACTCCCACCTCGTTCCTCCGCGCCTTCGCGTCGAACCCTTCCAGCACCAGCACCTCACCGCCTGTCACGAATAGCGCCGGCAATCCTCCCGCCAGGCACCGCACCGCGCAGTCCCGATGCACCTGTCCCGCCCCCGGGTTCATCACCCCCAGGTAGCACTTCCCATCCACCACCTCCCCGCGCAGCCGTCGCCGTCCCAACACTGTCACCTGCTCCGGTCCGTGCCCCGAGCCGAACCGCGCGCTCCCCGTCTCCACTTCGATCATCGTCATCCCTGCGCGCCGTACACGCGACCCGCGCAGCCGCACCTGCCGTCCATCGTGCCCCATCGCCTCGCGAGTCCCCAGCTTCCCGGCGCCGGCCAGCAGATAGCTCGCCCCGTCCTCCATCACCACGTGCGGGAACGGCCGTTCATACAACACCCCATCGAAACCGCGCACCATGCCATACTCGAACGACGCCGCGGCAAACGGCATCTGCCCCAGCACCAGAGCCACGCTCAGCACGGCGCCCATCGTCAGCAGCCCGATCGCTACCCGCCGCACGACACGCCGCACGCCCGCCGGCGCCTGCGGCAAGTACCCTATATAGAACTCGTCTTCGCGCATCGCGACACCAACACCTTTCCCCCTTCCACCTTCGTCTCATACACGGCCACCTTCTCCGTGAACGGCGGCGGCGATGCCCCCGTCTCCGGCAGATACTGATACCCATGCCACGGGCATGTCACGCACCCATCGACGATCTTGCCTTCCGACAACGGCCCGCCCTGATGCGCGCACACGTTGGAGATCGCCGACACCTTCCCGCCATGCCGGAACACCGCGATCTTCTCGTCTCCCAGCTTCAGCAGCACCGCCCGGTTCTCCCCGATGCGTTCCACCTCGCACACCTCCACATAGCCGCGCCCCGCACCCCATGCCGCCACATGCAGCCCCAGCACGACACACGCTCCGGTCAGCACCACGCCCACAAACAGCGGGTTGCGCTCCGATTGCAACGCCCCCAGCGATACATGCGCCACCAGCAGCGCGTAGGCCAAATACACCAGCATGTGCAGCCGCTTCCATCCCGGCGGCGTCAGCAGCTTCAACCAGAAGTCATGGCTCGTTGCCGCCATCAGGAACAGGATCGTCAGCGCTGCCAACCCCAACTGCTCGAACCGCGCCGGCGCCGTCAGCAGGCTCACCAGCGGCGGCACATCTCCCAGCGCATGGAACTGCACCAGCGAGAACACCCCATGCCCCAGCGCCAGCGTGAACATCGTCACTCCCAGATGCCGCCGGTTGTAGAGCAGCGGCAGGAAGCGCCGGTCCAATCGAGTCAGCGGCCCGATCGACAGCACCACGTGCAGCAGCAGGAACGCCGCCGTCCCCAGCCCGCGGATCAACAGCGTCTCCGCCGTCGCCTGCGGATGCACCATCGCCCCCACTCCCACGAACCGCCCCAGATACAGCGCCACGCCGCCGGCGATGACGGAGTCATACAGCTTCTTCTGCCGGTTCCACTGCACCGCAGCGTAGGTCACGCTCATCGCCGCACCCACTTCGCCGCCAGCAGCGGCCACAGCGCCACGCACCCTGCGGCGATCACCGCTCGAAACCCGATGCCTGCCCCGCGCGCCCCCGCATCGACATGCGCCACACCCTTCCACAGGAACAGCGCCGCGAACACCGCACCGGCCGCGCCATACACGCCGAGCATCGTCGTCAACCCTTCCGCCCACTGCATATGCTACGAGCCTCCATAGATCGGAATCGCCGCCCCCGTCACCTGCGCCGCCTCATCCGACAGCAAGTGTACGATCAGCGCCGCCACCTGTCCGGGCTGTACCCATCGCGCGAAGTCCGCCCCCGGCATCGCCGCCCGATTGGCCGCCGTGTCCATCGTTCCCGGCAGCACTACGTTTGCGCTGATGCCTGCCGTCTTCGTCTCCTCGGCGATGGTCCGCACCAGGCTCACCAGCGCCGCCTTCGATACGTTGTACGCCGACGTGTTCGCCCCAGGCTCCAGCGCCGCTCTGCTGCCGATCGCCACCAGCCGCCCCGAGCCCTGCGCCCGCATCCCCGGCAACGCCGCCTGGAACAGGCGCAATGCCGAATAGAGGTTCAGCTCCATCATCTTCGCGAACGCTTCACCGGAGGTGTCCTCCACATAACCGCCCATCTCGAAGCCGCCGACAAGATGCACCACCGCATCCAGCCGTCCTTGCGCCGCCACGATGGACGACACTGCCTGACGCGCCGCATCGAGCGAGCCCAGCTCCGCCGCATGCGCATGGAACGCCGCATGGGCGAAGTCGCTGGCCTTGATCGACCGCGACACTCCCACTACCGTTGCTCCCGCGCTCAGCAGCGCCTCCGTCACAAACGAGCCCAATCCGCCTTTCGCTCCCGTCACCATCGCTACTTTGTTCGCCAATCGCACTTTCGTTCCTCCTCTTTCGGGAATGTCCGCAGCAGCGCCCGCACTCGCGCCGCCAGGCCGGGCGGCGCAACGATGCGCCGTACGGACTCCCGCATTCTATACTTGATCCACTGCTCGAAGCCGACCATCCGCAGGCGCGCCTTCACGCTGGCTCCCTTCACACAGGTATGCGCCGCAGCGGCCGGATTATTCCCCGGAATAACCGCGCCCCGCCGCAGCATGTGCAGAATATGAAAGTGACCAGAAGAGATTTGCTGCTCGGTCTGTTCGCCGCTGCCGCGGCACAGGCCAAGGATCCCGTGGAGCGCGTCAACACGTCGCGCGGCGGCCTCGCCGTCAAAGGCTACGACGCCGTCGCCTACTTCACCCAATCGCGTCCCATGAAAGGCCTGCCCGCGCACTCGGCCACGCACGACGGCGCCACGTACCTATTTGCCTCCGCCGAAAACCGCGATACTTTCCTCGCCGCACCCGAGAAGTACGCCCCGCAATTCGGCGGCTACTGCGCCTGGGCCGTTGGTCACGGCTACACGGCCGACGCCGACCCGATGGCCTGGCACATCGACAACGGCAAACTGTACCTGAACTACAACAAGAGCGTCCAAACCATGTGGCTCAAAGACAAAGCCAAATGGATCGCCGAAGGGGAGCGCCACTGGCCCGCGCTCCATCGCTGAACGCAGCGTCCGTTCACAACCATCCCCGAATATCGCCGCCCCATACAGGGCTCAGCCACTTAAGCCGGTCCGCTATCGCCGCGGAGCATCGCACCGCGCACCCTTGCGTGCGACACTCGAATCGAAGTTAGAATTCGATCTTCGCCACAAGCTGCACCTGGCGCCCGAAGCCGGTCAGCGTGTTGGTGATCGTGCCGCCCGCAGGAACTCCGATGTTGAAGTTCGGCAGCCGGAAATTGGCGCGATTGGCGATGTTGAACGCTTCGGCGCGGAATTGGAAACGGGCCGTGTCCTTGAACGGCAGCCGGAAGTTCTTCAGCAGTGCCAGATCGACCTGGCTCAGACCGGGGCCGCGCAGAATGTTCAACCCCGAATTGCCGTAGGTCAAAGCCGGCGGCGCGACGAAGCACGACGTATCGAACCAGCGCGAAATGGATCGCTGATCGCCCGGCAGCGAGCCTTCGCACATGCGGTTGGGAAGCTGGTAGGCGCCGGCGTTGTTCAAGTTCGACGCCGCCATCGTCGGCGTGAACCGCAGACCGCTCTGGAACGTGGCGATGGCGTTCGCTTGCCAGCCGCCGAGCAGCGCCTCGGCGTACTTGTTGCCGCCGTTGGCCAGCGCCCGCCCTTGGCCGAACGGCAGTTCGTAGGTGCCGCTCAACACGAAGCGGTGCGTCACGTCGAACGTCGAGGCGGCGCGCGCCGACCGCCGGTCGTTGATGTCCTGATAGCCGCCCGCGCGGTTGGTCTGGCCGCTCGAGCCGGAAATGGAATCGTCAATCGACTTGCCGAACGTATAGACCATCATCAGCGACGTGCCGTTGCGGAAGTTCTTCTGCACCTTCGACAGGAAGCCGTGATACGTCGAAGCGCCGAAGTAGCCGAGGAAGTTCAGATTGGCGATGTTGCTGATGGCTTGCCACGGCCGGCGCGACGACACGCTGCCCGTGCCAGGCTGAGCCTGATTCAGGTTGTAGCTGGAGAACAGATGAAGCCCGCGGCTGCCCACATAACCGAGATCGAACAACAGACCCTGGCCGATTTCCTGCTGGATGTTGAGGCCCCACTGCTGCGAGTAGCTGTACTTGGTGTTGCGGTCCACTGCCTGGATCTGGCCCACCTGGCCCGCCGCGGCCGCTGCCTGCACCTCGGCGGCATTGCGCAGCGGCTGGAAGCGCGGCACGGGGATGCCGTCGGTCAGATTGCGGCCGACGTTGATCGAGCCCGGCTGGAAATTCTGAATCGGCATGAATGGTACGTTGCGCCCGATGGCGCCCTGGCCCGCCCAATGCACGCTCACGTAGTGCATCCCGTAGGAGCCGCGCAATACGGTCTTGCCGTTGTTGTTCAACAGGTACGCAAAGCCGAGCCGCGGAGCGAAGTTGTTGTTGTCCTTCGAGCGTCCGGCGTACTTGTCGCTGCCGAGCGCCGGAATCAGATTCGGCGCCGGGTCATTGGGATCGAAGTTGAAGTTCGACAGCCGGCCGGCCACTTCCGTCAGCGGGAGGAACATCTCATGCCGCAGACCGAGGTTGAGCGTCAGGCGGCGCGACACCTTGAAGTCGTCCTGCACGAACCAGGAATGCTCCCAGGCGCGCAGGCCGAAGGTGCCGAACAACGTCGCACGGCTGATCTGCGTCGGATAGCCGAGCAACAGGGAAGCAATCGGGCTGCCGCCCGCTCCGCGCGTGTTGTTGGTGAACTCGGCGTTGAAGTTCCAGAAGCCGCGCGCCGGGTCCTGCGACTCGAAGAAGTTGAGATGGCGCCGGATGGTCTGCCAGCCCGTCTTGATCGAATGGCGGCCGTTGATCCAGGTGAGGTTGCCGTTCACCTGATAGTTGGTGTTTTGCGAAACCGAAGGAATCGGCGTGTTGGCGCCGAGGAAGGCGAACCCCGTGGGACGAATCGCCGGCAGCCCGCCGGAGAACGGCGGCACCGCTTCGTTCACTCCGGGAATGCCGATCTCCTGGGCCGAATTGATGTTCATGTCCTTCGGCACCGCGAACAGATCGAAGCGCGAGAAGCCGATGCGCGTGTCCAGCAGAAGGTTCGGGCGGATGATATGTGTGTCGCTCAGCACGCCGCCCCAGGTGGTGAGGCGGAAGTCGGCGGCATCGGCCAGTTGCGCCGTGTCGCCTCCCGCATACTGGCCCATCGTGAAGCCCGGATTGGCGGGCCGCGGCATCGCCCCCGGCAGATCGACAAAGCTGTAGCCGCGGCTGACGCGGGCGAACAGATTGTTCTTGTTCGCCTTGATCACCTTGTCGGAGCGGATGTTGAACGCATCGTCGTTCTGCAGCCGGTTCGGAGAGAAGAAGAACTGCGCCGTGCCGACGTTGGGATCGGGATAGAGGTTCGTCAGCAGGCGCGCCTGGCGCGAAACACGCGCCTCCGGAATGCGGTTGTTGGCGAACGGCGTACGCAGAAACAGAGCGGCGTTGTCCGGATCGGGGCGCAGCGTGAGCGGATCGTAGATGGCGGTGGCGCCGAACTCGCCGTTGCGCTGCGCCGCCGTGGGCACGTTCGAGATGACGTTCAGACCGCGGCCTTGCCGCAAGCCCTGGTAATCGCCAAAGATGAACCAGGAGTTGCGCTGGATGGGGCCGCCGTACGTCGCGCCGAACTGGTTCTGGCGGAACGCCGGAATGCGGCGCTGGTTCTGCGCCGTCTTGCGCTGGAAGAAGTCGCGGGCGTCGAGCGAGGAATTGCGCAGATAGTTGTAGACGCTGCCGTGAAACTCATTGGTGCCGCCGCGGATCTGGACGTTGACGATGCCGCCCGAACTGCGGCCGAACTCGGCGGGCGCGTTGGCCACGTACACCTTGAACTCCTGGGTGGCCTCCACCGAAGGCTGCAGGATGGTCGAGTTGATCCAGCTTTCGTTGTTGTCGATGCCGTCGACAAGGAAATTGTTGTTCTGGCCGCGCTGCCCGTTGGCGTTGAAGCTGCCCGTGCCGCGCGGAACGAAGGCGCCCGCCCCTTCGATGTTGCCGCCCTGCTGTCCGGCGGTGACGCCGGGTTGCAGATGCACAAGCTGAACGTAGTTGCGGCCGTTCAACGGCAGTTCCTGAACCTGGCGTTTCTGCAGCACGTCGCCGAATTCGGAGCTGTCCGCCTTGACCGCCGGCGGAGCTTCGGTGACCGTCACCGTCTCGGCCACTTCACCGACATCGAGCGTGAAATCGACGCGGGCCTTCTGGTCCACCTGGAGGTTGATGCCGCTGCGCTCCACCGTGCGAAAACCTTTCGCTTTGGCCGTGATGCGGTAGTTGCCGAGCGGGATGAGCGGGGCCTCGTATTCGCCCTGCGCATTGCTGTTGAGCTGGCGGCTGAAGCCGGTGTCGGTATTGACGATGGCGATGGCCGCGTCTTGAATGACCGCGCCCGTGGAGTCTTTCACCACTCCCAGGAAAGTGCCGGAGGCGCTTTGCGCGGCCAGCGTGGCGGTGAAGGAAATGGCAAGCAATGCCAGGGAAAGGAGCCGGGACGAAAACAACATGGAGAGCCTCCCAGTGCGAGCGAATTGCTCCCATTCTAATACAGTTTCGCTGGGCGTCCCGGATTTTCGCCTTGTTACAACGTGAAACCGGAGAAATACGTCGGAATTCGTGCCGCGCCCCGCCGCGGGGCGCAAGCGGGAGCCGGATGCTATACTCATGGGCGTTATCGCTTGGGAGGCTGATTCCTATGAAACTGAGAATTTGCGCATTATTTTGTTTGTTGGCGTCCGCGCTGTTCGCCAAGCAGGATTTGACCGGCGTGTGGAGCATGGTTGCCGAGAAGAGCGATTTCGGCGCGATGCCGGTCCCTTCGAAAATCGAGCGGACCATCGCCCACAAAGATCCGAGCATCCTCATCAAGACGGTGCAGGCCGGGCAGCAGGGGGAGATCACCACCGAATACAAGTACACCACCGACGGGCAGGAGTTCTCCCAAACCACGCGGTTCGGGGAAGTGAAGGGCACCGCCGTTTGGGAAGGCGACAACCTGGTGGTGAAGACGAAGCGCCAGGTGCAGGGCGCCGAGATCACCAGCACGGAAACGTGGTCGCTGGCCGAAGGCGGCAAGGCCCTCACCGTGAGCGCGCAGGTGACCACCCCGCAGGGCGAATTCAAATACAAGATTCATTTCGAGAAAAAGTGAAAGGGGCTTTGAGACAACATGCAGCGGAAACAGTTTCTTCTGGCGGCGGCCGTGTGCCTGCTGGCCGTTACACCGGCGATGGCGAAAACCGATTTTTCCGGAACCTGGAAGATCGTCTTGGACAAGAGCGACTTCGGGCCGATGCCCGCTCCGGAAAAGGTGGAGCAGGTGGTGGAGCAGAAAGACAGCGACATCAAGGTCAATCTGACTCAGGTGGGGCAGCAGGGCGAGATCAAGTTCGAGCTGAACTACAGCACCGAGAAAGAGACCACCAACACGTTTCGCAACGCTCCCATGAAGAGCACCGCGAAGTGGGACGGGGACAAGCTGGTGGTGGTGTCGAAGATCGAATTTCAGGGCAACGAGATCGTCATTCAGGACACCTGGTCTTTGGCCGATGAAGGCAAAACGCTGACCATGGACCGCAAGCTGAACACGCCGCAGGGCGACATCGAAATGAAGCAGGTATTCAGCAAGCAGTAGTGTCTGTCATAATCAATGCTTATGCGTAGAGATTGGGTTTCCAAGCGCGCGAACGATCCCGTTCGCACTCAGATGTACTATGCGCGAAAGGGCGTCGTCACCGAGGAGATGCTGTACGTCGCCAAGCGCGAACAGCTCGATGCGGAGACCGTGCGCAGCGAGGTGGCGCGCGGCCGGATGATTATTCCGGCCAACGTGAATCACACCAATCTGGAGCCGATGGCCATCGGCGTGGCGGCCAAGTGCAAGATCAACGCCAACATCGGCAACTCGTCGACGACATCGGATGTGGACGGCGAGTTGGACAAGCTGCAGTACGCGGTGAAATACGGCGCCGATACGGTGATGGATCTCTCCACCGGCGGCGACATACCGAAGATCCGCAAAGCGATCATCGGCGGCTCGCCGGTGCCGATCGGCACGGTGCCGATTTACGAGGCGCTGTCGCGCGTGCGGCGGGTGGAGGATCTGACGGCCGAAGTAATGCTGGAAGTGATTGAAGAGCAGGCCGAGCAGGGCGTGGACTACATGACCATCCACGCCGGCGTGCTGATTCAATACGTCCCGTTGACGACGAAGCGCGTCACGGGCATTGTCAGCCGCGGCGGCTCGATTCTGGCCGAGTGGATGGTGAAGAACCACCGCCAGAACTTCCTCTCCGAACGGTTCGAGGATATCTGCAAGATCTTCCAGAAGCACGATGTGAGCTTCTCGCTGGGCGACGGACTGCGTCCGGGCTCGCTGGCCGATGCAAGCGACGAAGCGCAGTTTGCCGAGTTGAAGACGCTGGGCGAGTTGACGCGGATTGCCTGGAACCACGATGTGCAGGTGATGAT